>MHYA01000183.1:0-5617 GCA_001825675.1 Planctomycetes bacterium GWF2_42_9 | reverse complement strand
TCGCCGACCATCGTCGCTGTACCAACAAGGCAGGTAGCTGTCAAAAGCGGGGTGAAATAATTATGCACAGCCATCCGGCAGTTGTACGTTCGGGGCTTATCGTTGTATCGTTCGATCTTGATTTGCAGCGGAATTGTCTTTGCCTGTTTGCCGATCTCGCCGACAACAGCTACCGACTGGTCATTATATAAAGCGCCTTTGATCTCAAGCGATTGGCCATATTTGAATGAACGCAGAAGACTTGAGACAACGGTGTGGACGTAGCCGGTTGCCATTGGTACGTCGATTGGGCCGTGGCCGAGAAGGTTGTGGCCGAAAGCGTAAACTTTGTTATCGGCGACTTCGGTGATCGTACCGATTGCTGATAAATCTATATCGCCATAAACTAAAGGCAGAGCGATGATGCCGCCGGGTTTGAAAGTAACATCTTTATATTCGGCTGAACCGGAAGCTGAACCTGCGGAGACTGGGATGAAACCTGCGGATTCGAAAATGCCGTTGAGGTTTGAAAATGACGATTGCGGAAGAGTTGTGGCAATGGGGCAGGCTAATTGCATAGCGCCGCCGGTAGATTGCTGGGAAATTCTCTGGCTCATCAATTTCTGATAAGAATCTTTGAGATTAATCGGCTTTGAAAAATCGGCACAAGAGGCGGTGTTTATTTGGGCGTTTTTGATTTTGCCAGCTTCGAGCATCTCATCGATTGGGGTTACTCCATAAAGAGGGTCTTTACTGAAAGTCCAGCCGAAGGCGAGAGCGCCTGCGAGTCTGCCATCTATATAGACAGGCGAACCGCTGCATCCTGCGACCGGGCCGGAATGAATAAATTCTTCATCAGTTCCGATAACAAGTATCGCGTTGCGGTTTGGGGTATAGTTTTTTATTGTTGATACTACTTTAAGGTTGTATTTTTTCGGTTCGACACCCTGGTAAACTGTCAGGCAGTATGCGTCCATTCCGGGTTTGATTTCGTCTATGGTAATATATTTAGTTTTGTCAATTTGGGCAAAACTAGGGGTAATAAATAGAGAAAACAAGGTACAGAAAAGCAGGGAAACCGGAATTTTATGAAACATCTGGATTTTTCCTATTTTTGGCACAAGTAAATAACAAAACAATAATTCTAGTACGTAAAACATTTATTGCAAGCCTAAAGGTAAACGATTATAATTGAAGATTTAATATTTAAAATTGAAGGCTATCTCTTAATTCTAAGACAGAAGCTGAACCAATATAAGCATTTGTGTTTTTGGACCAAAAACGAGATTCTTCACTGCGTTCAGAATGACAAAGTGCATTATTAGAGATAAGGCCTTAAATAAAGATTTGTAAGTCAGATTGAAATGCAAAGAAAATTTGCTATTAAAGATAACTGAACAAGAAAGGTAATAAGTATGAAATCAGAACGTCGGCATGAATTGGCAACAAACGAATTGGCAGACTGGATTGCAAATTTTCCGAAATGGTTTAAAGAAAATATGACAACAGTGATAATCGCGGTTGTCGTTGTCGCGGCTTTAATCGCATATTCGATATTTTTCTATACCAGAGAAGGCAAAGTTTGGAACGAGAAAAATGCGATGGTAACGCAGGCTCTCGATCAGCTTGGCGCACAGAAGCAAATGATCGTTCAGGGGCAAACAAAAGGTTTGGGCGCTTCGGATGTTCTGATGAATACCGCAAGCACGCTTGAGACATCAGCGAAAGAAACAGATAACAAGAATCTTTCGGCACTTGCGACAATCAAAAGAGCTGAAGCATTAAGAACTGAAACGCATTACAGGGCGACATTGGCGGAAGCTGATGTTCGTAAGTTCCAGATCGAACAGGCTAAAAAGCTGTATGAAGAGGCTTTTGAAAAAGCGAAATCAAATCCGCAAATAGCCGCGATGGCTCAATTCGGAATCGGTTTGAGTCTTGAAGATATGGGCGATTTCGGCGGTGCAAAAGAAACTTATCAGAAAATTGTAAACGACCCGAATTATAAGGGTACAACATATCAAAGCAGGGCAGAGGTTCGCATTAATACGATGGGCGATAATATGAAGCGTGTAGTTTTCGCGAAATCGGAAAAGCCTCAAACGCCGGAGATTAAGACTCCTATTCTTAAACTCGAAGAACCAATCACAGATTTAAACCAGCTAACTGCTCCTAAAGATTTTAACCAGTCTAAATAAATGGATTCAGTTGAAAATTTAAACGAGCAGAACGATCAGGAAATTATCGAGACTGAAGCCGGCGAAGGTGCTGAACATTTAACGCTTAAGGTCGGCACGAATATAACGGTCAGAAGACTCGATAAGTATCTTGCGGGCAGGTTGAGTAATTTCAGCCGAACGATGCTGCAAAAACTGATAGACGAACAGGCTGTCAGTATCAACGGCAAATTCGTAAAACCAAGCTCAAAAATTTCGACAGGCGATACTATCGATGTAATTCTTCCGCCTCCGCCTGCGAAGGAGTATATCCCCGAAGATATTCCGCTGAATATCATTTACGAAGATGATGATATTCTTGTTATCAATAAACAGGCAAATCTGATAGTGCATCCAGCAAGAGGTTATAAAAAGGGAACGCTTGTTAATGCCTTGGCTTTTCATCAGAAAAAATTATCAAAAGGCAGCGAGGATTTCCGGCCGGGGATTGTTCACAGGCTCGACCGAAATACGACGGGCTGTCTGGTTGTCGCAAAGAATGAAACGGCTCACTGGCGGCTCGCGAAACAATTCGAGGATAGGAAAACCAAGAAAACGTATATGGCGATAGTGCACGGTACGCCCGAACCGGATGCCGATTGCATAAATAAGCCTTTGGCTGTTCATCCGGTTATACGTGAGCGGTTTGCTGTTCGGCCGGAGATCGGCAAGGAAGCGATCACGTTTTATGAAAATATTGAGAAGTTCCGCGGCTATACGCTTGTTAAGGTAAATATCAAGACCGGCAGAACGCATCAGATCCGCGTGCATATGTCATATTTGAAACATCCGATCATTGGAGATGAAATGTACGGCGGCCGATTTGTTTATCCGTGGCAGATCGAGGATAAAAAAGCCGAGCCACAGGAACCTCTGATAAATAGGCCTGCACTGCACGCGTGGCAGCTTGAAATTACGCATCCGACTACGATGCAGAGAATGATGTTCGAGGCGCCTTGGGCAGAGGATATGAAAAATATTCTTGCGGAATTGAGAAAATATAGAAAGATTAGTCGATAGTTGTTGGGTGGTAGTTGATAGTTAATCAGGGAAACAGTAAATCAGGAAGAAGGAGAACAGGAATCAGAATGACAGGATCGGTGAGTATCTCTGATAGTTGACAGACCCGGCGCTAACCCTTGCGCAGGGTTTAGGCTTTGCTCCAACGCTTCGGGCTCTGATTGTAATCGCAATCATTTTTATTTTTCGGGCAGGGCGGAAAGATTTTCATCGGAGCCGGTAATCATCAGGGTATCGCCTGCGTAGATAATTGTTTCAGGAAATGGGACATTGATAATTTCGCCTTTTTGCCTTTGATCCTCAACGTTATCGCCTCTTTTTATCGAAACGAGGTTAACGCCGAATCTCTGGCGAAGCTGCAAATCGAGAACACTTTTTTCGTGGAAGCTGTACGGAGCGATAACGCTGGCTAAAGAATAGCCCGGCGACAAATCGATCTTATCAAGTATTTGCGGCGTAATAAGTTTGCCGGCCCAGCGTTGAGCGGATTCGATTTCAGGGTAAATGACTTCCGTAGCGCCGACTTTTTCAAGCACCTGACCCTGGACTATTGTTTCCGCACGAGCGTAAACACGAGGAACACCCATTGCCTTTAGATTAACGACTGTCAGAACAGAAGACTCAAAACCTCTGCCGCTTTGACCAATGCCGACGATAGCGACATCGACTTTATCAACGCCCTGTGCGCGGAGAGCATCTTCGTCTGTTGAATCGAGTCTGACGGCGTGCGTAACTTCGTCGCGAATTTGTTCAACGATATCGCGATTCTGATCTATGGCAATTACTTCGGCTTCACTGTTAGTAAGCGAAACGGCAAGTCTTCTGCCGAATCGTCCCAAACCTATTACAGCAAATTTTTTCATTTTCTGTTCCTTTTAGTCGGCGCTTTTAATTATCCTACAACGACCGGTTCTGTCGGATAATTGTAACGTGCCGGTTTGATATTAAAGGTCATAGCAGCGAGCAAAGTGAGCGGTCCAAGTCTGCCGATGAGCATAGTAATAATGATAATGATTTTTCCTGCAGTTGTCAAAGACGATGTAAGGCCGCAGGATAATCCAACAGTACCCAGTGCGGAGGCGGCTTCAAACATAATTTCTATAAATTCAAAATCGCTGTGTCTTTCAGTGATAGATAAAAGAAAGACGGTGGTCAAATATACGAAGATAAAAAGTAAAACAACGGTCAATGCTTTGCCGACAGACGACAAAGGAATCGAACGGCGGAAAATTTCGACCTCCGCTCTTCTGCGAGCGGTAGCGTAAACAGCCATAATGATAATCGCGAGAGTAACGGTTTTGATACCGCCTGCAGTTCCGCCGGGTGAGCCGCCAATGAGCATAAGCAGGATGAGAAACATTTTCGAAGGTGCTGAAAGTTCGCGAATTTCTATAGTATTGAAACCTGCGGTTCTGGCTGTAACGGACTGAAAAACGGCATCAGGTACGTTGAAATTGCCATCGCCGGTATTGTGCTGAAGAATGAGCAGGAAAAATGTTCCTGCGATAATTAGAATGAAAGTTACGAGCAAGACGATTTTGGTTTGAAGCTGAATTTTCTCGTGGCCGATTAGATGTCTATGTGTTTTTGGCAGGTGAATCAAAAAATTCTTGAATTTGTACCATGAGAAATCAACTATATTATGCAGTACACCAAAACCGAGACCGCCAAAAATAATCAAAGGACAAATAATGCCGTATATCTGCCAGTTGAAAGCATATTTCACAAGGTTATCTGAAAATAAACCAAAGCCAGCATTGCAGAATGCGCTGATAGAATGGAAGACAGAACAGAACCAGATGCTTTCAATGTGTTTTGGCAGCGGCGCTGTAGTGAGCCACATATCGTGCAGAAAAACGGCGCCCAGAGTTTCGATAATAATAGTAGCCATAAAAATAAAACGTATAAAGTGCGCGATGATGCCGGAGGTTTGTTCGCTAAGTAAGTCCTGCATCGCGGCGGTTTGTTTCATTCCAAGAGTCTGGCCGAAAAGCAGAGCGAACACTGTTCCGTAAATTACAATTCCCAAACCGCCAAGCTGAATCAAAGACAAGATGATTGTATGGCCGACAAGCGTAAAATCTGGGCCGGTGTCCTTGACGGTAAGACCTGTTACGCAGGTTGCGCTTGTAGCGGTGAAAACAGCGTCGATAAAACTGACAGGGGTGGTATGGCTCTTTGGCAGTATAAGCAGAATCGCGCCTGCCAAAATTATAGCAATGAAGCTGCTGACAAAAGTAAGGGCGGGACTTCTTCCCGAAGCCGCAAGATTGACGACCGTTCTGCAAAGTTTACTGATGATTTGCAAGAGCAGATAAAAGCTAAGTGCCAAGAGCAAACCAGAAATATTATACAGAATAAAAAATACGGCAATTGAAACAAACCCAAACCAGAAAGTTCGC
>MHYA01000182.1:11140-12557 GCA_001825675.1 Planctomycetes bacterium GWF2_42_9 | reverse complement strand
GGTACAAATATAGCTCTGCAATCTTAACGGATTGTCATTGCATCGAATTGACATTGATACAGTGAAGAGTCCTAACAAAACCTTTAATAATTACGGAGGCAATAATTTTTGGCCAGCACCTGAAGGAGGAATTTTCGGGTTCAATTATGAAGGAAATACTTGGCGGGTTCAGTCGGCCATAAACAGTGAACCTTTCATAATGATCAATAAATCTCAGAAATCCGCTATTGCACACAAGCAGACTATGCTAATTAATCGTAAAGGTACTCAGATAAAAGTTAATATGCATAGGACGTTTTCGATTGCTCCTGTTACTGAGCTTTTTAATCAGATAACGCCTGTTTGCTCCTTTGCTTATACAGTGGAAGACTGTGTTGACGTGCTAAATCAACTTGATTCCGAAGATGGCCTTCTAGGCTGTTGGACTCTCGAACAATTTAATGCCGGCAAAACCACAATAGCATTCGTACTGGTTGAAGATGTATATAATGCTGTTAACTTCGATTTTTATGAGCATCCTAACGAGAGGCTAGACTATGGATCCCGAGGTTTGATTTATAGAACAGATGGAATAAAAGCAGGTCAAATTGGGATAAAAACTGCGGCAAATGCATCCTGTATAGGCTTCTGTGATACTGCCAGTAGAATTATCTGTATACGTGAAATTGTGGTTCCATCTCAAGGCACATATTTAAACTTTGCTGATAATGATCAACCTAAGGGTCCTTATTCTGCTGCTGATAATTATAGCATTTTCAATGGCGGACCAACTCAAAATTTCTTTGAATTGGAGACGGTCGGGGCAGCGGAAATTGATCATGGTATTGTGAAAGGATCAAAACTTGTGACAAAAACCAGTTTTGCTATATTCAGCTCAGAACAAGAGGTAAAACAATTTATCGAAAACCTGATTGGAATAGAAATAAAGTAAATTTTTAAGTAATAAGTAATTATTGGCTCGAAGTAGTAAGGATTTTGGTATGTTTATAGATTGTCATACACATGCATATTGGAACCATCCTCCCATAAATGGCCGAAAAGTTTTTTCAACTCCAGAAGAAGTTATAAAACGTTTTGAACAAGCTGGCATCGAAAAGGGTATATTGCTTCCTATAGTCAGTTCTGAAGTCTACTTGCCTCAATCTAACGAAGATATCTTGAACATGGTCAAAACTTACCCTGATTGGTTCTTTGCTTTTTGCAATATTGATCCGCGTGCAATTACCCATTCAGCTGATGCACCGCTCGGTGATGTTTTGAGACACTACAAAGATCTCGGCTGCAAGGGTGTCGGAGAAATATTGTGCAACTTGAAAGTGTGT
Source organism: Planctomycetes bacterium GWF2_42_9 (assembly GCA_001825675.1). Lineage (GTDB taxonomy): Bacteria > Planctomycetota > Phycisphaerae > Sedimentisphaerales > UBA12454 > UBA12454. The sequence continues at coordinate 11,235 of MHYA01000182.1, read as the reverse complement.
GATCCAATGGTGCAGAATTTATTTAAACATGCCGGGGAGGGTGGACTACCAATCATTTTTGATATGATGGGAAAGCTGGGAGGTATGTTTGGTCT
>MHYA01000182.1:0-11068 GCA_001825675.1 Planctomycetes bacterium GWF2_42_9 | reverse complement strand
AAATAGGCCGGCTTCGCAGTCCAGCTGACCGCAGTGCGATATTGATGCCTGATTGGAGTGTTAGGGGAGGATATCCAAATTACCCAATAGATGAAGAAGGTGTTGTGCCATGGTTCTTCCGGCGTTACCCGAACTTGTATGGTGATCTTTCAGCAGATTGCGGTTATAACGCACTTGCCCGTGATCGTAGATTTGGAATTAAGTTTTTGAATGAGTTCCAGGATAGACTCATGTTCGGTACTGATATTTGTCCGCCCGATATGCCATTTACGACTAGAGAGTATTTGATCGAGCTTCGTGATTCAGGTGAAATAAGTGAAATAGTTTTTAACAAAGTTGCCCGCGAAAATTCAATAAAGTTGTTTGGTCTATAACATTCAATTTCTTTAAGAGTATGGAGCAAGACATATGTCCAAATGGTATGAAGAATCTTATGCACGTATACTAGTGGATAATCACGTGTCAGATGAAAATCCTATTTTCATGAGCAAGTTTGATCCTGAGCTTTATGCGAAGTACATGAAGCTAAGTGGCTGTAGAGTAAGCATGGTCCCGGCGTGTTGTATAAATGGCAACTGTTATTATCCTTCTAAAGTCGGCCATGTGCACAAAAATTTAAACGGCAGGGACATTTTTGGGGAAACTATAAAATGTTTAAAAGAACAAAATATAACTCCAATAGCGTATTACAATGTGATTTGGCATAAAGATGCTGCCAAGAATAATCCTGCATGGCGGTTTTATGATGCCTCTGGCAGTTTCAAGTCAGGAAGGTACTGGTTATGTTGCCCTAATAACCCTGAGTACATGCGATTTTCAGAAGAACAGATATGCGAGATCGTTTCCTATGATATTGCAGGGCTATTTATTGATATGACTTTTTGGCCTGGCATTTGTTATTGCTCTGTATGCCGTGATCGATTTAAAAAGGAATATGGTCTCGAAATACCCGAAACAATAAATTGGGCAGACAGAGATTGGATGCTGCTTCAGTGTGCGCGTGAGAAATGGCTTAACGAAGTTGCAGTAAGATTGACACAAGCAACTAAAAAGCATAATCCTGATATTAGTGTTGTTCATCAGTTCTCCACGGTAATGCTTGGCTGGTACCTTGGACTCGATTCCTCGTTTTCTATGGCATCTGATTATGCTTCCGGTGATTTTTACGGGGGCAAAAATCAGCATCGTCTAGGTGCTAAAGTTATGTCAGCATTCTCATCAAATGTACCATTTGAGTTTATGACATCACGGTGTGTAAACCTTTATGATCACACTTCTACAAAGTCAGAAGAGGAGCTTTTCTCTTCAGCAGCAATTACACTTGCTAACGGTGGTGCCTTCCTCTTTATTGACGCAATCAATCCTGACGGTACTTTAGAAGAGAGTACATATAAACGCCTTGCTGATGTTAATACAAAATTAAATGCATTCAAATCAAAAATCGAGTCTAATAGACCTGTGTTGGTTGGAGATGTGGGGTTGTATTACTCAATGGCATCCTATTTTGATCCCAAATTGAATGGGACTAACATGATTGATCTTCTAAAGATTGCATCCATTTCGAACATGGATTCCGTTGTTGATGTCCGCGCTTTGAAAGAAGTTCTTGGTACTTCAATAGTTTTAAACCAATTACATGTACCTTACCGCATAGTTAATGACAGATGCAATGATATTCAACAGTTTAAAACGATCATAATCAACAATGCAATTCGGATGTCGGCACCTGAAGTGAATAGGCTGCGTGAATACGTCATGAATGGTGGCACACTGATAGTTACCGGCGATTCTTCTTTGTACGATTCTGAAGGCAAACACGATGATTTTGCTTTGAAAGATGTCTTTGGTGTGTCTTTTACGGGTCAAAGGACAGGCAAGATCAGCTATTTGAAGCAGTCAGGTGAATATGTCTCATGTGATTATACCGCGCCCAAGATAGTGGCAACAACCGCATCAGTCATTGCGCATGTCTGTGAGCCGTATACGGATCCAGAGAACCCGGAGCACTATGCATCTATTCACAGTAATCCTCCTGCAGCAATGGGTGAAAACGTTGCTGTTGCTGTTAATAAGTACGGAAAGGGAACCTGCATTTATGTCTATAGCAGCCTGATGGCAATGCAAAATAATGCTCAGCAGCAATTTGCAGCCAAATTATTTAGAAATTATGTTTCAAGCGAATTTAAAATTATTACAAATGCTCCTTCATGCGTCGAAATCACAATTCTACAAAGCACGTTGTCCAATAGATTGCTTATTTGTCTCACAAATGTTCAGGACGAAATGCCTAATATACCGATTAACGATTTAACCGCCGAGATCGCATTGCCTACTAATCTGCGGGTATCGAAAAATTGCAGTACAGTAGGAAATGACGTGAATAGTACGGTTGCTCCAGACGGATTAGTAATTGAAATTAGTATTCCTCGATTTGAAACATTTGTAATCTGTGAATTTGATTTATTTAATATCAAAGAATAAACTATGCCTTTTAAAAACACTATAGCTAAAAATGCAGAACTTGATTTTGAATCAGAATGGTTAAATCCTCCAGCTATATTCCGACCTGCCCCATTCTGGTCATTAAATGACAAACTTGAGCCAGATCGGTTGCAGCGTCAAATACAAAACATGAAAACAACTGGTATGGGTGGATTTTTCATGCATAGCAGATACGGTCTACGAACTGAGTACTTGTCCGAGGAATGGTTTAGATGTATTCGCTCTTGTATTGAAATGGCTCGCTCTTTAGATATGAAAGCATATCTCTATGATGAGGATAGATATCCTTCAGGGAGTAATGGAGGCGTTATAACTAGGACAAATCCAAATTTTCGGACGCACTTTTTGAAAGTTGAAATACTTGATCATGATCACATTGTAAACGAACCAACGGATTGGAAATTCATTGCCACTATTGATGAAAAAGAATTTTTGATTGATTATGAGATGATTCATCAACATAACCAGGTGATCCTTACTCATTCTAAAAAGCTGCTAACATTTACAGTGCGATTAGAAGGACCAAGGCCCTGGGAAAATGATGGAACCTACCTTGATACAATGAATGCTCAGGCTGTTGCCGAGTTTATACGTTTGACACACAAAGAATATGCAAGCCGTTTCAGCAAAGATTTTGGCACATTAATTCCTGGAATTTTTACTGATGAACCAAACGCTGGTTACGATTCAGTGGGAAATAAAGATGGCAAAATCAATTGTCACTGGAGTTGCCATTTTCGTGAGGAATTCCTTTCTAGACGGGGCTATGACCTTATACCTTTTTTACCGGAGTTGATATTTGCTAAACTTGGATGCAACTTTTCAAAAATAAAATATGATTATTTTAAAACCATTTCAGAATTGTTACTCGAAGCTTATACGAAGCAAATAGGACTTTGGTGCCAGGATCATTCTTTAAATCTTACAGGTCATCTTTTGTGGGAAGAGCCGTTCAATGCACAAATCTCAGCTGTTGGTTCGTGCATGCCGCACTATGAATATATGGGATGGCCTGGGATAGATTTGCTTTGTGATCAATCTCAAGAAATTGCGACCGTTAAACAATGCACATCAGTTGCTGGACAACTTGGAAAAGAACGTGTACTTAGTGAGATGTATGGCTGCACAGGCTGGGACTGGCCGTTGGAAGGGCATAAATTTGTAGCAGATTGGCAGTTTGCAGCCGGAGTTAATTTTGTTTGCCCCCATCTAACGCACTATAGCCTTAAAGGTGGTGCAAAAAGAGATTGTCCGGCTAGTATCTCGGAGCATTCTCCTTGGTGGCCTTATTACAAAACTGTACAGGATTACCTTGGCAGGTTAAGTTATATGCTTTCAAAAGGCGAACCATTGCATGATGTGCTGTTGCTGAATACAATTGAGAGTGCTTGGGGAACATACAATTTTGATCGAAGACCCTATTTGGATGATCTTGCCGAACAATTGCCTGGTGAAATTAGAACGATTATTTCTGGCCTGATGGAAAATCATTTTGGCTGGGACTTTGGCGATGAGACAATAATTTCCAGACATGCAAGAGTTGAAGGAAATAAGTTTATTGTCGGTCGAATGCAATATAAAATCATCATTGTGCCACCAATTCACACCTTAAGGCGCTCTACATTTGAATTATTGCGTGAATTTACAAAAGCTGGTGGAATTATTATGTGCCTGCAACCTTTAGCATCGTTAATTGATGCAGTGCCTTCGTCAGAATTGGAGGAATTCTTTACAAAGTGTAAGCAGTACCATAATGGAGACAGTTGTATAGCAGATCTAATTGAAATTTTAGATCGCCGGTTCTCTATAACCAATGGAAATTCAGAAGCAAAAAATATCTGGGCTTGCCTTAAAAAAGAACAGGATTGGCTAATGCTCTTCATGCAATCACAAAACCGAACACAACCTGTTACAGTTAGCGTGTCAGTTGAAGATGTGAGAACGCCGGTAATCGCATGGGATGCATTGTCTGGTACCAGAACATATATTGATGCTTGCCAAAAACAATCTGGTTTAAATTTTGAATACACATTGCCGCCAAGTGGGTCTGCACTCTTTACGTTTGGGCTTGACGTAAAAGAAGCAGATGTTCTACGTGGTACTGACAAGATAGAAACTGTAGTGCAGTTGAATGGACCATTTGATATTGAATTATCCGAACCTAACAGCGTGCCTTTGGATTATTGCAGATATAGATTCGGAAAAGACGATTATTCGGAGCTTATTCCCACCCTGAAAGCAGATGAAATAATTCGCAATAAATTTGGTTTAAAAGCGAGAATTGGCATCGAACATCAGCCCTATTATTTGATGGCTAATAGTCGTATCGATACTGAATCAAAGGGGCATGCCCAGTTGCTGTATCCGTTTCATATGAGTGAGATTCCAAAAATATGCAATCTGGCTATCGAAAATCCACAGGATTACGAAATTACTTTGAATGGCAAAATCGTAAATGTTGAAAATGGTTTTTGGATTGATGAAGACTTCAAAACCATAAACATACAACACTGTTTAAAATGCGGCTTAAATGAAATAATTCTTTCGTTTGACTATAACACTTCAATGGAATTTGAAGATTTATACTTGGTGGGAGACTTTGGTGTGAGTTCAATTCAATCTAACGCGCCTCTCTCGCCTGGAAATGTAACGGTTATCAAACCAGTCAAGCAGCTCAAACAGGGCTCGTGGATTGGTCAAGGGTTAGATTTTTACACGGGCTCTGTTAAATATATAATTCCACTGCATGATCAGCAGAGAAAAGGGAAAAAAGCGATCATCAAATTAAATGATGTCTCCTGTACAGCAGTTGTTATTCAAGCTGGTGAAACAAAATCTGTACTTCCATGGGCTCCATTTGAAGCAGATATTACCGAAGCTTTTGAATCTGGTCTTTCACAGGTTGTGGTTGAGATAATCGGGGGGCGAAAGAACATACTGGGCCCATTACATGTGCCTTGGGAAAAATGGACAGTTCCTGAGTCTTTTAGCCCGAATAATAATAAGTGGCAGTTCGAATATGCGTTAACTCATCATGGTATAAATTCTGCCATGATGTTAATATGGAAAAATTAATTGTGTTTATATTACTTTATAAGGAGTTTTTATGCAATTTACCAATCGAGTTCTTACCAGGTATTTCAGTGCGTCGTTATTCTTGTTTTTTCCGGGTTTGCTTTGTGCAGAGCAAAGTTCGTTAAATAACCAAATTGAAAATAATTCATCCGAACTAACTTACCAAGGAGCTGATCTTAGATTCCCAGCCAATTTTTTTCCAATTCTTCCATGGGATTGGTTCGATAATTCAAATGGGGCGAATATGAATAACGGTTTAGCAAGTATGGCTGAGTGTAATTTTACGATGTCAATTTTCATAAAACCTGAATTATTGCCCGAATCTGAAAAATTAGGACTGATGTCAATTGTTGGGAGTTTTGGCGAAGAAAATGGAATACGAACCAATTCGCTGACGGATGATCAAATTGATAGCAAAGTGAAGGAACTGGTTGAAAAATCGAAGAATAGTACGGCTTTGCTCGGTTACCACATAATCGATGAACCCGGAGCTTCCTGTTTTCCAACTTTGGCAAAAATAGTGAAGGCATTCCGAAAGTATGATCCTGGTAAACTTGCGTTCATAAATCTATATCCGAACTATGGTACTGTTGGTGCAAAAAATAACTCACAATTAGAAGCTGCCACCTATATGGATTATTTGGAGCAATATGTCAGCATCGTAAATCCTCAAATATTGTGTTATGACAATTACACAGTACAATGTTCCAACGATCTTGAAGTAAAGGGCGTAGCTACAAGCTACTTTAATAATCTCATGGAAGTACGCGAAATTGCCTTAAAATATAATATTCCATTTTGGAATATAGTTTCCTCCAATCAGATCAGATTGAATGTTGCAGCGATACCATCGCCTGCGAATATTAGTCTACAAGCTTATACAACTCTAGCTGCCGGTGCCAAAGGAATCGGATGGTGGACTTATTATTCCAGGGGTGAAAAAAGATATACTCCTGTAGACAAATTTGATCCAAACGAGAACGCGTTTGTAAGCCATTCTGATAGGAAAACGCTGACATGGCGATATATGCAGGAAATAAATAGACAAGTATCTGTCCTCGGACCGATTTTGCTGCCTCTAAAATCAACAGCTGTTTACTTCACAAACGATATGGGCATAGAATACACTCCTGGAAAATTAGTTAGAAGTATTAGATCAACTTCGCCTCTTATGATAGGGGAGTTTGAAAGCAATGAGAGACAGCACTATGCCATGATCGTCAACTTAAGTCTTCAAAAATCAGCCAAATTCTTTTTAGATGCGCAGTCAACCGATACTAAAATCGAAATTGTATCAGCTGAAGATGCAACTTTACGCAGATTTGATGTTAAAGAAGGAGAATGGCTGGTTGCCGGGCAAGGAGTGCTAATTCACCTAGATAGTAACAAACAATAATGCTTTAAATTTAGCCTCCATTTGGCGATGCATTTAAAAGTGGCCCAGATTTATGTTAAAAAAGCATCTAAAAAGGGACGACTGCAGCGAGGCGGATAAAGTATCTTAAATTATGGCAATTTTAAGAGACGATTTATATAAATGAGGCTAAAAGTTGCGAAAAATTTTGATAACTGTTTTATTATTATTACTATCTTTAGGATTTACTGTTGTGGCTTCTGATGCAAATACATGTTGGCTAAAAGTAGAGCCTAATTCTGTTTTTACTGTCAATGGACTTGGCTGGTATAATCAGAATAATGGAAGTTTTTGCCGATTACCGCTCAGCCGAGAAAAAGAGATTGCAGCTGCTAATCCTTCAACATGGCGATTGAGCCAGTGTCCTGTCGATGCTCGTATTCGTTTTAAGACAGATTCTTCACAGTTAAAACTCCGCATAACGCCAGGAAATGATGAATCGAGTCGTTTTGATATGTGGCACATGAGTTCTGTTGCGGTAAGTGGAATAGATTTATATATCGGTGCTCCCGGAAATCAGGATTTTTGGCTTAATACTCATCCGAAGAAAGGTTCTGATATCTGCGATCATGTGTTTTTTGAAAAAAAGGTCTGCCAGATGCGTGAGTTTACGTTGTACTTACCTTCTTATACCAATATAAAAGCACTTGAAATAGGTCTTGACCCTAATGCCATGATCTCCGCCCCTTCAGACTATAAGCACAAAAAGCCCATAGTAATTTATGGAACCTCTATAACACAGGGAGGATGCGCAAGTCGCTGCTCCAATTCTTTTATAGGTATAACAGGCCGACGTTTAAATTCTGATGTCATTAATCTCGGTTTTTCCGGCAGCGGCAATGGCGATGAACTTTTAGCAGAGTTGATGTCTCAGCTTGATGCGAGCGTTTACATTGTTGATCCGCTTGCGAATATGAATGAATATATGCATCGTTATGAAAAGTTTGTCAATATTCTTCGCAGCCGTCATCCTGAGATACCCATCGTGTTGATGACAGAGATACATTTCGCCTACGAGATTGATGACCAACTTGAATCAGCAAAAAAATACGGTCTGAAACATAAGATTTTATTTGAGACATATCACAAGCTGAAAGAAAGTGGCGATAAGAATGTTTATGTTTTTGATGCAGGTGCGATAATTAAAGCCGGAGGTGATCATCCAACAGTAGATGGTTCCCACTTGACTGATGCCGGCTTTTATGCCATCGCCGAAAAGCTTGCTCCCTTACTTGAGAACATAATTAAATCTACAGGAAAATAAGATTTTTTGAAATTGGAATTGATGCTTAACAAAATAGGATGTGAAATATGAACAAATTTATTTAATAATATATTTGTAAGATTCTAAATATTCACCATATGCCGGGGGCTAAGCAAAGCCGGCTTAAAATAGTTACAAATCTGTATGGCTCAACCGCGCATGGCCCCGGCAGAGTTGTTCTGGCGATAAAATTTAAACAAAGTTATCGAGATTTTATATGAAATGGATTTTATTAACGGCTGTTGCAGGAATATGTGCAGGCTCATTTGGGCTTCCTATGAAGTTTACAACCAAGTGGCGGTGGGAACATAGTTGGAGTATGTTCGCGCTCTGGGGATTAATAGTTTTGCCATGTCTGATAGCAATTTTCACAATACCTCATCTTCCGGCGATATACAGCAATTCAAGCTGGACTGATTTACTTTTGGTTTTTCTTTTTGGCTCATGCTGGGGTATTGGAACGTTGACATTTGGTCTTGGTTTGTCCTATTTGGGAATAGGTTTAGGTTATTCACTCATGGTGGGATTGATAATTATAATAGGCTCAATTTTGCCAATGATAATGGCTGCAAATGTTAAGTTGCTTGCTCCCAAATGCATTGCTGTTATGGCCGGCATAGCTGTTATATTAATCAGCGTTGTAATAAATTCACTTGGAGCAGTGATTAAAGAAAGGGATATTTCTAGTCGAGCTTCAACAAATCAAACAACAAAAAAAACATTTTTAAAAGGCATAATCATTTGCATTTTAAGCGGAATAGCATCTCCGGGATTAAATTATGCTTTCATATATGGCAACTCTTTAACTCAAGCGGCGATTAACTCCGGAGTTTCCAGCACCGTTGCCGCTAATGCGGTTTTACCGATTGCCTTAATGGGAGCGGGAATTCTAAATCTTGCGTATTGCTTTTGGCTAATAAACAAAGCTAAAACATGGAGGATATACCTTCACAAGGGAACAGGATTTTATTTTTTTTTCACGCCATTAATGGCTGTAGAGACAATAGGAATTGCATTGTTTGGAATAGCTTCCGCCAATCTTGGTAATATCGGTCCTACAATTGGCTGGGCATTAATCAATTCTGTAGCCATTCTTTGGGCAAATATATTAGGCGTCTTTACATCGGAATGGAAAGGCGTAAGCCGTAAAACATGGGTAATAATGGTTTTCGGCATGATAACTCTCTTAATCGGGATATGTATTGTTGGTTGGGCAAATTCATTATGTTAAAATATCGGATAATCAATGAAAAATATTGATGACCAAAACAGAATAGATTTAAACATGAAAGGATAAATAATTATGAATTCAAAATTGGTTAATTTTAACCCCGATAAAATTCTTCTTTCAGAAAAACGATTAAAAAGTGCTTATAACCGCAGAAAAGGTGAAGAAGTTCCAGTGGTTGAACCGAATGTATTCGTGCCGCAGTATTCCCCAAAGGAAACATTCGAAGATTTTGACAAAATGCTTTCAAATGCAGTCGGATGGGCAAACAATTTGTCACTTACAGATAATGACTTGACGCCTGTAATTTTGTGTTATTGTACAGTTGTGATGATACCCAACGCTTTTGACTGTGACATTATATTTCAGAACGGACAAAGCCCATGGGTAAAACATCGAATAACAGACATAAATGAGGTTTATGCTTTGAGACCTAAGCCTCCGCAGCAAACACCTGTAATCAAACGTCAATTAGATTGGATCGATTATGCACAGCAGAAACTCGGAACGGACATCCCATTTTGGACTCCGGACATTCAAACTCCCTTCAGTGTTGCCGCTCAAGTAGTCGAACCGCAGGAATTACTGATGGCATGCATTACAAATCCCAAAGCTGTACATTATTTGTGCCAGATTATTACTGATTATACGATAGAAGTTTGGAATAAATTCTTAGCAAAGATGGAACACCCGGGATTTCCGGGTGCAAATTTCCCGTGTATAAGTGATAACATTGGCCTTTGTATTGCAGATGACACTCCTTTAATAATGCTAAGTCCAGATATGTATAAGGAGTTTGCCTTGCCTTATAACTGCCAAATTGGTAAAACTTTTGGCGGAGTTCATATTCATTGCTGTGGGAATTACAATCATAATGTAGATAATTTACTGGAAATCACAAATATCAAATCAATTCAATTACATGCTGGCCCAGGAGAGTTCGCTTTACCACAGACATCCATAGAAGATTGTCCTTTTAACAGGGCTCGAAAAAAAATTGCTTATTTTGTTGATGTGAACAATGTTTCACGTGGTAATAAATATTTAAACAGAAATCAAGATTTTTTTATAGAGTATGTTTTGCCACGATTATGTACCAGTGAATTAACAGGCTGTATCCTACAGGGATATGGCTGTGGTGATGAAGCAAGCCTAGAGCAAATAAATGATTCTCTGAAATGGACAAGAAATCAATTGTTTGAGTATGCAAGATTTCTGGAAAAATGATAATTTCTTAAAAAGTTGAGAAGATGAATTTTGATAATGGGAAAAATAATTTTAAAACAGCATAGTTGGCAAATACGTCTTAATTGCGACCACTTTTTTCCCACCACTGCAGCGCGAAAAAAAATCCGCGCTGCCACCGGGCGCTGCAGCATACAGCCACGAGGGCTCGCAATTGAGATTATAGAAGCCGGATTTAAGCCTAAATTTTGCAAAGGCTTGCGATGGGTTGCGAGGGTACGCGAAGTGGTGCCGTATCATCGATACAGGACTCGGACTGAGGACTCAGATTAGTTTTACGTAAATTCGTTCTATTCGCAAGTTACAATTTTTCAAAAAAAGTCTTTTTTCCGATGAAAGG
>MHYA01000181.1 GCA_001825675.1 Planctomycetes bacterium GWF2_42_9 | reverse complement strand
GTGCCTTTGTGTCTTAGTGGCTAATAAAAAACCGCGCAAGTCGCAAAAAGCCATTTTTCAAAATTCCCGCACGTTTTTTTATTTTCGCGCACTTTTTTTTAAAATCGTTGCAAGTTATTTGATTTTTTATTTCCCGTCAAAAAATCCCCCCTCATTACTTTTCTGAAAACGATGCTTTTTAAAAGAACGCGCAGGCGCCTTCTTCGAAAAATCCCGAAAAACTCGAAAAAAACCCGAATTTTTCCAATTTTTCTATGAAAAAGTCTCGAAAAGCACTGAAAAAGTCCCGATTTTACCCTGTTTTTCGACCCGCTTGCGCAAATTTGCAAATTGCTTGCGTGAATTTAAGCACAATTTTAAAAGTTCCATCAAATTCTTGCTTGCATGATTTTTTTAGAATAAAATGCATTCCTTTATTCAAAGTTGCATGTTCAATGTTCGATGTTGAATGTTCATAATCCCAGTTTCATCTTGTCAAAACTCCTTTTTTGGCTTATAGTTACGCACTTAAACTATATATCTTACGTAATTAAGAATTAAGCATTTAGAATTAAAAATTTATTATATGATGGAAGTTTTTGAACTAAAAAATAAAGACCCGAACTGCAACGCCAGAACAGGCTTTTTAAATACCTATCACGGCCGGATTAAAACCCCTGTGTTTATGCCGGTCGGCACTCGTGCGACCGTAAAAGGCCTGATGCCCGCTCAATTGGCTGATGCAGGCTCGCAAATTGTCCTCGGCAATACCTTCCATCTGATGCTTCGGCCGGGCACTGAAATCATCGAAAAAATCGGCGGTCTGCACAAATTTATGGCGTGGAACAAACCAATCCTGACCGACAGCGGCGGTTTTCAGGTCTTTTCATTGAGTGAAATAAACAAGATCAACGACGATGGAACCGAATTCGCCAGTCCTTATGACGGCGCGAAAATCAAACTCGACGCAACAAGCGCAACAGCGATCCAAAACAAACTTGGCGCCGATATTATAATGTGTTTCGATCAGTGCCCCGCTCACGATGCACCCGAAAAGGAGCAGTTAAAAGCGGTCGAACGCACCATTCGGTGGGCATCGGTCTGTAAGAAACATCACGCCAACGATAAGCAATTACTGTTCGGAATAGTTCAGGGGCAAACGGATTTGAACCTTCGCAAAAGCTGTGCGGATGAGCTTATAAAAATGGATTTTCCCGGCTACGCTCTTGGCGGATTAAGCGTTGGTGAAGGAACGGAAGAAATGCTCAAGACCGTTCGATTCGCGGCTCCGCTTCTGCCGGAAAATAAACCTCGATATTTAATGGGAGTCGGCACACCTGCCGATTTGATCCAGTGCGTTGAGGCAGGTATCGATATGTTCGATTGCGTAATGCCGACACGAAATGGCAGGAATGCCCTTGCGTTCACATCTGAAGGTCCTATAAGGCTGCGAAATTCGTCTTTTATTGACGACCAAAACCCTATAGATTCCCAATGTGGCTGTTATTGCTGTCGGAATTTTACCCGGTCTGCCATACGTCACTATTTTAACGTTGGTGAGATGCTTGGCCCGATACTTCTTTCCTTACATAATATCGTTTTTTACCATAATTTAATGGACAAAATACGTGAAAACGTGGAAAATGGCACGTTTACAAAATGGGCAGAAGCCGCTTTGAAAAGCCCTGCTTACAAACGAAATGGGTCAGAAAAACTGACACTAAATAATTAATAAGAAAAAAGAGAAAGGAATGTTATGAACAATTATTGGATTTTAGCGCAAGCTGAAAGCAATACCCCATCACAGGAAGTCATCAAAGCTGATGATATCAACGCTCAAGAGCAGACCACGACAACGCAGCAGGCTGCTGATCCAAACGCTGCACCTGTAAAGAAAAACCCTCAAGGCGGCTGGCAGCAGTTGATCTTCATTGGTTTGATTTTTGTTGTCCTTTATTTCATGATGTTCAGAGGCCCCAAAAAACGCCAGCAGCAGCAGAATCAAATGGTTAAATCCCTTAAGAAGAACGACAGGGTTCAGACCATTGGCGGAATTTTCGGAACAGTTCTCGATGTCAGCGATACAGAGATCACGCTGAAGATCGATGAATCAAATAACACGAAAATTAAAATTGCACCATCGGCAGTTAACAGAGTGATTAACAGCTAATTCGAATTAAATTTGAAATTTAATTTTTCAGGGAATCGATATGGATAAAAATGTTGTTCGTTTTGGACTTTTGTTAGTATTAGTTCTTGTTGTTTTTGCAGCTTTCAACCTTTATCCGCCGGGAGAGAAACTAAAACAGGGTCTCGACCTTGCTGGCGGTACGAGTCTTATCTATGATATTGACACTACCGGCCTTACTCCGGGCGAAACGGATAATCTTGCGCAAAAATTAATTCCTATCCTGATGAAAAGAATTGACCCGGGCAACATTCAAAACATCATTATGCGTCCCCAGGGTGATACCAGAATTGAAATTCAGGTCCCCCTGGCTAGTGCTGATACGCACAAACGCCGTCAGGCTTATGATTCCGCCCTTGACGATATTATGCACGGCAACATCAACCTTGCGATAATCAAACGCGCTCTGACAAAGGATACTGCACAGCGTGATGCTATTTTCGCGCAGTACGCAGGCGACAGCAACGACCGCAAGACTATCCTTTCTGAACTTGCGCAATCTTACGATGCCAAAAAAGCAGCGCAGGATAAACGCAATACGTTGGCCGCCCAGCTTAAGAATATTTACGATTCCCTCGAAAAAGCTGGTGTGGAAACAGAATCGCTGGCATCGCTTGCTTCACAGGATGCCAACTCACAGAAGACGAGCATTGATGGTCTGGTCGCCAATCTTTCAGGCGATAAGGCCCAAAACGCACGTAAAGAAATTGCGCAGTTTTTGGAACTTCACAATCAGTGGGCAGTCGTTGTTAATCAATTGACAACTCCCGAAACCGGCTTAAACGCAAAATATCATCAGGCAGAGATGAATTTGAGCAATTTCAATTTGAATATTGAAACGCTCACGGCTGTGCTTGATATGCCGGAAAAATCTTCAAAACGCGCAGAAATGCTCAAGCAGTTTAAAGACAGATTCCCATCAAGGGCTGAAAAAATTGACGCACTCACAGCGGCTTTCACAAACTACCGTTCAGTTCGCGGAAGAATTGACGGGCCGGACGATGTGAAGCGTATGTTGAAAGGTGCGGGCGTTTTGGAATTCCGCATTCTGCCAAAATACGAAGACGGCAGAACAAATAAAGACGAATTAAACGCTTACGTTGAAGCGTTAAAAACCAAAGGGCCAAAACTTGCATCAGATAATAAATATGTCTGGATTGAACTTGAAAATCCAAAAGATGATACTTGGCGAAGCGGCGGTCTTGTAATTGGAGTTTTCGGTGAAAAATATTACGTTCTTGCAAGCAATCAGAAAAACGAATGCATGCTCAAGAATATGGGCAAAAAGCCTTGGAAACTTACAAGATCAAGGCCGACAATAGATGATATGGGCAAACGAGCTATCGATTTCTCATTCGACGAAGTCGGCGGTTCAATTTTCTACAACATAACACACAACAATCTGCAAAGACCACTTTGCATTATTCTGGATAATATGGCACTTTCTGCTCCGAACATTCGCAGCGAAATTCGCAACAACGGTATTATTCAGGGCAGCTTCTCACAAACCGAACAAATGGATATGGTTGATAAGCTCAACGCTGGTTCTCTGCCGGCAAGACTTATCGAGCCGCCTGTATCAGAAAAGACAATCGGCCCAAGCATTGGTGCTGATAACCGCGATCAGGGTATTAAAGCTGGTATTATAGCTTTATCGGTGGTTTGCATATTCCTGTTTGTATATTATCTGCTTGCAGGTTTTGTAGCGGACATCGCTATCATACTGAACATTTTCTTCGTGCTTGCGATTATGGCCATAAGCAAAGCAACGTTTACTCTGCCGGGTATCGCAGGTCTTATTCTTACAGTCGGTATGAGTGATGACGCGAACATTTTGATTTACGAACGTATTCGCGAAGAGTTCCTTGGCGGCGCTTCGCTGCGTAACGCTATCAACAACGGTTACCGCAGAGCGTTCTGGACGATTTTTGATTCGAACGTAACAACCTTGATCACGGCTATCATTCTTTATATGGTCGGCTCGGAAGAAATTAAAGGTTTCGCTATCACCCTTATTCTAGGTATTATTTGCAGTTTGTTTACGGGCCTGTTTGTAACACGTATTATTTTCCAGTGGCTCTTGAGCAAAGGTTTCATTCAGAACCGTTTGATGATGATGCAAATCTTCAGAAAGAAAATCGGTATCAACTGGATGGGACTTCGCCCTGTTATGTTTACGATTTCCGCTATTCTCGTTATCGGCAGCATCATCGCGTTTTATACCCGCGATGACAGCAAGAACAATAAATACGATATCGAGTTCACCGGCGGTACGAGCGTTCAAATTGATCTGAAACCTGAATTCGCAATGGATAGACGCGATGTTGAAAACACAATCCGTCTTGAAGGTGAAAAGGTAAAGAATCCAGCGATAGCGGCATCGAAAGTTTACAGCGTCGGCAATCGTGAATCAAAAGTTCAATATGAAATTACGACAACTGCAGCGAACAAAGCATCAGCGGAAGTTGTCTTCACGGATAATTCACAGAACACGGTTGAATCGGTTAAGAACGCGATTGTTGCAACACAGAAAAAGATGCGCGGCCAGTTGACTAATCTTGAGGTAGCTGCGGCAGCGGATAATCCTGCGAAATTCACAGTTGTAACAACACAAACAAATAGATACGTTGTTACTAATATTCTGAATGCAGCATTTGGTAAAGCGGCAACGATTTCAGAACCGGTTACAAGTGAAACAGTTACTTCGGCGGTTCTTGATGCGTTTAAAGGCAAGCTGGCTCTGAAAGAAAGTCTCGTTCCGAGTATCATCGGCACTGAACGCATTACAGGCGAGATGGTTGATAAGACGCCAGAATTGAGCGATTATCTGGACGGCATCAAGATAGAGTTCTCGCTCGAAAAACCGGCAACACTGGCTGAAATAAATTCGAGAATTAAAGATTTGCAGTTCAAGCCCGATATGACTGATATTCAGTGGTTTAATTATCAGCTTAGCGATACGAGCTATAACACTGACGTTACAACTCCGTTAAGCAAATTCGTATATGTCAGCGTTCTTCCGGACGCAGGCTACAGAGAGCTTTCAGAAGATGAATGGGCAGGCTTTGTAAATAACGAAATCAAAAAGGTAACTGCGGCAGGCGAACTTCAGACTTCTCTTTCGAGAATCACACAGTTCGCACCGTCTATCGGCGATGAAGCAAAAACAAGAGCAATGATCGCTATTGTGCTTTCGCTCATCGCGATGGTTATGTATCTTTGGGTACGATTCGGCGATTTGAGATATGGTATCGGTGCGATCATTTCGCTGACACACGATGTTTGCATCGCTCTTGGTCTTATCGTTACATCAGCTTATCTTGCGAATACTGTAATCGGTCAAAAGTTACTTATCGGCGATTTCAAAATCGACTTGTCGATGATCGCAGCTATCCTGACATTGGTTGGTTACAGCGTTAACGATACAATCGTTGTTTACGATCGTATTCGTGAAAACAAGGGTAAACTTTCAAAACTTACTCCTGCGTTAATTAATGACAGTATTAACCAGACACTTTCAAGAACGATCTTGACTTCGTTTACAACTTTACTTGCGGTATTGATTATGTACATCTGGGGCGGCCCAGGATTCAGGGGCTTTACTTACATTGTTACAATCGGTATCGCTATTGGTACTTATTCATCTGTAGCTATTGCTGCTCCGATTCTGATTATGGGCAAACAAAAGGCAAATACCAAAAAAGCATAAACAATAATGCGTCGACCATCGCGGCGGGCAAAACCGCGATGGTTGCATCGCTTATATTTGTGCCTTTTGTTGCGAGACCTTAAAGCAAAAATGCGAAAAGATGTTAAGACAGGTTTGTTGATAGGCACAGTTTTGTGTATTGCCGCTGCGGTGTGGTTTTCTATTCATCATAGAGTAGTGGAACAACCGCGGATAGAGGAACTGCTGTCTCAAAAGGATTTATTTGTTATTGAGCAGCCAAAAGCACAGATAAATCTTAATGACGATGAAAACTCACCAATCCCTTCCGACACTGAACCTTCTGTTCGTATGCATATTGTTAAGGCGGGTGAGACTTTAAGCGATATTTCAAAAATATATTACGGCACAACCGCCAACTGGCGCAAAATCTATACGGCTAATCAAGAACAACTTTCACGCGGTCCCAACGCTATCAAGGCGGGAATGAAACTTGTGATACCGCAATAGAATTTAGTATTTAAGATTTAGGATTTTTGGAATCCACCAACGATTAAGTATTTGTGATTTTTTCAGTGATGCCAGCGGCGGCGGCTTCATCGATGAGCCAGGTTACTTTATCGAGAATCGTCCAAAGTGTGTGCACGGGATATTGCACTTCGTCCGGCTCTTCCACAAAGACCTCTCTTACAATCTCCGCTTTTTCGGAACCTGAAACAAGAATCACTAACTGCTTGGAATTGCATATTACCGGATGCGTCAACGTAATTCGATTATGGCCGCCATCGAGAAGGTACACTTCTGTAACAAGATCATCGGTATCGAAGAGTGCATAAGAATTCGGCAAAAGGGAACCAATATGGCCGTCTGCTCCCATTCCAAGAATCATCAAATCAAACGCTGGAAATCTCCTTTTCTCGATTTTGAATACTTGTCTTAGCGTCTCATCGTATTCCTTGACAGCAATTGAATAATCAGCTTGTTCGCCGGCAATTCGGTGTATATTTTGTTTGGGAATAGAGACCGTTTTTAGAAAAGTGTCGGCGGCTAATTTATAATTGCTGTCAGGTGAATCTGGGGGTACACATCGTTCGTCAACCCAGAAAAGCTGAATTTTATCCCATGGTAAATTCAGGCTTTGACTATCTGTTGCTAACATTTGATAAAATTCGTGAGGCGTTTTGCCGCCTGAAATCGCCAGATAAAAAACATCCTGGTCTTTAAGAGATTCATTAACCGCATTGACAAAAAGCTCCGTTACTTTCTGTGAAAGCTCATTCAAATCTTTGACCTGAAGAATTCTTAATTTTTCATTGTTCGTTTTTGCCATATTCAAATGATTATACTAATTGAAATAAAAATGCCATAGTATTTATATGCAATTTTGGCAGAAATCTGGTTTGGGGTACAAAAACAGGAGAAAGTATTACGCCGATAAGGATAGAATGCGATTGCATTCCATCCCAACCCGTCTTGTCTTCGACAGCGAGGACAATTAAATCGAGGTTCTAACGGCACATTAATAAAGGGCACGCAATGAGTAGTTAGACGCTTTGCGTCTGAACTTGCTGCGTCTCACAATATTGTTTTTCGATCGGAGGCAGTTGGCTTAGCGACCAATACATATTGATAGTCTTCATTACTTCGAGGAACTGCTTGTAATCGACCGGTTTCACTATATAGCCGGCAACGCCCAAGTCGAAACTATCAAGAATATTCTCATCAACGTCTGAAGTCGTAAGAACGACAACTGGTATCCTTTTAAGCTCTGGATCGGCTTTTGCGATCTTGAGGAATTCAAAGCCGTTCATTCTGGGCATATTTAAATCCAGAAGAATGACACAAGGCCGAGGATTATTTTCGTCTTTTAAATACTCAATCGCGTCTTCGCCATCGACCCTGCGAATAAGCTCGTTGGTGATTTTGAGATCGTTAACCGCTCTTTGCGTAATAATCGCATCGACATCGTCATCATCAACTAATAGAATTGGTTTGAAGTTTCTCATTATAAACCTCCAGCTTTTCCTTTCTCAACGTAAAGAAGAACGTGCTTCCAACTTTCGGCTGGGATTCGACCCAGATTTTACCGTTATATTTTTCAACAATTCTCTTAACCACTGAAAGACCAATGCCGGTGTTCTCTTCTTCATCACGTCTTACAAGTGTTTGGAAAATTTTGAAAATTTTGTCGTAATATTTTTCTTCGATGCCTCGTCCGTTATCTGAAACACTAAAAATCCAGTTGTCGCCTTGCGAAACGCATTTTAACCTTATGCATCCTTTTGGCTTATCCATAAATTTAACGGCATTATGAATCAAATTATGAAATACCTGGTTGATATGGTTTTTGCCGCAAAGGATAGTGGGAAAATCTGACTCCAGCACTATGTCAATATTTTCGGGTATCTGCATACTAATAATAGTTCGTCTGATCACATCATTTATATTCACAGGCATAAAGACCGTTGAACGTCCGAGTTCGGAATAATTTAAAATACCGCTGACAAGTTCATTCAATCGTTCGGTTCGTTTTATCAAAGTATTGAGATAATATTTTCCCTGCTCGTCTAATTTACTGCCATAATCATTTAAAATTATTCCGGCAAGACTTCCTATCGCACGCAAAGGAGCTTTTAAATCGTGTGCGGCAACGTGTGCGAAATCGCCGAGTTCTCTGTTTGCGATTGTCAGATTTTTGATGCTATTTTCGAGTTTTTCGTTCAAGCATTGCTGTTTTTTTTCAGCTTTTTGCCTTTCTACAATTTCACGATTTAAGTTTACCATCGAGGTTGTGGTGTTTTGGAGGTTTTCCGTCATTTTATTAAAAGCAACCGCAAGCTGACCCAATTCATCTCTTGATTCGACGCTTACCCTTTGTGTGAAATCACCAGATTCAATCGCGGACGTGGTTTTAAGCAATTTGGCGACAGGTTTTGTTATATCTGTCGCGACGTAAAGTGATAAGAAGAAAGTAAAAATTAAAATGGTTAATCCCAAAATGATAACTGTGGTTTGCAATCCTTTCAATTTAGCGATAAAATTCTCGTAAGGTAATACAATTATCACAGACCAGCCCTGCTCTTTGACGGGAGCATAAGCCAGGAAAGCATCTTCGCCGAAAATCTCGGCACGGCCGTAGCCGACCATTGACTCGTTTATCTCTGAAGTTATTTTTTGTGATTCTTTGCCCTTAATTTGCAATTTTTGTAATTCTAAATCCTCTTCGGGGCAGGCAATAATATTTCTTTTGGCGTCAACCAATATCGCATACGTTGATTTTATTTTATTAAAAACTTGAAGATCATTTATCAAGTCTGAAATGGGGACTCTGCCAAGTACAAATGCTGTGTTTTTATTGGTATCGGAAATGCTTTCATTTAAATAGCCAAATTCCATACAGGTAAATCCCATATCGGGACAATTATCACGATACAGGGCAACAACTTTATTTGGTGTTTGCCGGCAAGCGAGGTAAAGAGGTGAATTTGATAATTTATAATTATTTGTTACCCTGCTGCCGTCGAGAACTTTTACTTCTTCTTTGCCTGCACCGTTTGCATACGAAAGTTGAGGAAATTCCTGGCGGTATTTAATAAAAAATTGCTCTAAGACGATGTCGTCCGAAGTGTTCATATAATTTGTTATCGCTTCAGAATCCGCAAGACGTTCGAGAAAAAGTCCCCTGTCGAAGATCAAATCGTTGACCCGCTCTGATACACTATCGGCAAGAAATTCCAGAGTTTGTTTTTGACTTTCTTTTAATGCGGAATGAGATATGAGGTAAGAAATTACCCCTAAACAAATAAGTACAGACAGAATTAATCCGGCCTGCAGAACCATAATTTTTGTTTTTATGGAACTAAACATCTCTAAACCTTAAACTCCTTTACCACTTTTCAAATTTGGTTTTCACATTCTAATGCAAAAAACCGCATATTTTTCAAAAGACCGCATCCGTAGTTATACTATGTTTTTCGACCAGAATTTAACTGCTCTTAACGTTTGTGCAAAAAGAAGTGTAAAAAACGGGGAGATTCGCTTTTATAATATTAAAATAATTGTACAAATATGTTTATAGGACTTTTAGGGGTATCTTTCCGATCAAGTGCATCTTGCCGAGTTTCTTTAAAAAGTGAATGACTTTTTTTCTGTAATTAACGCTGCATCATGAGGTATAATTTCAATAACATCATTAATCTTTTCATATGGATGTAATAATTCTTTCGAACCAAGAGGCATATTTAATTCAGATAATTTCACTTTCTGCGGATATTCAGAGTAATTAAAAATTGCCACTGCTTTGTAATTGTCAATCGAGCCGCCAAAAATATACGAACAGGCTTTATCTTCCCAGTCTAAAGGTCTTAAATCCCGAATCCTTATTTTGGCCGAAAGAGAAAGCAGTCTCAATCGATCTTTTCCCATCCTATCCAATCGGTCGCTAGTGAATGCAACGCCGGTAATAATAGCAGTAAGCGCGCTTATTCTTGCTTCGGCAATAGTTAGTTCAGTATTTTCATCACGTGCCATCACAACATCTGGATCAGCTCTGAACCATTTGTCATATTGCCACCATCTTGACAGTGTACCATTCAACGCTGATTTCAATGATGGTGCGGATGGATCCGAAGGTTGCGATTTATCAACTTGCTGCGCTTCAACCGTAGGCAATCCCCATGATTGCCAGGTTTTACCTGTATCAGATGATATTCTAGTACTGTCTACAACACCAATTGAAGCAAGAAAAGGCATTCCGCAGCCAAGTATCAATGACTCTTTCACTACGCTGCGAATTAATTTCAGCCCATCGCGCAGGCAGCTTACACCCGTAGCATCATGTGCGTTTCTTATTCCCGAAGGTGCAGAAAAACCGCCGCCATCAAATTTGTAATATCTAAAACCCCAGGCATACAGCGTTTCATAAACATCACATAGATGCTTCTGAACATCGGATCGGCTAACATCTAAACACGCCCATTCATTATCAGGTTCTGGCGACCAGCCGGGAACATACCACGGCTGTTTATGCCTATCGCAAACAAACCAGTCAGGATGCTTTTGAAAAACCTTGCTTGCTTTACTGGCAAGAAACGGCATTGTCCAAATGCCCGCCTGCATACCCATATCATTAATTTTTTTAACTGTATCAGCCAAAGGTGTCGGCCAATTTTTATTTTGCTCGAGCCAATCACCATGGTGGGTTTGATAGCCATCATCAATCTGGGCACACTGAATTGGAAAAATTTCTTTTTTTGCTGATGCGGCCTCTATCGATTCTATAAATTGTTTTTCTGTAACCTGATGATAATAATAGT
>MHYA01000180.1 GCA_001825675.1 Planctomycetes bacterium GWF2_42_9 | reverse complement strand
AACGGACGCCGTTTTTTCTGCCGTTGTTATAAAGGTTGTGTACGACCTGCAACTGCTCTTCGTCGAAAGCGACGACCAATTCGCCGCGGCGTTCAAAAGGAAATTCCAACTCATCGGCGAGTCTGTCGTATTCGGCGTTGCCTCGTACGCATAATTCGGCTTTCAATGAGCCAGGAATGTCGTGAAAGCCTGCGTGGATAATGCCTGAATTGGCTTTGCTAGTGCCGAATGAGACATCGACTTCTTTTTCGAGCAACGCGACGGAAAGTTTGTACCGCGAAAGTCTTCGGGCAATCGAAGCCCCGATAACGCCTGCGCCGATAACAGCTACATCGTAAATTTTAGTCATAGCGATTTAAATAAGTTTGTATCTAAAAGTTCGGGAATGGAATTTAAAACATAATCGGGCTTATGTTCCGATGCGTCAACATCGGCCAATTTTGAAACGCCTGTTAGAACCAAAGCACACTTGATGCCGAATTTGTTGCCCATCATAATATCTGTCGCGAGGCGATCGCCTGCGATGAAGATTTCATTATTATTTGTAATTTTAAATTTTTCTTTAGCAACGTCCAGAATCCACTTATAGGGCTTGCCGGCAATAGCGAGAGGTGAAACATTGGAACCTGCTTTCAAGGCGGCAAGTATCATACCGGCATCCGGGATCGGGCCTGCGGAAGACGGGCAGCAAACATCAGGATGCGATGCGACTAGCGGAACGCCGTTTTCCAAAAAACGAACGGCTTTAGTAAGTTTTTCAAAAGTGAGTTCGAGGTCAAAACCAATCAGGACAGCATTTGGATTTGTCTCATTATGAAAATAGTTGTTTTGCGCAAGATAATTCTTAAATCTCTCTGTACCGACGATAAATAAATCGCGTTCAATATTCAATTCATTAAGCATCCGTACAGTCGCTTCGCAGCTTGTAACGATATTTTTAGGCGTTACGGGCAAACCCATTTTTGACAGCTTGGTGAAATAATCGTCAGGATTGACAGAGCTGTTATTGGTCATAAAGCCAAAGGATACGCTTAAATCGGTCAATCTTTGCAAAAGGTCTTTTACGCCGGTGATTAGATTGCCGCTGACGTAAATTGTGCCGTCAAGGTCAAATAAAACAAGTTTTGGAACTGTATTCATATTTAGATTTCTTCCTTATTTAAGAAATATTATACACTAAAATAGATTGAAAAATCACCATTCTGCAAAAATAAAATCACCATTTTGCGCAGGGGTTAAACGAGATTCTTCCCTTTGTCCTGCAAGCAGGACTTTGGTCAGAATGACAGAAAGTGTTTTGGGGCGGCAGAAAGAGAACCCCTCGAATCCCCTGCGAGGACTGTCGCAAATCGAGGATAACGAACCCCCAGCATAAAGCTGTGGGCTAACTGATTTTTTTTGTTAATGGTTCTGAATATATAGATTTGGTTTGTTGGTTGTGATGCCATCGACGGCGAAGGAACGCATTTTTTCGACATCCTGCCGGTCGTCGACTGTCCAGACGAAAATTTTCAGACCTGCCTGATGCGCTTTTTGTACAAAGTCAGCAGTCAATGCGCCGTAATGAACGTTAAGACCGTCGAGAGAATCGGCCTTTGCTTTGGCAATTAAATCCTCAGAATAGGGAATCCATTGTTTATTATCGTCCTGGCCGGAATAAACAAGCCAATAAACAGGAATATCAGCAAAAACTTTTTTGGCCTGCGATACCACATCCCAATTAAAGCCAATTATAACGATTTGCTTGCGTTTGCCGCTATCATTAATAACTTTTTCAAGATACGGCAAAACTTCGGGGCCGCACTTTATTTCAACGAAGAGTTTTTTGGCTGGTGTTAACGTTTCAATGAATTCCTCAAGATAAGGAACTTTTTCGCCTTTGTATTTTTCGGCCTTGAAAGAACCGGCATCGAGTTTGCGAAGGTCGGCGGAATCGGCATCCTTTATCATCATCGCAACGCCTGTGGTTCGTATAGTGTTGGCGTCGTGCATAACCATAATTTTATTATCTTTGCTTAGGTGGATATCGCACTCTGAAGCGGGACTTTTCATTTGCCAGGCAAGTTTGATTGCGGCGACGGTATTTTCGGGTGCATCAAATGATGCGCCGCGATGAGCAATAATCAAACACCTATTTTTATTTTTCGCTAAACCCAATATTAACACCATTGAAACGATAATAACGCAAAGTAATTTTTTATTCATTAAATTTCCTTATTATAACATATTCTGGCAAAAAACGAGATTCTTCTCTGCGTCCTGCAACGCAGGACTCCTTTCAGAATGACAAGGTACGCTTACTCTTTTATGCTTTTGGTTTAAGTTTCCAGGTAAAGGCAAGTAAAATAATGGCGATAAACGCGCAGGCGACAATCGACCATAAAACGATTTTCCAGCCTTCAAGAGTTCCATATAGTTTGCAATAATGGTCTGCCATCGCACCGAAAACAAAACCTTGAGCGCTTCTGCCGATATAGCCAAACAAACCAATAAAACCTGCGGCAGTTCCAATCGCTTTTTTGGACGTCAAATCAAGCGCGATAATAACAATTAAATTTATAACAGGATAAATAAAAAATCCAATGGAAAAGAGCAAAGTTCTATCGAGCCATAAACGCCCTACCGGATTAATAATGATGCCGATAAAGGCTAAAACGATCGGAAGCATACACAAGACAGCGATTTTGCCGCGTCTGCCGCCGATTTTATCTGAAAGCCAGCCGAAGAGAATCGTTGAGGGAATGCCGCCAAATTCGAGAGCGAAAATCGCCCAGCCGCCGCCTAAATCTGAACAACCTTTGCTTTCGCGGAGGTACATACAGCCCCAATCAAGCATACTGTATCGCACGACGTAGGCGAAAAGATTCGCGAAGGCCAGCAGCCAAATAAATTTATTTGTCAAAACGAATTTCACGAATAATTCTTTGTATGTAAATTCGCGTTCGTGCGTGCCGTGGATCTTTTCTTCTTCAGTGAAATCATTTTTATATTCTTCAATCGGCGGAAGGCCGACAGATTGCGGGGTATCGCGCAGACGCCAGAATAAATATATTGCGCCAATAATGGCTAAAACGGCGGGAAAATAAAAGGCGTTGCGCCAGCCGAAGTAATGCACGGCAAAAGCGGCGATTGGGCCTGTTATAGCGCCGCCGAAGTTATGGGAAGTATTCCACGTGCTGAAGACCGTTCCTCTTTCACGTACGCTGAACCAATGGCCGATCGATCTGCCGCAAGGAGGCCAACCCATTCCCTGTACGAAACCATTTAGTCCCCAAAGAGATAAATGCAGAGTATAATTGCTAACAGAGCCGAATATAATATTGCAAATGGCAGTAAGCAGCAATCCAAAGGCCATAAATTTCCGGCTATCGCTTCTATCGGAAACGGCGCCCATTAAAAATTTTCCGATGCCATAGGTTATCGCTGTTATTCCAACGATATTGCCAATCATAAAGCGATCGTAATGGAGTGCGGCCTGCATATCGGGAGCAACAACGTTGAAATTGTTTCGCACGAGGTAGAACATTGCGTAGCCGATGAAGGTGGATTCGAGAATGCTCCAGCGGAATTTAGGATAACGGATTTTTATCTGCTCTTCAGGAAGGCGAGGAAGATGCGGAGCTGGTGCGAAATAATTACGAATGCCGGTGATATTCATAACAATCCTTGTTTATATAAACCACTCTTTAATCAATTTTTAGCGTTAGGTTAATTATATATAACTATTCTTAATGTATTTCCAGCATAAACCAATAAATTACGATGTGTAAATTTATTACACACATTTATGGAACGAAATAATCATAAACTCGGCACTTGCATAAATGATGCGTTGCGTATATTTATATATTGTATGGCTAAGATTTTAAAAGTAGCATTAATGATCGAACGCTCACGCGAGTACGGCAGAGGCCTGCTTAGAGGTATAGCGGATTATGCGGACAAATACGGGCCTTGGGCGTTTTACTGGTGCGAAGATTTGTTTTACCGCAAATCGGATAAATCCAAACTGCCTATGCTGCTGAAAAAATGGCAGATCGACGGCATAATTATGCGTGAGAACGAACAGGCTGAAAAAATCATCAAGATGGGAATTCATACGGTAATTGCACCTTATACAACGAAGAAATATCCGGGGACGGCTAAAATATTTGTAGACTGCAACGCGGTTGGTGCGATGGGAGCTGAATATCTCATCGACAGAGGTTATAAAAATCTGGCGTTTTGCGGATTCACAGAAATGCAATGGTCGCAGGAGCGAGGTGAAGGTTTTGCGAAACGCGCGGCAAAGAGCGGGATTGAAACACATATTTATAAACTGCCAAGCGAAAAAGCAAGATATACGTGGGATGCAGAACAGACTTTTATGATCAAATGGCTTAAATCGCTGCCAAAACCTGTCGGCATTATGGCGTGCAATGATGACAGAAGTCAGCAATTATTGGAAGTGTGCAAACTGGCGGCGCTTCGAGTTCCGCAGGATGTTGCGATTTTGGGCGTGGGTAATGATGAAATGATATGCAAATTTTCGGCTCCGCAGCTATCGAGCATCGCGAGAAATCACGAGGTTGCGGGTTTTGAAGCGGCTGAAATTCTGCACAAATTAATGACGGGCAAAAAAACTTCGCATAAGGAGGCGGTTGTAAAGCCGACGCACGTTATTACAAGGCAATCAACTGATTTTCTGGCGATCGAAGATGCGGACATAATCAAAGCGGTGAATTTTATATCTAAAAACGCGGATCAGATGATACAAGTGCAGGATGTGCTGGAAAATGTTGGTAGTTCGCGCAGAATGCTTGAGCAGAAATTCAGAACAGAACTGAAACGATCGATACTCGATGAAATAACACGCATCAGAACAGATAAAATCGCGAAAATGCTGATCGAAAGCACACTTTCAATAACGCAAATTGCTCTTGCGATGGGATTTTCAAGCGATGCGCATATCAGCAGGTATTTCAGCTCAAACAAGCATATCACGCCCTTGCAATATCGAAAGATGTTTGGCCAGATATTTTAATTTCACGAACCAAAAGTTAATTTCGAAGCAAGTGAGCCTAAATTTTTGCCGTTTTGAGACGATTTTGGGGGCTCAATGGGCGTATTCGGTTTTTTGCTGACAGGTCTGGCAGGCTGATGCTGCCTTTCATTGACGGGTGCTTTTTTGCCTTCGCCAGAATTTTTCTTCATACTCAAGGAAATTCGCTTTCTAGGAGCATCGATTTCCAAGACGCGGACTTTTACTTTTTGCTGAACTTTAACAACTTCATTCGGGTCTTTGACGAAATTATCAGAAAGCTCGCTGATATGCACGAGGCCATCCTGATGCACACCAATATCTACGAAAGCACCAAAGGCGGTGATGTTGGTAACGATGCCGGGCAATTCCATACCGACTTCCAAATCGCTGATCTCTTTGATCCCATCAGCAAAGCTGAACAACTCGAATTGCTTTCGAGGATCACGGCCGGGCTTACTTAATTCGGCTTTAATATCTATGAGTGTGGGCATACCGATTGTTTCAGTAACGTATTTTTCTAATTTTATCTTATCACGTAAAGAAGAATCATTAATCAAATCGGCAACGGAACAATTCAAATCCTTTGCCATTTTTTCTACGATTTCATAGCTTTCGGGATGCACGGCGCTGCTGTCGAGCGGATTTTTCGCATTTCGAATTCGCAAAAAGCCGGCGCATTGTTCGAAAGTTTTTCCGCCAAGACCTGAAACTTTTTTCAATTTATCGCGTGATTCAAAGGGGCCGTTTTCATTTCTATGCGAAACAATATTATCAGCCAGTTTCGGGCCTACGCCTGAAACATACGTTAGAAGCTGTTTGCTTGCGGTATTGACCTCAACGCCAACGGCGTTTACGCAACTGCCGACGGTATCATCGAGGCAGCGTTTCAAAAGCGTTTGGTCGACATCGTGCTGGTACTGGCCGACACCGATAGACTTGGGATCGATTTTGACTAATTCAGCCAATGGGTCCATCAATCGTCTGCCAATCGATACCGCGCCTCTTACGGTAATGTCGTAATCGGGGAATTCCTCTCGTGCGACTTCCGATGCGGAATAAATGCTTGCGCCGCTTTCATTAACCATTACGATATGAATTTCTTTCGGCAAGCCGATAGTACGGACGAATGCTTCGGTTTCTCTGCTTGCTGTTCCGTTGCCAATCGCGATCGCTTCGATTTTGTATTTCTGACACCATGCGGCGATTTTAATTCCTTCATTTCTTATCGCTTCTGCACCCATAGGATGGATTACATCGTTGTAGAGTAATTTGCCCTGCTTATCCAGGCAGACGACTTTGCAGCCTGTGCGGAAACCGGGGTCGATCGCGAGTATGCTCTTTTCACCTAACGGCGAGCTTAAAAGCAGTTGTCTGATGTTTTCGGCAAAAACTTTGATCGCTTCTTCATCGGCGGCCTTTTTGCTTTCAAGTCGCATTTCTGTTTCCATAGAGAGCATAATCAGACGTTTGAAACTATCTCTAACCGCAAGTTTTACCTGGTCGGCGGCAGGATTTGCATTTTTTACAAACAACGCATTAAGAATTGATACAGCATCTTCTTCATTTACGATTACACGAAGCACCATAAGTTCTTCTTTTGCTCCGCGGCGCATCGCGAGCACACGATGTGAGGGTGCGGTTGCGAGAGGCTCGGACCAATCGTAATAATCTTTATATTTTATCGCCTCTTCTTCTTTGCCGGGGATGACTTTGCAAACGTATTGGCTTGTCTTTTGATACAGCGATCTTATGTCGGCTCTTGCCTGCTGATCTTCGCTAATCCATTCAGCGATAATATCGCGTGCGCCGGCAAGCGCATCTTCGACAGACTCGACGCCCTTTTCTTTGTCTATAAATTTCTCCGCTTCTTTGTTTAAGTCGAAATTGGTCTGCTCAAAAACCATTTTTGCCAGAGGTTCAAGGCCTTTTTCTTTGGCCATTGTGCCGCGGGTTCGTCTTTTTGGTCTGAACGGAAGGTAAATATCTTCAAGAACCGCCATAGTCTCTGCGGCGAGTACTTTGGCTTTCAGTTCTGGGGTGAGATGGCCTTGCTTTTCTAACGACTCCAGAATCGCATCGCGTCTTTTATCCAATTCATTTAATTGTTCGAGCCTGTCGCGAATACTTGTAATGGCGACTTCGTCAAGGCTTCCGGTTGCTTCTTTACGGTATCGTGCGATAAAGGGGACGGTAGCGTTTTCACTCAATAAAAGGGCTACGGCAGCTACCTGTTTAAGAGTAATCTTCAATTCATCAGCTATTTTTCTGATATGCTTTTCTTCCATGATATTGCTTCCATTAAATATAATTTGCAAAGCCTAAATTCTATGATTTTTAATTATTTTATCAAGATAAAACAGCGTGGGCTAAAGCCCACCCTACCTAAGCTGAAGCCATTCCAAATACGGCAGCCAGTCTGGATATTTTGCTGTTTTACTTTTTATCTGTTCGAGAGCGTTATCGTATTCAGTTTCAAAATTATTCACTAAATCAACGGCATCGGCCGGGTTGTAAGTCATTTTTGTGCCGGTAAGTGATGTACTTATTATCGATTCAAATTCATATCTGGGCTGCGGTGATCTGCCGACAAAATCAACGAATCTGTGAAGGTGTTTCATTTTACCTTTTAAGCCTGAAAGTTTTGCGGTATCTTCATTGCTTTGCTTTACTATGATATTAATTTTTTCGCTAGTGCTTTGTTTGCCAATATTGATTATTGTCGCAACCTCCCGGCCATCGTAATCAAAATTTATTTCGCGGTCGTTGACGGAAACAGATTGAGGCGGGAAAGTGTTTATGAGTCTTATTTGGTAATTTCTGGATGAAAGCATACCATCAAATTTGCCTTTGATCGGCATAATATTTATTTCAATCGATGAATCTTTCTTTACGAAGTTAATATCTGTAAACGCAAATTCATTTTTATATTTCTGGTCGTTGCCGGCATCTTCGTAGACACTGATGCTTCCGTTGTCGCCGGGGTAAATATCTAAAATCATCGTATCTAATGGTTTTTCATCGATGCGATTAATTTTGGGCATTGTTGGTATAATTGAGCCTGCCTTTACATAGACAGGAATTTCATCAAGGGCAAACGGTCTTTCTATTGTAATGTTGCCTTCAAATTCTTTGCCTGTCTCGTATTCTATCCATTTGCCTTTCGGCAGCCAAGTTTTCTGCGATATATAAGGTTTATCTTTTTGCATCGGCGCAACGACAGGATTAACGAGGAAACTATCGCCAAACATATATTGATTTGTGTATGTGTAAGCGTTACTGTCTTTGGGCCAATCGTAATACATAGGCCTGCAAATGGAGATGCCTGCATCGTAAGCCTGGCGAGCGGAAGTATAAATATAGGGCATAAGCGAATATCTTAAATCATAGAATTTTCGCATCGCCTGAAAATAATCCATCGGATACGCCCATGGTCTGCGTTCTATTTCTTGGCTGGCAGTCGCGTGCGTTCTGAAAATTGGACTAAATACGCCGTATTGAATCCATCGGGTATAAAGTTCTGGATTTTCGGGTTCGCCTAAACCTTTTCTGCAATAATGGCCGCCAATATCGTGACTCCAAAAACCAAAACCTACATTGGCCGCGTTTGCGGTAAAATATGGTTGATATGCAAGCGATTCCCACGAAATAATTGTATCGCCGGAGAAACCAATCTGGTATCTGTGATTGCCGAGGCCGCCCCAACGATGGAAAATGAGCGGGCGATTGTTGTTTTGCCTTTCCATATCGCTGAAATGAACGTAATTCAAATAGAAAGTGGGATTTACGCCTTTTATCTTTGTAGTGCTCCACTGCTGCCAATCGAGCCACCAGAAATCAACTCCCATTTTTTCCATAGGATGCAAAAGAACTTCCATATATGCTTTCGCGAAATCCTTATTAACGATATCGAACGGTACATATTTTTTTGTGTTTGGGTCTATGCCCATTATTTTCGCAAATTCATCATATTTTTCTTCGTGGGGCTGGATGCCGCTTGCAGGATGCAAATTCATACAGGTCTTTATAGAATTTTTGTTTGTCCAGGCTAGGAATTTTTCAGGGTCGGGGAAATAATTTTTATTCCACGTGAAACCAGTCCAGCCGAAACGCTCGCCGGCCTGATCCTTTTTCATTTGACCGTTGGGTTCGTACCAGCCGGGCGATGATGAAATGTGCCAATCCATATCAATGACCAAAACATCAAGACCAAGGTCGTATCTTTGGAATTGCTCGACTATATCCCTAAACTGCTGATCGTCATAATTCCAATATTTTGACCACCAGATACCAAAAGCAAATTTCGGCGGTAAAGCGATATTGCCCGCGACAGTAATAAAATCCTTCATCGCGGCTTTATAATCATAGCCATAACTGAAGAAATAAATATCCTGTCTTTGGCCGTCAGGTCTTGCTGTAACCCAAGGCCAATCAGAATTATCAAACAATGGTTTATTGCTGTCGTCGATTGCGCACCAACCGCTGGGTGAAATTATTCCCTGGCCAAGTGCGAGCTTTTCATTCTTTTCATAATTTAGATGACCATTATGAGCATCTAATGTTCTGGCAGTACCCAAAAGATTTTTATTATCGATATCATCAAAATGCCATTTGGTATTCAAACCGCCTGTGTTTATATCGATACTTAAATTGTCTTTTGTGAATTTTCCAGTGCCGAGTTTATATTTTAGCAGCAATTTTTCGGTCTTGACTTCGAGCGTACCGTCATTTTTCGAAACCTTATATTGGGGTACATTTGTGCTGCGATTGACGAATGTAAGGCTGGCTCTGTCTTCAAATTTTTTATTCTCAGACCATTCAAGCCTGATAAGGCCGGGGGTCAAAACAGTAACGCGAATATCATCGGCTACAATGACGGCTTTATCGTCGGCGATTGGATTATATTGTGAACAGAAAACCATACTATTGAAAAAAATAACAACAAACAATATCAGATTTATTGTGGTTTTAGTAGTTTTCATAGAAGTCCTAAAGAATTTTAACTAACCGTAACCAATGTGTGAATATTAATGGAAAGTCAGGGCAATGACAATTAATTTTTGGTTTAGTGATAAGCAGCGATTATTTTGCGTTTGCGTCTGTCTGCCAAATGCCAAAGGTATTATTTTCGGTATCCAAACAGACTGCGTACCACCCCATTTTAGAAATTGGTGTTTTAGGCTCGATCACTTTTCCGCCAAGCTGCTCAACTTTTTTGATGTAATTATCCATAGAGTCAACTTCAACGTAGTTAACAATATGTTCAGCAGAATTTTTTCTTCTGGAAATTCCTCCATTAATTCCGCATTCTTCAGGCGTTTTTTTTGTGTTCATCATCCAATATTCGCACGGGCCTGATACTTTTTCCGCTCTCCATCCGAAAAGCATATTGTAAAATTTACTCGCTCGTTCGATATCGTCGGCTGGTATTTCGAAATGAACAAAACTCAACATAACAGACCTTTCGTTTTAAGCGAAAGTAATAATAGCATACGATGAGCAATGTACTATCCTGTTTATAACTTGAATTTAGATAGGTGAAATAACGATTTGGGAAATCATCGATATTGATTCATTCCTGAATCGGAATAAAGTTATTTCCTGGCAAGCCATAATTTTTTTACTTAACAAAATCGGAAATATTTTTTTGGGGAGTATTTAGATGGAAAACTAGATTCTTCTCCCTCTGGATTTTGTTCTCAAGTCCCCCGCAGGTGGATTATAAGCAACAAAATTCCTGAAAACTCGGGAGTTTCCGCTTCGCTCCAACTCTGCGTACCGTGTTAGGGAACTTCGTTCAGAATGAAAATCGGGGGTATCCGGTGCGTTTCTGCGCTCCGAGCGCAAAGGAAAGGCCAAAGGGGATTAAACCCTTTGGCCTTAATAATCCTGGCAATAACCTACTCTCGCCCCGAAGGACTACCATTGGCCTTACGGGCTTAGCTTCTGAGTTCGGAATGGGATCAGGCGTTTCCCCGCAAGTAAAGTCACCAGGAAGTTTGCTTAAAGCGGCAAAGCCGCTTCAAAATATTATATAGCGTAGATGCTTAAGTGCGTATGAAAATGACCTAAACATCATTTGAAATTTAATTAAAAATTTCAAATAAACTTATCAATTAATGATAGATATGGTCAAGCGTTCGAGCGTTAGTACTGGTTAGCTGAATCCCTCTCGGGACTTACACATCCAGCCTATCAACGTTGTAGTC
>MHYA01000179.1 GCA_001825675.1 Planctomycetes bacterium GWF2_42_9 | reverse complement strand
CCGCCGGCGCCCTTTTTGATGGCGCGTTCGATGTTGTCCTTGGGCATGTTCTCGGCCTTGGCCTTATCGATGGCGGTCCTCAAGCGGGGGTTGGCGGCCGGATCACCGCCGCCCAGTTTTGCGGCGACCGAAATCTCCTTTATGATCTTGGTGAAGACCTTGCCGCGTTTGGCATCGGCAGCGCCTTTTTTGTGCTTGATTGTGCTCCATTTATTATGACCTGACATCGCTACCGCTCCTTTTTGACTTAGTTAAAGTATATTTATTTATAGAGGCAGGGGAGTTGTGTGAATTACGTTTTTTGTTGCCATAAAAAGCGGCAGATATTAGCATGCGGATATATCTCTGTCCAGAGGTAAATTGCCGGATGTAAAGGACTGTCCACTATGATCTTCCACAGCAGGATTCTGACAAGCGCGGTATTGGCGATTCTGTTTACGGCCTGCATCTCGGGGTGCGCCATTTTCAATCCGCACGCCGGGAGCGATCTGCCGCCGCTGCTTTCCCAGGATGAACTGATCCGCCCGTACGTCAAGCTTGGCAGGATCCAGGTCACACGTGAAACCTACGGCTCCGACTATTCGCTGACGCCGGATATCAGGGCGTGGGGTGTCGCTGCGGTGCGGCATGAAGCCGAAAAAATGGGAGCTGACGCGGTAATGCTGCTGGAAGTGGATGGCCGCACCACCGTTTATGGTGTAATTCCGTCAACCGAATACCGCGCCACCGGTATTGCCATTAAATTCAAATAGGACTTGACATGCTGATGAGTTATTTTATATAAGTACGGTTCGCTGTGATAAGCGGCGGCGTAGCCAAGTGGTAAGGCAGAGGTCTGCAAAACCTTTATTCAGCGGTTCAAATCCGCTCGCCGCCTCCAAAAAAATCAAGGACTTAGGGAAACCCCTAAGTCCTTTTTTATTTTCCGTGGTACCTCTGGTGGTACCTCGTTTCAGATTTACCCTTCATTTAAGGTTACAGACAAGGCTAGACATTTTTGGACATTGATACTGCTGAGGTACCATGAAGGTACCATAGAAATGATCTATTGATTGATTGTATCCACATCACCCCTTCTTCGCGAAATACTCCTCCAGGATCCGAACCAGAAGCAACGACTTATTCCCGCCTGCTTTCACTATTGCCTCTGTATCAACCCTGGCGATCAACTCCAGCGGCAAGTGGAAGCTCACGAGTTTGCTTTCGGGCTTCGTCTTCGGTCTCCCCCTCCCTGCAACCGGGGCTTTTGTCTCAGCCGCCGCAGGGGCGGCCTCAGGCTTCTTGTTTGCTGTATCCAGCATCCCTTCTTCTCTCATCAATTCCGACAGGCTTGGCTTTGCCATAATTTCCTCCTATTTACTGTTATTTTATAACATTACTTATTATTACTAAATTTCAAGAATGCGGGAGACTTCCTCCGCCAGCAGTCCGATCTCCTGTGCCGCTGGGCTCTCGGGGGCGTATTGAGACACGCCCAACCCGACAGCTGCTGACTCCGCAAATGCAACTCTGAGGGTCAACGTCGCTTCGCTGACCGGTCCCCAGGCCGCCAGCGCGCCGCGCAGCTCGCGACCAGCAGCCGTGTTGTGCTGCACTCGGTTGGGTACCAGCAAATATTTTTTTGTGGGGTTGTATTCCAGGGCTTCTTTACATATCGACACCGCCCCTTTGGTCGCTGATAAATCCACAACAGACGGTCCGGTGGGCACAAGCAATAGGTCTGCCCTTATTGCCGCGCGAAGGGAGATAGCTTCGAGAGCCGGCGGAAGATCGATGATGATCACGTCGGCGTCGATTGCTTCAAGCTCTGCCCGCAGGTTCCTACCGTCACCGTCAGCGGCCACAGTGTGCACTGCCACGCCAGTTCCACCGTTGCCTCTTTTGATCCAGATCGTGGCGCTGCCCTGCGGGTCCGCGTCCGCCACCGCGACGCGGAGGTGGGGGTGCTGACAAGCGAGAGCTGCGGCCAGATGCACTGTTGTAGTCGTTTTGCCTACACCGCCCTTTTGCTGCAGTACCGTGATGATTTTCATGTTTTCTCCTTTTATCACATTTAGTAATAACAATAAATGTTATTTATTTTTAAAATATCTTGTCCAGTCCTTCGGCCAGAATTGCTACTGCTGCTATCGATATTGCGATCATGAGTTCCATGATGTGCCTCCTCTTTGCCTTCTGCGCTTACTGTATTATATCGACGATTGTGGAAAATATGTTAGATAAAAAATGATAATAAATAATTTATATTATCTGTAAATACTAAACGCTGATAAAACAAGTGGTTACAGGTTATGCTAATTTTGCTAGGAGCAATTTGAGCGGAATGTGAGCAAAGAAAAGCCCCGTCCGGGGCGGGGCTGGTGCTACGATATTATACTGTTAGTATTATACTGTTAGTATAATGCGGTTAGTATAATGCGGTTAGTATAATGCGGTTGCGCAGGTTCTATTTTCAAGAGCAGGTTTTAGGTTCCGGGCGTGAAGCCCGGAACGGTTCTAGGCCAGATGTTTTTTTTGGTTTCAGTGC
The DNA here is from genome assembly GCA_001825675.1 of Planctomycetes bacterium GWF2_42_9. Classification (GTDB taxonomy): domain Bacteria; phylum Planctomycetota; class Phycisphaerae; order Sedimentisphaerales; family UBA12454; genus UBA12454. The sequence continues at coordinate 8,720 of MHYA01000179.1, read as the reverse complement.
AGGTAATGGCAGGTGATATCGCTGCGCTCGTGGCCCATTTCTTTAGATACGACAGACAGAGATGCCTCATAACTCATTTTGAGGTTTTGAAGTTCTCCGTGCCGTTCTTGTGCCCAGTTCCAGCGCAGGCCGTGCGACCCCTCGTATTTCTGGCCTGTTCTTTCAGCTGCGGTTTTTAAGTTATTCCGGTAATTGCCCTCGTTGGTTCTGAATATTCCGTTACCGGCAGCGATAGCTTTTTCTAACCGAGAGTATGTTTCCGTAGTAACTCCGACCTCTCGAACCTTCCCACCTTTTCCAGAGACTTCAATCCATCCTTTTATCTGACCAGAGTGTGGATCCGGACGGAGACCACGAAGTTGGTTTTCTCGAAGACGTGCTATTTCATCGATCCGAGTTCCGCCCTCGTACTGAATATGTGCAGTTAGATTGTATTTGCCGGTTACGGCCTCAACCAGGGCCTTCGGGTTTTTGTATGCCCTGCTGATGTCATTACGCTTGCCGAGTTCTTTTGCTGCATACTGCCTGATCCCTTTGAGATCGAATTTGTATTCTCGGCCTAGTTCTTTTTCCTGGGAGTATCGGTTTAACGCAACTTCCAGTTTACTGAGAGCTGAGCTATATTTATCAAATGATGATCGTTCCAGACCTACTCCATCTCGACCACCATTTTCAATACGATCCTTGAGAAATGATTCAACCTGATGGCTCTCGATACGCATAATATCTTTAACGCCATATGATTGCTGAATGTAGCCAAACGCCTCTTTCGCTACAGCCCGATAATCATCATATGTGCTGTAGCTATGACATCCCAAAGCTTTGCCCATGTCTGACCATGTTTTTGCCCCGGCTTCGCGGGCCTGGGATTTGGCCTCGTGCTTTGAAACACCTATATCGTTTACCGTCGAAAAAACTTCCCGAACTTGCCAATCTATTGATCCACGCATTTTTTCCGCCTTGTCTCCCCCTCCAGGTTGATGTTGGCTATTTATATATACAACTGATGTTTTTTTTATGAACAACGCGAACAGCCTGGAAAATCTACGGCGTGATTGGGAACTGCGGAGCTCGCTGTTGCGAGCTAAAGAGGATGTACTTCGGTCCTGTATAAATATTTTTCGGAACTGCAGAAATTCAAAATCGTTTCGAGGTACTGCGGAGTTCGCTGGCGCGAACCAAATCTAACATCAGGACTGCAATGATCGCTCGGGACCGCGATCATCAGATCGATGCAGGATCGATCTGTAAATCTTTATTCTCTTCGGGGATTGTTTTGCCGACCCGCCGGCTCTTGCTTGAGTTCAAAAATCAGATTCGTTGTTTTCACAACTGCGAGTGATCTGTGCTCGCTCCCGCTTTTTTATCGATCTGCAGAATGATCTATCCAGTTTTATATGCCAGTCTTGGCGACCGCCACTACCGTACTTCACTTTTACTACCATAGCTTCCAGATTTTTTGGTCCGGCACCACGCTGGTGTTGTTCCGGCCGTAATTCAAAATCTCTCTGCTACTCCCCATGTTTTCCAATTCTGTGTTGCTTGTCAGAGAACTACTGGCTGGGTTGCCAGTTTGATCACATTGGATCTGATGTTTCCGTGGTTCGCGCATTGGCGAGTGAAGCATCGGCTTCATACGGACTATTTATGCTTTGAAGTTAGCATCGGCAGACGGCCACGTCAACATTATTTTTCGGGGGAAAAATAATATTTCCGCGTCCGGCGACAAGGCGGGGCTTGCCGCTTTAGTGTATCCGCTGGCGCAGATAACACTAAAGCGGCTAAAGACGCGTATAATCAGCCGTCAAGGCGTAAAATAAATGTTGCATTTATTTTACAGGCTGATTATACAATATAGTATACGATCACGGAGGTGATTTTATGTCCATAAAATCCGGTAAAAGGCTGGAGGCAAGAGCAGCGCGGCTGCTCGAAGAGCGCAAAGTTTTGCGCTCAAAAACCAGCGCGGCTAGGCGAGCTATCCGCAGCAAAACCGACACCGAAATCACAAAGACTGTGAGAGCATTTTTCGCCGGGGCCGAAAAAAATCCTGCTGGCTTATGTGAAAAGCTGGCGGAGATCTTCGCTACCGAAAAAGAAAATCTCAACCAAATATCGCTTTCAAAAACGACCAGAAAAAATAGTTAGGATTTTTTTCTTACGGGATACCCCTATATATATTTAAGAGACAAAGCCCGAAGAGAAAAAAACAGGAGCCCACCATGCGGCCAAAAAAAAGAAAAGAAGTTGGAACCGAAAACCAGGCGAACATAAAAATGATTGCTGAAATCTCTGAATTGCCATCAGCATCAGAGCGGTCTGCGGCGCTGCGCTGGTATGAGCAACAGAGCGAGGTAACCCGGCTCAAGATCCATGAAGAGCAATCGAAGATCCTTCGTAGCAAGAGCACCGGCGGCCCGGTAACCCCTGAGCTGTCGTACGGGTCGCTGCTGTGCTCGATCAAAATTGCCAGAAGAAACGAAGAATCGTTGTCTATGAAAAGGGCGGTGTCTATTGCCGAGGCGAACGAAATTGCAAGCCAGCGGGCCGATGGCTTCAAAAAGGAAAAACGTCTGCGTGGTGCGGAAAAGGCGACAAAAATCCGGGTGCAATATTTCGGCTTAATCTGTGTTTTGAAAGAAGAGAAAGGATTCTCCTGGTCCGAAGTTGCTTCGTATTTGTATCGATATCACGGCTTCGACGTGACAAAACCTTATCTTCAGCAGCAGTACAACAAGCTGAAAAAGGAGGCCGCTGATGCAGAATTACCGAAATAAAGATGCGACTCACCAAGACCATCTTCTCGCGAAAGCTTTCAAAAAGTCTCTCTTGAAATCGAATCCGGAACCAGTTTTTTCACACGGCTATATTCCGGTCTGGACAAAAAAATCACATAAATCCGTAATCGGAGAATTTGAATACGTCCACCGAGATTGTTTCGTTCTACCCCGGGCTGGGGCCGTCAGCTTTCGGTCAATTCTAAACGGAATTCGACGTCAGAAGCCTCTTCTGAGTTACGAATACAAAGACCAGGAAGGTAATGCTACTACAAAGCCAATCTCGGTTCTGACCGAAGCTGAGCTGATCAGGTCATTGAAAAATCTTTCTTTGATTTTGTATTCATGCGATGACGAAAAAAAGTGGCTTCATTTCGGGCAAAATGGAGAAGCTGATATCATCCTGTTGGCTGACCAGCTCAAAGCCGAAGGCCGCTTGGGGCGGATCCCCCTTAAAGTGTTGCTGAATAAATATGTCAGTAGCATTTTCAGAGGTCACGGCAAGGAAGGTGTCAACCACGACATGATCGACTTTGAAAAACAGCTGCTGAACGAATATAGAGTCCCGATTGCTGATGTCGACGCCATCTGCGGCACAGCAATGTCTCTAGTAGCCACGTTAAGGAACAAGGATCCAAAAATTTCAATAGAATATAAACAGGAACAAAAAGCAAATATGCGGGACATGATCCAGGCGCTTTGTGATGATATTCAGACAGGGAAAAGGAAAAGGATCTTGCCGGTACCTCCGGTTAAGAAAGACCAGTCTCCGGAAGTAAACCTGGTGGAACTCAAAATGAAAATGGACCATGAAGCCCGGAATATCATCAACCAGGCAGCAAAGTTGCTGCACGATCCTCGGCGAACCCAGGAAAACCTGGACGGTGTAGCGTTAAAACGAGATCAACTGGTAAGAGATTATGGCTACACGCAGGAGCAGGCTGAACTGGCGATCCGGGCCGCGCTTTGGAAGCTACAGTACCCCAACAGTAAATAACCCTCTGCCTCCTCCCACCCCAGCCCAGGCCCCCGCCTGGGCTTTTTTTGTACCTATCCGCCACCCTAAACGCAAACAAACCAAGACGAGGTCCCGGTTTGGGCTGCTTTTCAATCAAATATTTTGCGTAACTATGTTTTAAAATAGAGCGTTAAAAGTAGTGGCACGGATAATGCTCTTGCAGACATGGTACAGCAAAGCCATATAAAACTAGACTTCGCGGTGTTTTATTTTTTAGGCCATATGTTATAAAGCAAACTGTTAATAAACTATAATATTATAATTATTTAGTTAACTTTATTTATGGTTTTGCCAGTTGACTCCACGCCTTTTTTAATCGATCCCGCTCGCTTTGTCAATCGAGATGCCATCCCGAGCCAAAAACAGAAGCTTTTAGACCCTTCTCTCCAGTTCTCCGCAACCCACCCTCAAAAGAATCCTCTTGACACACTCCACACTCCTTTCTATAGTAATAATTATAAATAATATTTATCATTATTAAATGATACGAGGGGGCGCGGAATGCGAGGAAACGGAAGGCTGATTGTGGCGGTGTTGGTGTGCTTGTCGCCGTTTGTTTTGGTAGCAGTGAAGAGCAAAGAGTCGTTTTTGATTTTCCTGGGGATCATGGCGGCGTTTATAGTCGGCTTTATTGCTCTCTGTATCGCTCACTGGGCAGTTGAGACCGTGTTGGTTGCCCTTGGGTGCGACAAAGACAAGATCAATGAAAGCAACGGGAATACATTCATTTTTTGGGGAGGGGATCGATGAGAGAAAAAAATATCACTATCCAGAAAGTCGAGCGGTTGCCGATTTTGGCGAGTCTTCTACCATATAGATTTTGGAATGACACCACCTTTGACTCGATCGAAACTCTTTGTGAAAAGTGCAGCAAAGAGATTGGCCCGGAACATATTCGGGCGGAAATTACCGAAACAAACAGGTCGGTAATCACAATAGATGCATATGGTCTTTGTTATGACTGCCGGCTGATTACGCCTGTTGCGCCGATGCGAGTTCGGGATGACGGTTCATTTCTGATGCAGGTCAAGTCTGGCTGTTGGAAGGAATATCGGTATGCGCCAGAAAAAACTATTGGCCTACTTGGGCAGTTAATAACTCTCTTCACCGGAGGCAAACAATGATTAAGCGTTTTGTTGAGTATCCGCTGTCACACTTTTTTATCCTCGGGCTTGGGCTGGGAATTTTCGGAAAGAACCCAAACAACGAGAGTCCCCTTATAATTGCGATGATGGTAACAACTGTATTGGGGCTGGCGTGGTATGCGTGTAAGGCCGTTTTTATCACAGCTGGCACTGTCAAAAACTGGGACAAAACAAACCCGGGCGAGCCTATGTTCAAGGTTGGCGGACTCACGGAATATGACCAGGAGCAGTGCCGGCAGACCGGCCAGGCAGTCGCCGATGCGATCAGGAAAAGCAGGCAAAGCGATGAAAGCCAGTGAAGTGCAACCGGATCTGATCAATCCGGATCCGCCGATTTCAAGCATCCGCCTGGAGGCCGTGGATAGTCCGAGGAGAGCTTACTATTCAGTTGATATTTATATCCTCCCCGGTGGTGCCGGCTGCAGAGTTCAAAAAGCTTCGGGGGGCCAGAAGGCAAAACCGGTGCTGGAGAACTACTGGTGCCCCGGGCTTGGACAAGCACTGCAGAAGCAGGCAGCGCTGGTGGCGGCGAAGGTCAATAAAAAGAAGGGCAGACTCTACGAAGTCTCCCAGGAGGAATAGACTATGAAAAAGAAATCCCTACGCGAAAAGATCGAGATTTTCGGCGGCATCGGCCTGATGGTGGCAGCCGTTCTCGGGTGGGCAGCATTTATTTGGATGCTCGGCGGCAACGGCTTTACTATCTGGCAAAAGCTGCTGTCGATCGCTATTTCATACGGTTTGATCGCCTTCTATCTGTGGGCCGGAGACCGCGGCTTCGGCGCGATCGCGGTGAAGGTTGTCAACCTAGATGACAGGAGATAGCCATGACCGACGACAATGACGTGATTATAAGCGAGCCAGAAGACAAAATCGAGGAAGAGACACAACAGCCCGGCGCCCCGCCGGGGGTGGCGTATGTCGGCAACGAAGGTGTGGCACACCCGGGAGATGGTACTGCGTGGATTGGCGATATTGTTGTAAACCCAGACTGGTAATTAAAAAAAGCTAGAAATTTAGAATTAACAGCATGTTACGGGGTTTATAACCATTTATACTAAGATTCGAGTATAAATAGTTATAAATGGATATGGAGGTGAACTTAATGACAAAACTGGCGCTTCGCAGCATCGTAAAGATCTGCCCGGGAAGATATGGCTCGCCTCCTGGGCCGTATTGGTGTTCTGTGTGCAAGAGAGAGATCCTTCAAGGGGAAGAATACACCGCCGAAATTTACCAGTGGGTGACAATGGCAGACCAGGGCGACGGAGCGTTGTTCTGTGCTGACTGCAGAGAGATTCCTGTGCCTGACGATTTTTTCGATTTGACTGACAGTGAGGCTGGCAAAGCAGTGGCAAAGGCCGCAATTGATAATCTACCTCGGCGGGGAAGGCGATGATATGAATTCAGACAGGATACCTATTATTCTCGACGTTATACGAGATCTTTGGCTAGACAATCCAGATTTGCATCTAATGCAGCTGTTGGGTAAAGTGCTCTCGCTGGAGGAAACTTGTTGCGGGCTGAATATCGATGATCAGCTTTTGCTCGAAAAATTGCGGGCAGCGCCAGAGCGTCAAGCACTCGTCGCGAAAAAGTTGGACGCAGAAATAGCACGGCTACGACCGCACGCTGCAAGATTGTTGGGGAAAAAGGCAACTTGAGCCAGCCCCGACCGAGTCGCCTTTGCTTTTATTGTGATAATATAACTCGTTTTTAAAAAACTGATAACCTGTCGACAGACAAAGTGCCATTCTTTAGAATCAGCTGACCATGTAATTTAGTATTACCGATATTTGATGTAAAATTATTGTCATAGCCACCAGATAACGTTACATAGATATTTTTATCAATTATCAAGTCTTCGATGAAAATAATATCTTTAGCTTTAATAACACCTGTATCCTGGGCATCATTGTATGCAGTTCTTAAAGTACCATAGTGCTTAGTTCCCGCCCCTAATCTTGCATTATCCAAAATGTCAAAAGAGGCTGTTACGTTTTTATTTGTGTCCATCAATACAATACATTTATCCTGAGTTATATTGTTGCATCCCTCCCAAGCAAAGAGTGTAGAACCTATACTTGGAGTTGATGTAAGAGTAACAGTATCCCCACTAGTAAAGTCACCTGTACATAAATCATTGTTAACATTAGCACAGGAAATTCCTGTAGGCATACTTGTTACAGTCCCATAACCGTCATGATTGAGTGTAACGTTTAACTGCCTGATTGGTACAGTCGTGAAAGTGACATTAATGACTCTATCGGAAATGAGGTCACTTATTGTGCATGTACTGCTAGTAACCGTACCGTTTGTAGAGTCGCAACCACTCCAAGACACGTTAGAACCGAAATCAGCAGTTGCTGTTATTACTATATTAGAACCTTTCGTAATTGAATTTAATACAGAGTTCATTGATGGAAAAGAGTAGCTACCTAATTTATCCGAGGAAATGCTGCCACTTCCGTTTCCAGTCGCATTTACAGACACTGTGTAGATAGTGTCAAAAATCTGAATACGATTATTATTTGAATCAACAACTGTATACAATACCAGAAGGTGCAATATAAACACTTTTTGGAGAGATGAACTTGCCTTCAGTGCTACCAAAAGAACCCCATTGGGTTAAACGAGTTCCTGTTGAAGAATATTTTACAATTCGATTTTGCCCAGAGTCTGCAATATAAACGTTATCATCCGAATCTAATGCTATTTCAGATGATGTTATTGATACTGGCCAAGAGGTTATTAATTTTCCGTTGGAGTCTAATTTTTTTAGACCAAAATATGAGTTGGCATTTGCAACATAAACATTTCCAGCTTTATCAACAGTTATACCTGTAATATCAGAAAAGTAAGGACTAGATGATATGCCCCAAGTCGACAATAAGACTCCATTTGCTGTAAAAATATTTATATGATCGTTTTGATCAGTTACATAAACCTTACCAACAGAATCCACAAATATATGAATAGGCAATTCATTTGAAGACAGAACCCAGGAAGTTATAAATGCTCCGCTAGAATCGAATTTTTGGATGCGATTATTGCCGCTATCGGCAACAAATACATATCCATTTGAGTCTACCGAAATACTCCAAGGGTTAATAAATTGGCCATTATCAGAACCTCGAGAGCCCCAGGCGTTTAAAAATGTACCATCAGATGTAAATTTTTGGATTCTATGGTTATAAGTATCAGCTACATACACATTTCCTTGTAAGTCCATTGAAATACTAGAAGGATTCTTGAACCTTCCAAGGTCAGAATGAGCCCCCACCCCCCATGAAGCCAAAAAAGTTCCGTTTGATGTGAACTTTTGAACTCTATCGAGGTCAATGTCTGAAACTAAGATGTTATTTTCTGTGTCTACTGTTATTTTTACAGCAGAGCTAAACTGACCATCGGCAGTGCCTAATGATCCCCATGAAGTTACATATTGTCCACTAGAGTTTAATTTTTGAATTCTATTATTAAGTCGATCTACTACGTAAAAGTAACCATCTGAATCTACTGTCATACCGTTTGGTCCCATAAACTGTCCATTTGCATTTCCTTGCGTACCGAAAGAAGTGATAAATGTGCCAGTTGAAGTAAACTTTTGGATACGGCTAAGAGTAAAATCAAGAACATATACATTGTTATTTGAATCAAAGATAATGTCGCTTACATCTCTGAACTGGCCGTTATTGCTGCCGTATGATCCCCACTCAGTTAATAAAGTCCAACTGGACGAATACTTTCTTATTTTCCATATACCAGTGACATACACATATA
>MHYA01000178.1 GCA_001825675.1 Planctomycetes bacterium GWF2_42_9 | reverse complement strand
ACATTACGCTCACTTTCGTCTTTTGGCTTAAAAACGCTTTGGAAAGGATCGCCACAAAGACAAACAGTCAGCCAAGCACATTTACAAAAAGGCACCGAGCCTTCCATTCGCTTCCTCATTCAAACTTCCGGTTTAGATTGAAGCGTCTGAAATCTCAGTGATTCCAATTTAATTGGCCGATTTCTCCCGGCCAATTTAGATAATAAATAGTTTCAATTATGTTTCAAGCAAATTCCACTTTCAAATTATTAATTTCTGCTTTGTAGAAAACTTTCCGGTCTTCAGCCCTGAAAAGGCTAAATTTACCAGCCCCCGATGGCAATCGAGGGTTTGTGCGATATATATACCGCGAAATCATCGCAGGGCGACACAACCACTCAGCTACAATGTACCATATTTTCCAATCTTGTGGCACGGCCTAGCGCAACTAGACCGTGTTTCTGTCATTCCGAACACAGCCAAAGAACCTTTCTAAACAATCCTCGCGCAGCGTTTCAATATCAGCCCCCGCCTCCTGCTGGTCTTTCTTTAGCTTCTCGATCCACTCCCTGCTGAAGTTCTGCGCATTCTTAGCCTCCCATAAGATCTTACCGCACTCCTTGCCCAACGGATTTCTAATCCGTAGGTCAGGGGTTCGAATCCCTTCGGACGCGTTTTACAAGCCTCTTAAAATCAACAGCTTACATACATCCCCTTGCATCGGCATTTTTTGCCGGTAACAATTTGGGTAACAATTTAAACCATTTTGAAAGGAGAATTGTATGTCTAAGAAAATTGATCTTCCTGGCCACATTTACCCAAAACGAGGGCGTTTTTATTGGAGAGTTCGCCTGCCTGGTGAGCAAAATTTTAAAAATTATGCACTTGTTCCAGAGGGTATGCAAAAAGCCTATGCCGTTTCCAATGAAAGTGATGCCATCGAAATCGCAAGGCGTATGTATCTATTGGCTGTAAACAAATGTGCCAACGTCGGCAAATTCGATGGTACGATTGCTTCACTCGTTCAATTCTATATGGCTCATATTCATGCCTCATTTCCCAATGATAGCGGAGAACCCAAAGATTTTGAGCGAGCCTATAAATATTTGGTCACATATCATGGCAATGAACGAGTAATAGACTTGACCCCACAAAAACTTAAGGCTCTGCGAAAATCCATTGCTACTGAAACGCGCAAAACAAAAAACAAAGAAGTTCCTATCGTCCGATCAATAACAACTATCAATAGATGGGTTAGGCGAATCTGCCGGGCATTCACATGGGGAATTTCTGAGGGCTATGCGCCAGCACATATAGCGTATGCACTGGAATCATTGGAGCCACTTAATAAAACAAATAAAATTGCCGGTGCAGAAGTTAAAGACCCGATGAAAGTCAAGCCTGTTGACCCTAAACACGTCGAGGTTATTCTTCCGTATGTTGGGCCTGTTGTTGCAGATATGCTTCGACTTCAACTTATTACGGGTATGCGGAGCAACGAGATTTGTATTCTGCGGCCTGCTGATATTGTTAAACGCGAGGACTATTGGATTTATTATCCGACAAAGTTCAAGAATACAACGCACGATCAAAATTATGTCCGTGAAGTTATATTTGGGAAACTGGCACAGGCTCTTTTAATACCGTATTTACTACGGAATCATGAAGATTTTTGTTTTAAGCCAGAGGAATCTGAAAAAAAACGACGGGCTTTAATCCACGCAAAAAGAGAAACACCAATGAATAAAGGCAATAAGCCTGGTGTAAGATGTGTGGCCCAAGAGTATTCGCCCTGTTATAATGCTGCGAGCTATTATAAAGCTGTCCAGCGAGGAATTGAAGCCGCTCGAAAAGATGGCCATAGCGTCCCCGATTGGCATCCGCACCAGATTCGCCATGCTGTGACCGACAAAATTTCTGCACAGGTTGGCGAATTTAAGGCAAAGGCTGCGTTAGGCCACAAGACACTCGATGCAACACTGATCTACCGTCAAATGGAAAGAGAAAATGCGATTGAAATAGCAAAGCGGCTAGGATAATTGTTCACCTGCAAACAAAAAAACTTATATTTCCCATTGACTTAAAGGCGTAGCTCTTTGTAGTATAGCTGTCATAGTATCTTTCTGAAAATTGAATAGTGACTAATTTAGTAACACTGAGATTTCAGACGTTTCAATGCAAACCGGTAGTTTGTAAATGAAGAAGCGTGTGGAAGGCTCGGTGCTTTCTGTTTATGTATGCAGAAAGCACCGTTAGCTTTTGCGTTCTTCAAGGCTCTACCGGGCCTGCATTGAGCGTGATTTGCAACGGTGCTTTTTTATTGCGCCGATTTGGGATTTACAAAAAAAGATTGTGCGATATTAGGATAATGAGAAAAGAGGCGTGGGCGTGGTTGTCCGGCCTGACGGTTCGGGCGCCTAGTGTTGAACTGGTGAAACTTCACTTGAGGCGGACAACTTTGTAGAAAGGCTAATTGAGGATAAATTTTAGGTTGCCTTGACATACTGTTGTCACTTTCTAAAAAATTACTTGTTTAAAAGAAAAAAGGTGGTAAATTACTTTTTTATTGTCGGAAATTTTAGATAATAGTTTCCGAAGAAAACTTAATATGCTAGTCCACTGGACTTGAAGCGTTCCGTCGAAATCGCCAGTTTCAAGCAAGAGAACGTTAGGTTACAGTGCCCCGTAAAGGGGCGCTGCCTAAGCGTCTCTTGCTGGCTCTGGCGAGCCAAGACGGGCGTGAGAAAGCAGGCCCCCAAGCTCTGCTAAAAGCCTGTCCATGAAACTATCTGTGTTTGTATTTATGTATTTTCGTGTTGGTTTAATACCGGCGCACCAGCCTTTTTACTAACGACTGGTTTATCGTGGGGTTATTTTGTACCACGCTGTTGGGCCGAAATGATTGTATTACTTCTGTGATGAAGCGATTTGCTGAAATTAAGTTTGGCATGTAATAATGTGCTCATTTATTTGCGCACCAGAATTTAACACTTATTTTAGGGAGGTTATAAATGTTTTCAAGGAAGTTCAGTTCGAAAGTTATCGTTCAAATTCTTTTGTGCTTTGTAATCGGTCTATTTGCATTCCCTGTACAACAAAGCTTCGGTGATTTTGATATTGGCCTAGAGACTTTATGCTACCCGCAAACCATTGAGCAATTCAAGTTTTACTGGTACAATAAGGCTGAATTAGGCTCGTCTATTACATTGACTGTTGGTGCATGTGATGAATCAACTGGGGATTCAGGCCAAGGCATCTTGTTCTGGACACTTACCCACCCCGAAAGTGAACTCTGTGGAAACTGTGAGAACACTTGTGTAGAGCACTCAGAATGCGGCATGATGATAGGGCAGATGTTTACGGTTCAGGTGAATGGAAGCCAAGAGGATTTCGATGCCTTTTTTCCAGGCGGGATATCTCTAGATGGAACAAGTATTACAAAAGTCAATTCCAAATATGGAATAAGTGCCGGTAGCCTTCCAGATATTCATGCAACTCCATCGAATCCACAATTGCGCAAACCAGGTTCTACTGCTACTTTCGGCCTTGAATTTGAGACTTATACGCTTTACATGGGTTGTCACTCTCCTATTAAGACAACAACTGGCAATATAACAGTTGAAGTTATTAAAGATGTATGCGCCAGAAACGCTCCCCCAACGGGCGGGGCAAATATGCAGAAGATAACGCGTGTCTATGGCCCTGACCCTTGTACTGCCGATCCTGAATGGAGATACATATGGCATTCTTCAATTTATTCTTGCGATCCTGAACTGTGCCAGTTCCAATCTACTGAATTAGCGTATGGAAATAGTACAGGCATTTATCATCTTGCGAAAATCCCATGTTGGAATAAACCTGTGAGTAATGATCTACCGGGCTATATGACAAGCGCGGGCTGGCATACACACCATGACCCTGATTACATTTATCAGGATTTGGGGGATCAAGGCAAATTCTTTTATGATTGCTCGGTCAATTCGACATTGCAGGGTGAAGATCAGAAACTTGCTGCCAGTGCAGAATATTGCACTCCTGCACAAAATAAAGGACAAGGCATAATTCAGTGGCGATATGAATATGACGCAAATGATCGCATTCAGTGCGCATATAATGGCTCAAGTTATAGTTCAAGTAGTAAAAAATATTCTTATGATTGGACAAATCTTGGCTATGGCTATTCAACTGCCGATATTACATATTTAATAAACGGAGAAACCGCACGGCAATGGCATACCGAATATGACGCCAAAAATCAAATAGTTCAATCTTCGGACGGCAGTGGTTGCGGCAGTTGCGGCGAGACCACTGGTTTCCAGAAAATCGAGTACTACTACACATCCGACTACAATGACAGCAGATTTGAGGGTTTAATTCAGAAGCAGTACAATTATGCCGGTGATGTTATTCGTTGGGATCAGTACGATGCCAACAAACTGACTGATCCTGCATATATCCATACTGTCCAACCCATATTAACTTCGCAAGCGGCAATCCATAATTCTCAAATAATCAAATTCAAGGATTTGGTTTACGATGTAAACAATTTCACAATTACACAATATATCTGGGTTGATAGTGGCCATGCACGCTGCATCAAATCCTATTATACTGATTCTGGCCTCACGAATATTGTCAGAAAAATTGAATACGATCAATTAACGACTAGTCTTGCCGAACCCACCGGCACAACGTACACAACTTATTACAGTTATGACGATGTGAACGGTGTTAAGACGACCATCTATCCATCGGGTAAACGCAAGGACGTTGAAAATTATAACAGTGATAAGCGAGTTGTTGAATCATACAGTTACGATGTCGATACCACTGGTATTGCCAATCACGAGCAGTATTCGTATTCTGGTTCTGATCTCATTGAGCACACTAATGCGCGAGGAGGAGTAACTAACTATTCACAATTCATCAATATCAATGGAAGGAATTATCCTCAATTAGAACAGCGGCCTCAAACGTCGGCGGGCAGGCAAGAAATTCATTATCTTTACGATGGTGCCGCTCGCGTAAAGCAGGAGCAACGAAAAGATACCAATGGAAATCTGGTTACAACCAAGTACAACTATGACGTTGTTACCGGAAATCTGAATTCTCAAACGGAAGATTTTGGCGGGCCCAATGAGGCGACTACGATCTATCAATATAATGATTTTGGTCAGATCACACGGACCAAAACTCCTGCCGGTGTCGTAACAGGTACACACTATAACACGGCAGGTCAGGTGGAAAGTGAGTTTGTTCTTGCCGATGCAAATGATATAAATGATGTTGATTCAAGCCTTGCTCTTATTTCACAAACAAAATATACCTATGATAGTGATGGTCATACGAAGACTATAAGACAAGCAATCGATGGCTGCGCATTCGATTTCGATGATCCTAATGACTGGATAATTACTGAATATAGTTACGATTTCCTGGGCCGGAAGATAAGTGAAATACAGGATGTTAATGGCATAGAACTTGCAACAAGTTATGAATACAATAATCAAGGTGAGCTTGAAAAAACAATATACCCCGGCGGCAAATGGGTGAAGGTTGTCAGAGATGGCCGTGGCCTCGTAACACAAAATATTACTGGCTATGGTACAACCAATGTGCTAGTTACCGGAAAAGAATACGATGACAACGGCAATTTGATTCAACAGACAAATCCCGATGGTACAATAGAATTATCCTACTACGATAATTTTGACAGACTTGAACGTCGCCAAAAACAAACTAGCTATGGGCCTTACACTGATTATTACTATGATTCCGCAAGTCAGCTTTTGCGTGAAGCAAGTTATGATGCGAATGATATTTTACTGATGGATGCCCGCAAGGAATATAACGCTATTGGCCGTATTTGGAAAGAACGTGTATGTGAATTACCCGGCTATTGCAATGATGCGAATGATATAATAAAACTCTACCAGTTTGATGTTGCTGATAATGTTCGCAAAGTAATTCGTAAAGGTTATGGCTCTCTGGATTCAAATAATTTTGATGAGCCAAATGATGTTATCAACGAATACAGATATGATTCGCGTGGACGTCGAACTGAAATTATTGATGGTGAGGGGCTGTCTACATTTTTCGGCTATGATAAAGATGGGCGACAATTAACAGTTACCGATCCCAACGGTTTCATCACAACCACATATTATGATGCTGGTGGAAGAGTTTATAAAACGGTTGATGCTGAAAAGAATTATAGGATTTCGTATTATGATAGCCTAAGCAGAGCATTCGAACAAATTTCTTTCGATTGCAATGGCACTGCAACAAACTTTGGCGACGATGTTGAATTGGAACAAATTAGGCTTGAGTATGACAATCTTAACCACCAACTTCGGCAGGCAATAATGAAAAATCCTGCCTCTACTTCTGCCGTCAATACAGCCATAGATATGGTCGAAGATTCCATTTATGACAGCAATACAGGCTCGATTTATCAGCAAAAGAAGTATTATAACGGTTCCCAGACAGCGACAACGGTCTATTATTACGATGAAATAGGACGCAAGGAACGTGTTGTTGACCCTGAAGGCAACGAGCAGCGATTCTATTATGAAAACTCCACTTACCCCGCAAGGTTGACAAAGCAAGAGCAGATAAATTATAACTCCAGCGGCTCTATAACCGTTGCTACACTGTTTGATTATGACAACTTCGGCAGAGTTTATACAAGCACTGTTGACAGGTCATCGGCTTCTGATATTACGACTACCTACTATTATGATGATCTCGGCAGAAATAAATCTATCGTTGCCGTTGACGGAGTTATTACGGCCTTTGAATACGATGCTTTCGGCAATCAGAACCGAAAAATCGAGGATGCAGGCAACAAGAACAAAACAACTGATTATAAATTCGACAGGCTCGGCAGACAGGCCTCAATTACAGGTTATGATCCGAACGTGCAGACTACACGCTATACCTATAACAAGAATGATAAGGTTATACAAATAACCTATCCCGATGGAAACAGCATTAACTATTATTATGATATTTGCGGAACAATTGACCAGGAAACCAAGCGGGATAACAGTTCTATTTATTACAGTTATGATGCGATTGACAGAGTTCTTGAGGAGTCTGACAGTCTGACAAATCCGACTTTCATAGCCAACTTTGAATATGATGGAGCGGGAAGACTTGTATCGACCAGCAAGATGGCTGACGGAGTAACTGTTTCCCAATCCGCCTTTACCTACAATGGGTTTGGCTTAAAAGAAACTGAAACTACCACCTACGACAGCAATAGCAATACGACCGCAACTATTACTTATAGCTATGACCAGTCGGGCAACATCCTCTTACAGGAAGATAGCATAACCGGAGCGGTTATTGAATATACTTACGATGGTCTTGGCAGGATAAAGACCGTTGAAAAGGATGGTACTCAAATCGCAGAATATTCTTATATCGGAACCCAGGTAAAAACTAAAGAATATACACAGGCTGAGATTTTTACAACCAACGGTTTTGATGATATTGGCAGGCTTGAGGAGATCGCTTCCGTAAAAGGTTCCGAGACGCTCCTTGACCTTATATACACCTATGATGACCTGTCAAACAGGACATCGGTAAAATATAATCATCTTGAAACGCCGGTCTGGGACAAGTACACTTATGATGAACTTCGCAGATTGATTTACGTTGAATACGGCAGCTTGTCGGGATGGAGCATGAATAAGAGCATCATTGATATTCAGGTAGCTTCTGCAATAGCCTTGAAATGGCTGTCGGCAGATTCTATAGACTTTGAGGGTCTGTATATTAAGGCTCTGTCTAAAGCCCGACCGCAGCAGAATATCATTGAAGAAGTCAAGTCCAAGATGCAGGCGTATAAGAATTACCGAAATATTTATGCCAATGTAGTTGCTCTTGCCGTACTAGATTCTAATGAAAGTACGACTACCACAGAAACCATCAATGATGAAAACGGCAATAAATCTGCTGAGATAATCTATGACAATCAGCAGAGGATTATCTCTTTTGCCTTATTCCTTGATGATGGAAGCAAGGTAGTAATTGAAACATCCTTTGACACAACTCCTGCCACCGAGGTCGTAAGACAATATGATGCGACTGGTACGCTTGTAGATGAGCAGACGCTTATACAAGAAAGCGTAACGGCTTCTGCTCCGACACCAAATGAGACTGCTTCGCTTCCGCTTTATGATTCATTCGAGCAAGAAGTTGACTTTGTTTTTGATAATGGCGGCGGTATGATGCTCATGGGCATGGAGGCAAGCGGGCCACAATACGCAACCGAAGAGTTTGAATATGATAATCTCGGTAACCGGCTGACCCATTATACCAAGGAAGGTTTCACGAATACTTATTATCATAATAATCTCAATCAATATGATGGAATTTATTATGACTATGGCTGGGGCCTTACATACGATGCCAATCTCTTTTACGATGATAACGGCAATATGGAATTTGACGAAAACGGAATTAGCTATCAGTATGACTACCGTAATAGGCTTGTAAATGTTCCTGACGGGACAACCTCGCTTGTTGAGTTTACCTATGATTCGCTTGGCAGAAGAATAAAGAAAACTACCGACAGCACGACGACCTATTATTATTATGATACTATGGGCAGGGTAATAGCCGAGGTTTCAAATAATACTTGGCAAAGGAATTTCGTTTACGGCAATGGTTTCGATGAAGTCCTTGGCATGTTCACGCCTGAGCCATATAGCAGTGTAGAGCCAAATGATATTAACTGGCTTGTTGGATTCTGTGATGCATGGCTTACTACCAGCAGCACATATAATGAGGATAGCGACCCAAATGTGAATTTCAGGGATTATGCCAAACACTTGAGCGATCACCCGTGGCAAACTGTATTTCCGGACACATCAACAGAAACCGACTACTACTATCTTACCGATGCTCTTGGCTCAGTGATGGGCGTAATCGGCAGTAAATACGGCAGAGAGGAAGATAGAGAGTTTTTCACTTATGATGCCTATGGGAAGCCTGATTCCTTATCGGTATTCGGAAATCCCTATATGTTTACAGGCAAGCGGGTTGATGATGTTCAAGGGATATGGTTACAGGAGAATTTGAATAGAACGTATTCATACTCACTTGGCAGATGGATGCAGCCTGATCCACGAGGAATTGTGCCCAACGGAAATTCAATAAATCCGTTTAGTCCATTGGTTCAGACAGGCGATGGAATGAATTTGTTTGAGTATGTTCGCAGTAATTCTATTAACAAGACAGATAAGTTTGGCTTGTGCGAGTGTGGAAGCTTGACCTACATACGAAAATGCAGTGCATCACGTGTGAACACTTACCGCTATAATAATCTCGAAACAGTGCCTTATGTTGGTGATCTAATTGATGGATATAACCCCATACAGTCGCCAATTGGAATAGATTTGCCTACCTTAAGTTCGGCCACTCAAGCGGGAGTAATTGTATGGAGAATAGAGAATTGCACTGGTTATGGTTTTTATTGCCCTGCTGGTAGTAGTCGATTACTATATGGTCCTCTTTATGGTAGGCTAACTCCATATAATCAAGTTGTGCTTCAAGATCCCCAGGAAATCCAGCCAAGCGATGATGATCCTGCCTGGAAACGCGCTGAGCATGAAGCTATAGAAGGTTTGGGCGAGCCGTGTCAAGGTATTTCCTTTAGCAAACTTGTGATACATCGCAATGGTTGGAGGACACATATGACTTGTGACATGAAAGGACGATGTGTAACTGTAACCTACAAATGAATAAAGAAAAAATAAATATTATTTTCGTGTACGGAGGCATCCAATGTTAAAACGAGTATCTATTTTCTTATCTGTGATTTTGGTAATTATATTTTCTGCTGTTTTAGGCTATCAATTTGCAAAAAAACAAATAAACAGAGAATCAGATGGTGATTTAAAAGGTATAGTGCGACATGTGGTAAATACGCAACGTGAATTAAATCTCAAGAAACACAAGTTCGAAGTATATTTTGCATTATTAAAGCAACCCAAAGAAACTCCAGAAGAAATAGTGAAAAGCATTAATGCGGGTTACACCGATGGTGCATTAGGGGTGCAACTTGATTGGTATCCTCCACTTGGGGACACTGAATTTGTAAATGAAAAAATTTTAGAAGAGATAACAAGGCAAGGTGATGCTAGCAACGAAACTGAGGGATTATGGGCAAAAACCAATTGGTACATTCATCATGGAAATGCTGATGTTACAAATGCGGTAGTAAAGGATTATTTGCAAAAATGCAAAGTTTCGTTTGGGAATTTGGCGAATTGTGTCACAATTGATTGCAATGGGCCGATGCTAGGAATATTAAACGCATGCTACGGAGCTAACAAACAAATTGGGCCTGTTTTGCACTCAATATTTCATCAATATACCACAGGAGAAATGAATGCTGGAGAGGTCTATTTACTGTTAAAGCTACTTGATGCTCCATCTTTTCAAGAATGCTTTACAGACGATTCAGTCAAAATGGATGTTTTGTCCTGTTTAAAAGTCTACACGAAATTTAACCAATACCCCGCAATTCGCGCTAGTATTAGGGATTTATTAGATGATTACAAAGGGAATTACCACACTACAGATCATTTAGATAAAGTATTCAATTTGGCAGAATCCCAAGGTGTGGACACGGCATTTAATTATTATCTCAGTGATTTTAAATCTCGAACAGCCCCATAGTTTTAGCGTTGTGTTATTGCAATGGGCAGCTTTATTATATTCGTTGCTAATGGCAATCATGCGGTTCTTTCGGTAAAGTATAGAGTTTTAAGATTTCTCTGGCCATAAAGTAGAACCCGCAAGGCGGCTCCCTAGTTTCTCTCTCCCTCCTTCACGGGAGCCTGCCCTTACCATCAAAGCCATTCATTTGAAAAAATGGATGGCTTTTTTATTTTGTCAGTGGTACTATTGGCACTTGTTGGCACACAAAAATAAAATTTTTTATAAAAAATAAAAAATTCTGCTTTGATACCGGCAAAAAACCTCCTGGCAATTCAAATTTTTACCACCGATAATCCAACGTATTTCAAATTCCCCTAACCTCTTTTGCTGCAAGACTATATGTATTCAAAATAACTTAAATTTTTATCAAGCTTTTTTGTTTTTTCACTTCCATTTTCTTGCCGAGATTTTCGTAAAAAAATATCAAATTTGCAATTCATTATAAATAAACCACTTACATCACACTAACACTAGCGGGGCAGATATTCTTGCATTAAACCTTTTGCGGTATAAGATTTTCTATAAGACAGGGCGAGGCCAACAGTGAAAGTGTAAAAGCCATGTTTTTGCGGGGACTAACATTGCACTGTGCCGACGTGTACGACTACTAACATGATTCACAAAAGGAGGCCGCTATGTCAACGATCAAGGATTCGAGCAAAGTTTCAATCAAGCATTCACTTTCACATCTCGTCGCAAATTCCTTGTTAAGCCTTGAGGAAACCGCCGCATGTTTAAATATGTCACGGCGGTCGTTCTACCGCAAGAGGCCAAAGCTTGTAGCGGGCGGGCTTAGACAAATCAGAGATCAGAGGCGTTATAAGTATCCCGCATCATCGGTCAAACAGCTTATAGATACCGCTGTGAAAACCGGCACACTGGTT
>MHYA01000177.1 GCA_001825675.1 Planctomycetes bacterium GWF2_42_9 | reverse complement strand
AAA
This sequence comes from Planctomycetes bacterium GWF2_42_9, assembly GCA_001825675.1. Taxonomy (GTDB): domain Bacteria; phylum Planctomycetota; class Phycisphaerae; order Sedimentisphaerales; family UBA12454; genus UBA12454. Next base: position 11,324 of record MHYA01000177.1, on the reverse strand, counting down.
AGTGTAGTACTACCGCTTTTTTAACAAGAGTTACGACCGCGTTGCCACATGGCAAGTATCCATAAATGCCGGATTCAGCGTAACTTACAACACTGGGCGGTACAGGACTTGAACCTGTGGCCTCATGCGTGTCGAGCAATTCCGGTTTAAAATTTCCAATTTTTCGCAATTTGTCGTAACTCATTTACTTATAATGAGCTATGATTTGCGACAAATTGCAAGTTGTTTCTAAAAATCATTGCATTTATTGCACCACATTGCACCGAATTGCTTTGATTGCGAGTATATACGCGCGCAACCAAGAAGTAAAATGTATTCTGGACAAGAAAGTGTCACAGCATATGGATGGCAAAAGAGTAGACTACTTGCGGAGTTTACCCGTCCGCTTAGCCATTATAATGTTTAATATACAGCAATTGAACCGACTCACGAAAAAAATGAAAATGCCAAGATTGTCCTGCATTGAAACGGCTCGGCGGACTTCGAAAAAACAATTTTTTCCGCCTGCTAAAAACAAAATTCAAAAGTATACAGCAATTTCACTGTCTAAATTTTCAATATGAACTTATTAAAGAGCAATGAGTTAAGTACTGACGAATATTTGCACGGTACGAGGGCCATAAATATATTTTCGGAGCAAATTTCCGCTTTCACTGTATTCAGCGATAATCTGTTGGCCGTCATAAACATATCTGGTCTGAACAAATTCATCGTCCCACGGCGCTCTGGTGACTTGCCTGCCAGCATAATCTCTCATTTTCGTTTGCATCTTTTATCTTGGCGAGTTAATCAAAGGAAGTTAGAACTAATTTCTATAACTGGGACTGTCTTGATAAAAGGAACCTAATAGTTTTACACTTTCCTTCTGCTGATAAAATTTTAATTTTACAGGTAATTTCTTTATCAATTGGAAGATCTTTCGGAACGATGAAATAACATTCAGAACTTTCTTTGTTTCCCTCAATCATAATATATCTTGAAAGCATAAGAGTATCTTTTAGATAAAAATCTATCTGTGCTTTTACATTACAATTTTCATTGAGATTATCAATATGATCGAAAACCATGTCTAATTCATAGGGACCGATATATTTAATTTTAAAAATATATGTATATTCATCACTAAAATCCACAATTTCATCTATAAGGCCTTTGTAAAGATCTAATGGCGGACAAAACAATTCCACATGCGGTCTAATAAAAGGAAATATGCTCCCTTTACAGATTGGAACCCTTAATCGAGGAATTACAAAAAAGATAATCACTGAACAAGATAGTAACGTCGCCAATACAGAAATAACTACAATTTTCATTTTCATTTTGTTTATTCCCCCTTATTTTCAGAGTTTTTGTTTGTCCCACTTTCAGAAAAAACATCATTACCTTTATTTTTTTCTACCAGTAACCTTAAATATTCTTCTTCAACAGCATCACAATAATCCTGACAGTTCTTGTGTTTTTTCCCCATTAATTTATATTTTTCGACTTTTGGATTTGTTTTAATGTCCCAATTTTTCCTTACGTTTTTCTCTGCTTGCCTAAGAAGTTTGTCGTCTAACCAACGGCCTATCCTTTCGTATCTCTTTTGAAGTTTTTTGGATGCGGGATCTTTCTTAACTCTAGAGTCATCATAATACCCGGAATCATCACCATCATCATACAAAAATCTATCATGATGATACGGATATAATTTTATATGCCTAAATCCCCAAGTATCAAGTGGCCTTTTTTGCCGCCAAGCTTCTCCATACGGATCGACATAATTCACCGGATTATTCAAGCAGTACTGATACAGATTCATCGAATCATAGTAGCCGATAGGGTCGGGACTTAAGAAACGACCAATTGTTGGCGAATAATACCTTGCGCGGTAATAATAGTTTCCAGTCTCGCTGTCATATTCACGCGCAGTGAACATTAAGCGATTAGAAACAACTGATGTGGAACTGATGGAGTCATCACCTGTAAGCCATTTGCCATCATTGCCGGCGTTTTTTGAAATCTTTGGCTTGCCAAAAGCATCGTAAGTATAACCCTCAACTACAACACCATCATTATTTAAAAGAGCGACTACAGAGCCTAACGCATCGTGGAAGTAATAACAATAATACTGCCTTTCGCTGACATTTTCCAGTTCGAGTGCATCGTAAGGACAGGCGGTCAGGCATACGCCGCAGCCAATGCACTTGTCAGGATCGATAACAACAAAGTCATCCTCATCATAACCTATTGCACCGAATGGGCATTCTGTTATACAAGTCCCGCAGTTAGAACATTCGTTGTTAATTGTGCACGACTCTGTATGGACTATTATCATGCAGAGCGGCTGATCGATGTCCGGGCCGTAAACATACTTTTTCTTTAACGTAGTGCCTTCGTATTCGGCGATAACATGCGGACCATCGTACACATATTTTGTTACAACACTGCCGATAGTTTTCGATATTCTTCTGCCGCTATAATCATAATTGTATGTTGCTTTAAGAACATCAGATTGATCCTTTACAGTTATGAGCCTGTTTTCGCAATCATAATAATACTTATTTGTGCCATCATTGGTGAGATTTCCATTTGCATTATAAGTGAATTGAATGCTCGTCCCTACAGTATCATATTGATTCAAACCGTTGGTTTTAGGGGTATAGTTTTCAGTGATGCCGTTGTTTACAGTGTATGTGCGGTTAAAAACCGTATCATAGTAGTACTGCCAATCATCAGTCGTTCCGGGGAAATTTCCCGTTTCTAATTGATATATATTGGTATAGGTGAAGCTTGACTCAAATGAACCATAATCCTTATCTTTTACATTTCCAACTTTGTCATATAAATAATCATAACTGTACATCGAAGTTGGGCTATAAGAAACTTGTTCTATGTCATTACCTTTGTTATCATCTATAAGCCCAGTAGTGTCTGCGTCCTTATAATCATATTCTTCATATTCGCCGTTAGCATAAGTTACTTTTGTCAATCTTGAAAGCGTATCCCATTCAAAAGTCGCCAATGTAACGGGTGTACTGCTGTCATCTTTGATGTAATGCAGCATACCATTATCATAATATTCATAGCTGATATAATCGCCATCGGGATATGTCAATTTCGTTTTTTGGCTATTGGCATTATATTCATAGCTGACTATCTTGCCATAGGAATCTGTTGTTGATGTCAATCTGCCCATGCGGTCATAGGAATAACTGGCAACTGTGGTTGTTCCTTCAACAACATAGCGCAGTCTGCCCATAATATCATATTTGAAATAGGTTATTGTACTGCTGCCGATTTGTTTGGTTTTCTTGCGGTTCAGCCAATCATAAGTATAATGGATTATTGTACCATCACGTTTTCTTTCATGAATTATGTTTGAACAATCGTCAAACGTGAATTCTTCATAATCTTGAGAACTATCGGGATAAACTATTTTGGTTAATCTGTCTGCAAAATCATAATAGTAAGTTGTCGTTTGCTCCTTATCATCTGTAGCTGTATATAAATTGCCGTTTTCATCATATGTATATGCTGTGTCCGCACCTTCGGCATCAGTCATAGAATCTTCTAAATCGCGGGAATTATAAGTATAGCCTGTTGAATACTGAGGCGATGCAACCCTTCCTTCAGGGTCTTTAACAGATGTCACATTATCGCTGTTATCTCTATCAATTTCTGTGATATATCCAAGTGAGTCTGTAATTTGTGTGAGGTTATCAAGGATGTCATAATCGTATTCCCATGCTTGAGCGGTCGTGTCGCTGAATGATGAACCTATCTGACGCTGGACTTTATCCAGCATTTTATTTTTGTCATAATGGTATTTAGTAATATTATTCAACTCATCTTTGATTTGTGTTAATTGGCTAAGTTGGTTATAGGCATACTCAAAATCCGTATTATCCGGGTTTATAATTTTCTCAACATTACCATAAATATCATACTTATATTCATATGTAATATTTAAATAATCGATTGTCGGAGTATCAGTACCATAATCATATATAACTTTTTTCATTCTTCCAACATTGTCGTCATCGTCATCGCCATCACCAACGTAACCATATTCGTTTTTGATGATTTTACCATCCGGCAGTTCTACGGTCACAACTTGACCATTATCGTTGTATGTGAAATCATAATCTGGCGTTACATCGCTGTCATTTTCATTTTGTACTGTGGGCAATGCAATCTTCATCAACCTGCCTGCGTTTGTGTTATATGTAGCAGGATACCCATCATAATCGTAAGTAAACAGGTACTGATGATTTTCCGGGTCAGTATATGTCTGGATGAAACCTTTTTCGTCATAGCTTACCGATTCTGTAATACTGTCTGATCCCTGGTATATTTGAACAGATGAGATGTTGTTATAACTGTCATATCCATAGAGGATCTTATTCCCCTTTGGCAATGTGATTTCTTCGAGGTTCTTATCGCTTGTATACGAATAAGATGTAGCATAAGGCGTGCTGTTTCCGACCGCACCTACGTAAACCGTTTCCGAGACAATCTTGCGATCAGAATTGTATTCAAACTCTGTGAAATATCCCTTGCGGTCTTGCACAGTGGCCTTTTTATTTGCTGCATCATAGGATATCGCGTAATTCTGGCCGGTATCGCCATACCGTTGCGAAGTCACTTTGCCATCTTCGTAAGTGTTTGACAACCACACCTGGTTGAGCGGATCCTTGATAGTTAACAGTTGATGCTCGTCATTGTAGGTGTAGGTGGTGATCAAGTCGGTGTATTCACTGGTGTTTGGCCGTTTAACAGTTGCCAAATCTCCGTTCGTATACCCATAAGCAACCTGCCGCCCTGAATTTTCGTCCGTGATCAAATCTATACAGCCGCTTGTGGTATCATAATGTATGTTTATATTATGACCAAATTCATCGACGATTCTTGTTAGTTTATTATCGGTGTAGATGAACTGTATATGATTGCCGTCCAAGTCATACATATCGGTTATCTGACCTGAACTGTTGAAAGACCACGTTTCATTTCCTTTTTTCTTTAAGGTATAGGTGCCAGAATCTTTTATTATCTTTATGAAAGGCGAAGTTTTGCCATCCGCTATATATTCTCCTGAAGAATCTTGCGTAAATACATATTTTTTGAACGTGCCATCGAACAATGTAATTTCATCTGAACTGTCATCCAGGCGAATATTGTAATTGAAGTCCCAGCCATAGCCTAAAATCGTTGGGATACCATTCGAAGAATAGCTACTAGAAGAATAGTTATTTAAAGAATAGTTGTTAAGAGAATAATTATTAGCAGAATAGTTATTAGTATTACCGTATGGAGAAAAGGGAATTGCGAATTCCTTCTCGGCATACTCAATAGGATCATTTAAAGTACTAAAACATATCTTGCATATGAATTCACACGTATTTGAAGTTGGTGTAAATCCATACGCCACACGGCCTTCACCAAGATCAGTTGTATGAATAGCATCGCAGTTAATAGACCACACGACCTCATCTATCTCGATTTCAGACTGAATTCCTAGCTCATTGAAGGTTCCTCTCAGACCGTATAAACCACTACCATCTGCTACGAAGTTATTCTGACTTCGATAATATCGTTTAATCACGATATCATGCACTTTGCCTTTAACTGTTAAATCCGTTGCGGAAGTATAATAAGATCCTGTAGAAAGATCGATCGGGTCGGCACCAGGCGGAGTATCACCGGGATCATTGTCGGGTTTAATGCTGGGGCCAGTTATTTCCCCACAGTCTCCGAGAATACACAGCGTAGGACAGACATCCATACATTCACCATAACAAATACCAAGATAAGTAATACATGCAATATAGTCAATGTAAGGCAAGCAGTTTCCATCAAATTTAATAGCATCCGCGGGGCATACAGACTCACAAGCTCCGCAATTTATACACACGTAAGGATCATCAATAGCACCAGGTAGGCAAAACCATATATTTGCAAAACAGTTACTTGAGCAGGCACATAAGCCAATTAAAATAATGCCTAAGAGAAATGAATTGAGTTTAAAACGACCTTTTGCGATCATTTTCCCACCTTTCAATAAATGACTATATTGCGAAGACTAACTAACGACTTTTACGACCTAGGCGCTGAACGTGTAAAATGTGTTTAGACTTCCTATTGGGTCGCAAAGCCAAAAATTACTAACGTACTTATTATCGTGCGGGCTTGAAAAGGCTTCAAAGATATACAAAATTATGTAAAAGCATTGAAGCAAGTATTAAGTGTTTTTAGAAATCCCTTTCTAAACCCATTACAAAGCATATTATCCCCTTAGAGGCCAAATATCAATAAAAAAGTATATACTATATTTTAATGTGTACGGTTATATTAAGTTTTGAAATTACAGTGACTTAGATACTTCAAAAAAATTCTGCTCACAAAATTTCGTTGAGAAAACAGCATAATCTAACTATTTAGAATTTGACTGCTCAGGTTTTTTTTGATAAATGTTTTTCAAACATTCGCATTTGACATTTTGCGTGTAGCCAAAAACTTATTTGGAGAAAGGACATTTTTATGAAAAGAGTTGGAATGTTGATTTTGCTGTTCGTCGTTCAGATTGTCGCGGCTCAGGAACCAGTCAATACTCCGACAAGAGAGGATCAAATCAAACAACTTGAAGCTAAGATAGAGACTTTGATCGTTAACGACCATAATGCGATTGCTGCACTTAACGAATATGCCGCTGCCGCAAAAGCTGATCCGCAGGAAGAATATTATCGCCAGCAATATGCTTTTCTCCAGCGTGTTATAAAGATGCAGAGCCTGCTGACGACCGAGCTGAATATCGAAAAATGGAAATCATATGCCAAAGCCGTTCGTGGATATTATTACTATAAAGGCTATTACACGCTGGCCTTGCAGATTGATTTGAACGCAGCAGGCAAGTTTAAAACTGTTGATTATGCCACAAACGCTCTCGAAAGTCTTCTGCTTACCGGCAAGAACGTTGACGCAGCCAGATTTGCAGAGCAAAACATTTTTACAGATAAATCTGTCCGGTATCATACCCTCAATTTGGTTTTGGAAGCAGCCAATGGACATGTTGCCAAAGCCGTTGAAAGTCTGCAGGCTATAAAAATTGACCCGAATACCGAGTATAAGTCGTTTTTCGATTGCGCGCGGATATATTCTGCGGCAAATGATAATGATAAAACACTTTCAAACCTCAAGTCCTTCATCGAAAATTCACCGACCACCGAAAATAATTCCGCAAAGACTATGATCCTAAAGAGCACTAGTTTCCCAGCTTTGCAGGGCAGCGATGAATTAAAAACGGTTTTGGACACCGCCAGCAAAAAAATATGCGTCCCCGGCTCGAAATGCGAATCCTGCAAAACAAAAGCCAGATGTCTCTCAAAAGCAACTCAGCAGTAAATAGAAAATTGTAATGTTAAGCAGGCTCATTCCAACTTGTGCTGTTTGAGCGATTCGGAGATCATGTTCGCGTTTGTCTATTGCTTTTACAGTATTGCGATTATTATCATCACGAAGAATCCACCAGTCGCTGGGCAGAATAATCGAGCCGATTCACAAAACAAATGAAGATGCAGAAATTGTCTGTATTGAACGGCTCGGCGGACTTTTAAAATCGTATCATAGATTAGCAGCCTGATGCGATGCCCATCCTTATATACTTCCACAGAGATAATCTGCGCCATGTAGAAATATTTATCAAAAAACAAGTTTTCCCCGACAGCTAAAAACAAAAAACTCAAAAGTTTACAGCAATTTCACTGTCTAAATTTTCGCTATGAACTTATTAAAGAGCAATGAGTTAGTAACTGTTCAATATTTGCAGGGTACGGCATATAATAATTTGCAAACCGCAACTGGCAATTACAACTGCTGATGAAAATAAGAAATTTTTCTATTGCATTTATTCTTTTATTTTTGGTAACATAAAACTTTGCTCTTTGTAGTAAAAGTTACAACTAAATAATAATTACGAAATCACCAGAGATTTCATACGTTTCGACGCAAATCGCGAGTTTGTAAGTTTGTGGAACGTTTGAGGCTCCGGTGCTTCTTGTTTGTAAGAAGCACCGTTTGCTTTCACGTCCCGAATGGTTCTCGCGAACCTGCGTCGAGCGTGAGTTTGCGGCGGTGCTTTTTAATGCGCGCCGCATTGTAAGATACTGTGTAAGTATAGCATTGATAGGTAATTATAAAAATATTTTTTGTTTTTTACTTGACTTAAAATATCGAATTGTTTATAATGTTTATCGTTTGGTGGGGAAACCGTTTTAATAATTTAATTGGTTTTTAGGAGAAATTTATGAAGGTAGGACGAAGAAGGCTATCACATGTCAGTCATTGGCTACCAGCTATTTTAATCACATTTTTGACCCTCTGCGCCAACGCAACAACCATCGATTTTTACACCGATGGCATAATTCAATCCGGCGATTGTTATGATCAAGTCAATGTTTGGAATACTGCGGCTATCAATATGACCGGTGGCATTGCACAATCTGTGTGGACTTATGATTCAAGCACTTTCAATGTGCAAAATGGAAGTGTCTCTTTGGTTGTTTCCCTTCAAAACACTAGCATAGTAACTATTTTGGGTGGCGAAATTGCCTCATTGCAACTCCTCGATAATAGTATTGCTTATCTTTATGGCGGCAATATAACAGAAACTTTGGCTACCGCAGGTATGGCAACCGTCCATATTTATGGGAAAAATTTCAATTTCATCCCTAAATATAGTAATGGTCCTGGGTGGATAACCGGTAACTGGTCAGATGGTTCCTTCTTTAGTATTTACTATCGAAACTACGAACCATTTCCCGGTACTCATCTATTTCTGCATGAAATCCCTGAACCATGCACATTAGGATTAGTTAGTCTTGGTTTCTTCACGATGAGGAGAAATATCAAAACTTTTCGTAAATAATTCTTTTTGACATTCTTTTTTTAAGGCCAAGAAGGATTACAGGAGTTATTTTGCGCATATTTATGTAATTTACAGGAGGTAATACCATGTTTAATCTTTATAGGAAATCAAATTTAGTAGCGATTATAGTCATAATTTGTGTCATCAATAGCTTTGCAAAAGCCGTAAAATGGGAAGATTTTTGGCTTTATGATCCTAATAGCAGTTGTGTCTGGGGGCTAACACATGCTGGTTATTCCGATAGTTTCGATTGGAATTACTCTGTCCGACATAATGGTTCTCACGAAATGTTAAGTGGTGAGTGGGCTGCCGCTTTGTCATGGTCGCAAGGCACCTCAACTCAAATATATTGGCTTACCGATTGGTTTGAATATCCAGATTTTTCCACAGGTACAATCTTCGAGGCTTTTGGCAATCCATCGTTGCTGGCATGGGATAATCCAAACAATCCTGCATCAAACAGTTATGATTCCGCTTATGCTGTTATTCGCAACACATTAGGCCAAAATAATATTGAAATACGAATGGATTATGAACTAGTAGATTTAGGTACGCAAGATGTCAATGGTACAGGTGGTTCGCCTATTGTTTATAGAAATTCAAGTGGAAATATCGCTTATGTCAATTCTGAGCGATGGATTTTACTTTGCACATACTCTGTGAAAAATTTGTCTGCAAGCACTATTAATGATGTTGAACTATATCAAATGCTTTGCGGTCTAAGTGGTTATGCCTACTACTCAAGTTATACATCTGAAAATTATTATGACCCATTATCAACATACATTCCTTACAATTCCGTTCATCAAATCGGAAATTTCAAACACGATATTGCGCAATGGGGGCAAGGAGACCCGAATGAAGATCACGTTGACTGGATATGTTTTTCGAGTACTGTACCACCGAGTAATTTTGAAAATGGCATGTTTTACTCTGGCGGTGGAGAACCAACGACTGGCACTTATGTAAACATTGAAAGTCGGAGCCTTAATAATCAGCCTTTTAGTGTATTCAGTAGTGGAAGTTACAATCGCGTCGCCGGTGCAATGCAATTCAATCTTGGCACTCTCGCACCGAACGAACTAAAGAAAATTACTCTCGCTGTTATGTTCGGCTGCGGCCCGGTTCAACACACTCCGCCAATTCCGCCATACGATGTAAATTTAACAGTAGATATTAATAATGTAGACGGTTGTGTTCGGCCATCAATCGATGGATTTTGGAATAGTCAAATCATATACGATGTAAATTATTCAATTAATTGCGATGTCAACGATGTAAATATTGTCGCAACATTACCAGACTGGGTAGATTATAATTCATCCGACCCATGCGGCTATTTTAATGCACAATCACATACTGTAACTTGGAATTTAGGTGATTTCGACGTCAACGAATCGGGCAATATTACTTTAACGGTCAGAGTTCCAAGCAATGTCAATCAAGGAGAAACTCTCGAAAATATTATCAGAATGTACAGCAGCGACGATATAATCAGAACTGCAACAGCATCAATAACCGTCTGCTGTGATTATAATACTATCTATGTCGATGACGATGCCCAATCTGGCGGGAATGGTTATTCATGGGATACGGCCTTTCAAACAATAGAACAAGCCCTCGCGAATATTACAATTTGCACAGAAAAAATCTTCGTTGCCGCTGGTACATATCAAATTTCACAAAATCAGGGCAGATATGTATTGGTAGATGGGATTGACATTTTTGGGCATTTTCAAGGATGTGAAAGCGATATTTCGCAGCGAAATCTTGCGGATAGTAATTTCGCATCAGTGCTCCTGCCTTATTCCGATTATCAAACAATAGTTACCGCCGCCGACTGCACCATCGATGGCTTTAGAATTCAAAATGGCAATTACGGAATTGAATGTGATTATGTAGATACATCAATTTCAAATTGCCTTTTTATCAATAATCTTACTGGTATTAACGTCAACGACTCTTCCATTAAGATATATAATTGTTCGATGTATAATGACGGCTACTACTATAATTGGGGAATCGAAAGCTATAATACGAATCTCGAAGTTGACCAATGCACAATTTTAGGCGGCAACGCAGCAGGCATCGAAATTGGCGGTTCAAATGCAACCGCAATAATAACAAACAGCGTCATCGGTGGAAATTCAGGCTATGGTGTTTATGCAACTTGTAAATTTGCTACTGTCCGTAACTGTGATGTAAATGATAATGGCAACGGCATTAAGTTTGATGGCAATTGCATTATTGGGAACGTAGAACGATGCCATATATACAGAAATGAAACTGAAGGCGTAACGTTTGGTTTCAATTGTGATGTCAATATAGTAACAAATATTATCTCCGATAATGATTCCGCTGGTATTCATTATATTGGTGGAACATCTCAAAGCACACATCATAATATCGTTGATAATTTTAT
>MHYA01000176.1 GCA_001825675.1 Planctomycetes bacterium GWF2_42_9 | reverse complement strand
CCGGTCTTTAATGCCTTGAAAATTCAACTCTCCCAGTCCTGTGATTTTCCAAATACCTGACACTTGGCTATTGGTAATCATACCGGCCGATTGTGCGGGATATGTTGACTTAGGCGAACTAAGTTGCAATCCACCAGAGGCAGAGACAGTACCCTCGACTTCCGCCGCTCCACCGGAGTAAGCCAACAATGATCCGGTTACCTTTCCTGCATTATCGACAGTCAAGGCCCACTGTCCCTGGGTGAAGCCTTGAAAGGTACCTGTATATTTGCCGGCAACATCGGCATAGTTGGTACTCTGAGTATCATTGCTTGAACTGCCGTTGCCACATCCGGTGACGAGGACAAGCACGGACAAAGCGATAACGATCATTTTCAATAACTTTTTCATCTGCATTCCTTTCCACACTGTTAGGGTGCAGGTCGCTACTTCTGATGCGCTGCCCTTGTTACCCAGCTAATGTCAAGAATTGAGACCAGACCCTTCGCGTAAGTGCCGAAAGTTGGGGAATGGATAATTGAACGCCCTCATTCCTTTTTACCAAACTTGGGTGACGCCGACCTGTTTGGGACAATAGTGCCATATTCGACAGGGGCGCAGGCATTTCTGTCACTCTTGCAGAACTCGACAGGAATCGACAACTGCTCATATTCTTTCACGCCATATTGCGGGCGCCAGACCACAAAATGCAGATGCGGCCCCATGGAGTATCCTGTCGAACCGGAAAACCCCAGCCTTTCACCCACAAGAACCAGCTGTCCCAAATGAACAGTCACACCTTTCTCCGCTAAATGGGAATATGTCGCAATGGTGCCGTCGTCATGAAGGATGTCCACGAAGTTGACCTTATCCATCAGTGCTTTGTCAAAAGCGCCAACGCTGAAGCGTTCCTCCAGATTGACAACTGTGCCAGTACGAGCGGCCAGCACCGGGGTGCCGATCGGCATGGTGAAATCTACCGCATACCTGTTTGCGTTGTCCGAATGCGTCGTGGTCGGGCCGCCGAAAGCTTGACCAACTGGATAGGATTCTCCCTGTTGCCATGGGAGCTGGTATCCGTCTTTGGGGCTGTGACGGGCAGAGAAGTCACCGGGCATCCACGAGTTGTTGAATTGAAAACGGAAATCCTGATCTTTGTACAGCCGGGACATGCGGGCAATACATTTCTTGGTATTGGGCGGAATAACGGTTTCAAACGGGAAGTTCCGGTCGGATGCAACATTGTCCTCGCGACTCAGTTCAACCCGGACAGAAACCGGGGCTTCGCGGCGGTTGTCGGCAGTCAGACATGATTGGCCGTTCTCCTTGAGCGAGTAAAGGACAAAATCATACTCCCGGCCGCGTACTGCAGATAACGCCTGCATCGCACGAGGTGTTTCGCCGAAGCTGGTGTCAATCCGGTTAGACAGCCCACCTAGGCGGACCTGTGATTTGTTGGCGCCAGGAAGTTGAAATTTGGAGACGCAGCCGCCAAAGATGAGGCAGGAGGCGACCAGTGCAAGGTAGGCGGTGATGTCACGTGTTTTAGTGTTTGGTTTCATGGTTCGATATATTCCTGAAAAGCGGTTATTGCTTCAACGGCTGGCCGGTGGCCGGGTTCACCGGAGGGGGCCGAGGTTGCTTGATATTTTTCTATTGAAACAATTAGCAAAATAACAAGCAGCGTCCCGCCAAGCCCTCCCAAACACATTTCAGTTAGTTGAGATTTCTTTTTAAATCAGAATTAGAAATAATCCAAAAGTAATCTGTTTCACAAGGAGATACCATTTTTTGTAAAATACTCCCGTTATCAGTTTTGTATGTAACATGAGTTACTAACTGTAGATTCCAGTACTCTAAAATATTTACGCCAGATGAGGCAATTTCACTAATTAACTGCTGACATTGTAACAATGGCAAACAACTATCAATAGGATAAATTTCTGTCACTTTTATAATATTTTGCCTTGTTAATTCCTGGTAAAGAGCTAAAATAATAGAAATGCACAAAGGTGCACCATTTATACTGGTTAAGCTCTGCTTGTTTAAGTAGCATAAAGATGTATTTTCAGTGTCCACTTCAAAGTTTTTCCCTATATTCCTCCAACTTTGTGACAATTTAGCATATCGCTTTCTGATTCTTCTTTTTGCGATGTTTATCAAATTTAGCTCTGAAAAAAGATTGATCGCATGGACTTCTAATCGGTGCTGTTTCCCATATTCAATAAATGCTTGGTTAAGTCCCATTTGGCAAAGAATTATTTTAAAAATTGCAGGAGCAATTTCATTTTTAATAATTTCAGAGAAAAGAATGTAATCAGTATCTTTTGCATCTAACGATTGAGAAGTTTTTAAGTTAAGGTATAGCGAAATAGACCTGTTGATAATTATTTTTTTTGCTATATTAAGCTGCTCCCAATCAATAATATTTTCGGCGCATTCAGGATTATAAGCTTGAAGTCTTGTGCATAATCTTCCTTTGGAACAATCCCAACGACGCTTGTATATATCGATAACTCCATTCTTGCCATTTCTAATAAAACGGTGGACTTTTTCACGGAAAGCGACATCGCCTACAAGAATACAAAAGATGCCTTGTTCGCTGCTTCCTTCACGAATCGTCGCAATCGTTTCCTCCCGAATAATTTCACCAAGATTGAAATGTCCAAAGAAAATTGCCTGGTCTACCATTATGCGCACTCCGTCTAAATCAATGCATTTCTTACATGGCCGAGGATCCGGCGAGCCCGAGGTGATAATTCGTTTGAACCATCTTCCATTGCAGTACTAGACATAACAATCCGACAGAGTTCAGAACCAGCATCAACAACAGAAAGCGGCAAAGGAACCGGATCAAGGATGGCAAAATTATCAGAATTCACGTTAGTCATTAAAAAAGTGTTACTTGCAGGCTCAATACTACCTTTAATTTCCCTATAGATACCAAAATTTGCGGATGGTTTAACAATGCGTGGTTGAAGATCTAGCAAATGCATGACCATTAAAGACATGTTATGATTTCCACAGTCAATGTCATAATCTTTGAGGTTAAAACTATTAGGGTAAAAAGATAGAAGGTGTAATGCAGCAAACGACACTTGATCTGACATTTTCATGTAGTCTTCAAAAAATCTAAAATGGCCCATGAATCGGGGATTTATGTCTGTCAAGAAAGGCCCTTCCAACAAAACATTAAAATTTATAATCCCACGATATCCTCTTGATTGTATTTGTTTACAGATTGCACGTAACGATTCTATAACTTTTATTGAATTAACATGCCATGATGAGCTGTAAAAAATATTTCCTGAATAGGTTGCCCAATGATTTGCAAGCTCTTTAACATGAACGACCTGTCTTGTAATCGGTCCAAGGACCACCCAGGAGTCACCAACTACAGCAGTAACAGAACCAACAGGGCCATCTATAAATCTAGAAAAAGTGATTTCCTCAAATAAGTGTGATTGTTGAAAGGTTGTCCAGTCCTCTACGTTTTCGATTAAAAACGTTCCATTCCCAGCGATAGAAAGAATTTGCTGGGCCACGAATTTTCCGCCAAGGTGATTCCGGATTGTTGAATAAGTAAAATCATTAGGGAAGCCAACTATTATTTTATTTTTTCTGAAGCTGCCCACATTTTCTAGGAGGCGGACATTTGGTTTCTTTTCTAGCGACATTCTTAGCTCAGGTGAAATTGACAACACTTGAGTAAACTTATTCCGCAAATCATAATTTTGGGCAGTTGAAGCAAATGGCACAAACATTGAGTGCTGACTTATATAGGTTTTATTTACTAATGGGACTAAAAGATCTAGCTCTCCGCTGTACCATTCCTTTCTTCTATTTATTAATTTTTCATAAGTATTTATTTGCCACCCAGCGTCAATTAAACTACTAAGCTCAAGGCTATTGTTAAGGACAACTGCCGAATACTTACTAAAGAATCTCTGAAATGGTAAGGCATCTGTTGCTCTGACACCAAGCCAACAAAAGGTATCAAACTTAGCTGTTAGTTTTTTTGCTATAATATCAAGTTCTTTTCTTTTCATTGATTTAAACCGATGCGCTAGTTTTTTCTAATTCACCTCTCACTCTGTCTAACTTATCTGAAAATAGTGTTCCACCTTCTTTAATTACTTCGGCTGCCTTCCACCACTCACTGAATAATTTTTTAGCAACAAGCGCAATCTCTATATTGTCAATATAAATATAGTTAGGCTCATCTGTTATCCGATGACGTCCAAATAAAACAACATGCCTACTATCAACTATGGTCATATTCATCAACCCAGTCCAACCTGGATCAGTGCTAATAATTGCTAAATGATATCCTACAGACATGCCTGCATTAGTAATAGTTTCTTCTAGCCAATCTAATTTTTCCTTATTCGGAACATAAGCAATTCTCTTTACAGAAAAGGAATCATTCTTGCTCAAATACGTATCAAGCGTTTTGAAAAATATCTTAACGTCTTCACCTGGAGTGTGTTTTAACTTAGCAAAGTCAGAAAATGTCGTAACACACAGCTCGCTGTGCGGTGTAATGAGAGATATAAGTGTATTATAGAACTCAGAGTTGCTACTTAATACCCTTCCAGACACTAATGAAGTCAAATGTTGAAGGTTGGATACTTGAGAATTCAAATAATTATATTTTTGATCTATGTCGCTGTGGATGCAGTTAAGTTTGTCCTCAAATAAATATATACGAACTACTACAGCTAACGATATTGCTGTCATCAGTGTAAATGTATATTTGGGTATCGCAATATCCGGGATTAAGTTGAAAAAAATCAATATTGTGCCATAAGCAAGTAACAGTATAGGTATAACAATGCTCATATAACTGAGAAATCTTTTCATCTTTGCCTCCCAAATATTTGATTGTAGGTTTGAAACCTTCATCTCCCGTTAGCTACAAACATCCCTATAGCCTCCCACAACTCATCTAAACGTTTTTACTCCATTTTGCGAGAATCTGTTCAAACGGCCTATCGAAAGCCCATCGATTAATAAAGTATTTTTTGTCGTCTGGAGGTAATCCCGAAATACTGTAGAGGTAAGCCATTTTTTGCCAAGGATCCATCATTTGGAATGATTCTTTGTGCTCACGAACCCAGTCAAAAGCTCCGTTTATTTTGGCGGCTAAAAATATTTCCCTGCGAACAAAAGGATCAGCTGCTTGAAACAGTTTTGTAAGCGAAGCAAAATGGTTGATATATGCATTCCTGCTGAAGAGACTGAGGATTAACAGCCTGAAATACTCATTTTGTTTCACATCCTCTTGATCAAGCAGATCCAGCAATGAATTTCCAATCTGCTTCCAATCTGCTGCATCAATCGACTGTACAGAAGCCAAATAAAAGCAAATATTAGCGAAACATGGTCCAAGCTTTTCAATGTTTTCAAGAGTAACGTTAATAGCTCCTGGGTGACCAATTTGAGAAAGGCGACGATAGAACCACCGTAGTCGGATAAAGTCTACATCGGTTTTAGATAAATATTCCTGAATTATTCCTCGGATTGTTGGCTCTGATATTGATTGCCAATCTTCGTCAGAAATCTGGTTGTAAGTGATTGTTGCGTACGGGTTGCCACCAGAGTATTTACTGATAAGAGCTAAGAGCCCTGCCTCGTTTGGGTTTATAGGACGATCCTGAATCATTTCACTGCACAAAGCGCAGAATTCAGCAGGTGCATAAAATTTAGTCTTATGACGCTGCAACATTAAGCGTTGTTGCTTGTCAAGTATTGCCGCCACCTGAGCCAATGCAGAACGCGCTTCTTTGTCGCTATTGCAGAAAACGATAATATCATCGGCATAGCGAATAAAATTCATTCCGACAGATTGGAGGCTGTTATCAATTGGAATCATAGTAGATTCCGCAATTAGGTGAGCAGCATGAGGCCCAATTGGTACACCTCGCGAAACACCTGCAGTTGTAGATTCAAGCAGCGAAATAATCCATTTTGTCGCCTGATTCGGAAAACCAGAAGCAATTAATTGGTTTTCTACCGTATGGTGATATATCTGGTTATAGAAGTCAGCTACGTCGCAGTAGAGAATGTGGGTATTTTGGGTGCCAAGAGTATGCGCTTTCGTCCAAAAATCGTTCCACGCGGAAGCGCTCCCGTAGAGTCCATCAATCGGTGTCGGATTGAATCTATAACTGAAAACAACATTACTGGGCAGGCGTCGCGATTCTATTCCACCGCCAAACTGATGAACGATTGCAGTTAGAATAATAGAGTCTTGAGGGTCTAACTGAGTGGCCTGACGGTATGAAATTTGATCTTTAGGAACGATAAACCGACGACAAGCACCTGGCAGAAAGGAAGCTAAAGGCTTGCCCTCCAAAAGTGGTATAAATTCACCACGTCTGGCTAACAATGCTTCAATCTCTGGCATTTTCGGGAATAAGTCGCCATCCGAATGACGTGCCACAAAGTCTAAGGACCAGTCGATTGATGCGGCTTGTAATGTCATTAGTTATGCCTCCATGGATCATTTGTTCAACGGGGTGCGGGTCAGTCGGTCTCGGGGTCGGACCAAACTAACATATTGAATCCGCAGACAAAACATCCCAAAAATAGTGATTATTCAGGCTTAAACGCCCATTTTTATGGTCAAAACCGGTACTATAAGATTCAAATTCCTCTCTCAACACACATCGGCTAGCTTCTTGTTCTTCGATTCTTCTCCCCTTTCCCATAATTCCAAGCTTGAACTTTGGCAACGGTGGGTATTGGAATATGATGTCGGTTTGCTCTCGCCACTCTTAGAAGTCCCTTTTTGCCGGTAAAAACGTGGCTTTAAGGCCATAAACAGGGTCAATTTGGCACATTAGCATTGACATTTCAATTGGTTGACTTGGTCCGACCCCAGGTCAAAGGAACGCGTTGCCTGAGATTCAAGGCTTATAGAGCCACAGATCGTTGAATAAAGTACCCATGCGAGCAGGTCATAGACGTCTCCGCCGAAGAGCAAAAGATTTCCGCCCCTGTCAATCCAGGTAACTGCACTGGTCCGTCCTCCAGGCATATTAGTGACCGCCGGCGTACCTTTCGTGCCATAGTCGCTGGCCTGATTCGCGATATTTGACCCGCTCATCCAGGTCCAGTTATTACCATCAAACTTCCACAGGTCGTTGAGATAGCCTCCTGAATTGGTAGAACCATTACCCAATCCACCGAAAAGCCACAGAATTCCCCCCCGGTGTCGGGGCTACACATTACACATTTTGCTGTTTTTTGTGATTTTGTCAGATGTGTCGCTCTGACATCATTAGCCCCACCACCTGAGATTCAAGGCTATAGGAGCCACAGATCGTTGAATAAAGAAGCATAAAGGGGTCTCAACTTCTGACGCACTGCCCTTGTTTGCCCAGATAATGTCAAGAGTCGAGACCTTCTCTGTTATCGCTCCAAGGACGTGGTCATGGTCGTTTCATATCCTTAAGCCTCTTCTCAACTCTCTCATCAACTTCCTTCATTTTCTTGTTGGTAAGCTCATAAATCTGTGGCAGTTTTTCAGTATTTATGACGACAAACTTCTTTCCAGCTGGAGTTTCCAAAAAAGAAAGAATTGATTTCATGTCCTCTTTTGAGAATTCCTTGCTGTACAACTTCACATAGTAACTTTTCATTTCCGTAACATACTTTTTAAGGTCTGAATCCAGGGACTTGTAGAATGATTCTGGTGCATTCGGGTAATTCTTTTTTATTTCGTCGCGGTAAAGCTTTGCACCTCTACTGATCCCTTCCTCCATGCCAGTTACCTTTAGGAATGTCAGTATGTCCTCTCGTTGTTCACAGTACCCAATTGACGGCATTACCAACGCGGACAGGAGGAACATAAAGCTAATAATTGTTCTTGAACTCATTTTCCGCCCCTTATTAAATCGCCCCGCAATCAAGTAACGTCATTAAAAACTTTACTAATCAGTGTTTTTGCTCTTATAAATCAAGTTATTAAGAATCCTCCCTAGCCTCCCTCATTTTTGGCCACCAACAGGCAGTAAATCCAGAAAGCGATCTCCAAAAGAAATCCTAGGAGTGGTATCCAGTAGTAGCCAGCGAGCATTCCTATGCAGAGAAGCAGTAAAACTGCACCGTGAAAAGCATTTATTGCCTTTTTTGATTTCTTCACAACATAGCTTTCTCGCCCGACGGTAGCGTAGCGAAGATCTTCATTGCACTCATCACAAATAATTATCTTCAGCACTATATCCATCTCTGACCTTAGCAATACAGTCTTTGCATAGTTTAGCCCTCAACTGATTCGTAAGTGCATACTTCGTCTGAACTGATTCTCTTTCCACAAAGGTCACATTTCACATCATATTCCTTACAGATATGGATTAGCTCAACGGGGCTGAGGGTCAGAAAAGGGCCTTAGGGTCTACAGAATACAGATTCTGTAGACCTGACCGTTCGTGTTTCGAGCTTTATTTTGCAAGAGTCGTGACGTGGTATGGATAAGCACCGGTGACTACAGTTGCCGGAATCATGGCAGTCAAACTCCCATTGGCACCGATAGAATACTGCGAAACAGTATTGCTCATTGCATTTGCCACATAAACAAATTTACCCGAAAGATCAACAGTTACGGAGTTCGGACTTGTTTCGGCGGCCACAGTTGCTGGAGTCATGGCTGTCAGGTTGCCGTTAATGCCTATCGTATACTGATATACGCTACTGCTGCTTGAGTCTGCTACATAGACATACTTGCCTGAAGGGTCGACTGCGATGGAGTAAGGGGTTATTCCGGTTGCCACGGTTGCCGGACTCATGGCTGTCAAGCTTCCGTTTGCACCTATCGTGTATTGTGAGATGTCACTACTATGGCCATTTACCACATAGGCGTACTTTCCAGATGGATCAACGGTGATAATGTAAGGGGCTGCCCCCGTGGCCAGAGAAGCCGGAGTCATTGCGGTAAGGTTGCCGTTTACACCAATCGAGAACTGTGAGACGGAGTTGTTGGAAATGCTGGTCACATATGCGTATTTTCCCGATGGGTCGACAACGACTGAATAGGGACCTGTTTCGGTGGGCACACTTGACGGGGTCATGGCAGTAAGGCTGCCATCTACGGCTATCGTGTATTGAGTGATGTTATTGCTGCTGTTATTCGCTACATAAGCATACTTTCCCGAAGGGTCGATGGTGACAGAACAAGGGGATGTTCCCGCAGCCACAGTTGCTGGAGTCATAGCGGTAAGGCTGCCATTTGTAGCGATCGTGTACTGTGACACGGTATTACTGTTATTATTCGTCACATAAGCATATTTGCCTGAAGGATCAACTGTGACAGAGTTCGGACCTGATTCTGCGGCCACTGTAGCAGGTATCATGGCAGTAAGGCTGCCATTAGCGTCTACCGTATATTGAGAGACGTTGTTACTGTTGGCGTTCGCCACATAGGCATACTTAGTAACTTTCGCAGCGACTAAGGTATTGTCACTCCTGCTTACAAACCCTCCATCTCCGCACCCTGATATGACGAGCGCGCCAAAAAACAACAGAACAATTAAACCACATAATGCCTTATTCATAGTGTTAGCTCCTTTATTTAGTTCATGTTTCAGGGTTGTCACTGTTGCAAGAATTCGAGGGACACCTTACCTATCTCTCCTCAATTAAATGGATGTCCCCGGAACTCCGGGCTTAACGACTAGAGGTTCCAATTTATGCCCGGCAACTAAGCAGCTATTCCCCATATTGCCACCCCCCACAATATTAAGCCTATAACTATCCAAACATAGTTAGCAGTTGTAAACTCTCTATTACTGGCGCCATTGGAGTCATCGCAAGCAATGTTAATTGCTATTTGAGCTTGGCGAAATTGTAAGGTAAGCGGTATCAAGATTGCTAGAGATGCAATGTCTGTATATGGCGATCCTATTGATTTATTCGCGAGCCTATCCAAGGAATTTGATATTAAAATTAGAACAACCAATGGGGTGGCGTATGACCGAGGGTCTACTTTAATGCTTTTCTCAGTGTTGATAATTTTTTCGTATACAAGTCTTAGTAGTGAATGGATGAAAAACATCGAAAATATGGCTCTGGGAATAGGCCAAATATCTTCTTTACTTGCAGAGCGATAGATACTCCAGTTCTTATAATTCCAATATAACTGATAAGTTCCCAAAGTTGACAAGTTGAGTATTGTTAATTTTTTCACGGAAACGACATAAAACATTGACTCTGTCTTTGGGGTGTTAAGCTCTCTCGGTTTTGAATTTGCGTAGATAGTTACTTCGTACCCACAAGAGCACCTTACAATGTCATCATTATTTTCTGCATTACATGATGTACATTTCCAACTCATTTATTAGTCTCCCCAATTCGGTAATATTCGGTTAGTCATCAACGGGGTGCCGGAATTTGACCGGCTTGGCCTGTCCTATTTCGTGGTTGGGATCGCATTTTCAAAACATTCAACTTTCAAGCAGGGTTACCCTCGGTGTCGCAGGGTTACCCTCGGTGTCGCGTCTTCACTATTCATATTTGTGAAGAATGAAGACACTATTGGGAGCCCCGAGTCCCTTAGGGACGCCCTATCACTTATCTGGTGATAGAAGTGGGCCGAGCGCTAATTCCACTGCGGCCGATTTCCGTGCAGTGTCAGCCAGTAGTTGGTCATCTGCCACATTTTGGAACTTACCTCCAAATGGAAAGCTTTCAACAAATCGCTTAAGCAACTGGATACCGCCTCCATTGAAGTATAAGATGTTGCCATCAATGTCTTCCATAGTCACTACAAGAGAAATGGCGCTGGTATTTCCAAACATACTGGAAGTTGGGCAGAAGATGCCCAAAAATGTCGTGGACACGTATTCAGTAGTTCCGTCCCATCTTGCACGGCAGCCAGAGAATGGTGCTGGAACTGGTACTACTTTTGCCCACAGAGCGGCTTTGGCGCCTGTAGTAGCCTGAATGTTGCTGAGGCAAGCTTTTTTCAACTCTCTGAATTTGGCCTCATCTCTCTTGCCTGTGATAGGATCATAAGCGCCACCTTTTTCACGAATAACGGCGGTCATTTTTTCTTTGAATACTTCAGGCCCTACCACTTGAAACCCTGCCTGAACAAGCTTCTCGCTAATCATCGAAGCCAGTTCCAGCGGTACTTGCGCTGATTTAAGTAGATCGGACGGCACCTCAACAGGTGCAAGCGCAATGATATTTATTTCTCTAGCGCTGCTTGTGTCTGGTTTGAACGGGTGGCTTATGTAATGTTTCGCACAGCCTGATGCAACAAAAACCAGGATTCCAAGAGCAAAAAGACGCTTCTGAATGATTCTTTCTCTGCTCAATGACATTCCTCCTATTAATTAATTGCCCTAATGAAACTGG
>MHYA01000175.1 GCA_001825675.1 Planctomycetes bacterium GWF2_42_9 | reverse complement strand
TCAAAAGCTCAGGTTGTCTATTTTACAAAACAAAAGAATTTTAGTGAGGTAAATAATAGCGAATTAGGCTGTACCATAAAACTTGCTCCGTATGAAACAATAGTTCATGAATTCATAAAAAAATAAGGAAGGTGAATGAAATGTACAAATATGAATTAAAGAGAAAAAATGGTTTTACGCTGGTAGAATTATTGGTAGTTATCTCGATTATCGCAATATTGCTTGCTGTTCTTATGCCCGCACTAAACAAAGCACGCGAAAGTGGGCAGAAAGTTGTTTGCGCCAGTAATGGAAAGCAGTTGTATTTAGCTACCGCCTGTTATGCTCAGGATAATAAAAATAAAATCCCATATCATTGTGTGTCCGATCCGACTGGCGTTTATTATAATCCTTATCATTCTTATTCCATTCACCATACAACAAATCCGCCCGGCGATCTAATCCAGGGTTTTGGAAGGTTATATGGTAAATACACAACTGATGTAAAAATTTATTTTTGTCCAAGCATGAAAAATACAGCATTTGCCTTTCCTAAAATGCCCAAATCCGAACGATTGAACCCTGATTCAGCCTGGCAGTTAGATAACAACTATTGGGTTGGGACAGACCCACTAAGGATGCCGGGGCGGAGTACATATATTTATCGCGGCGGAGATTTTGACGGGGCTAAAGTTCATCCCACAAAGCGAAAACTATGCTTGGATTTAACAATGATTAAAGGCGGCAGAGCCTTTGCTGCAGATGTCTGGACTTTAGTAGGGTCAAACCCTACAACAATGGCACACAAAGACGGCATCAACGCAATCTTTACAGACGGGCATGTAAATTGGAATAGAATTAAAAGTGATGATCTTAAGAAAAAAATTTCATCCGATATAAAAGATGTCTTGATATTTTGGGAACAAATTGATAACACAATGAATTAGAGAAAAACTATGACACTTGAAAACACTGTTCCATTAGATTCTTCATGCAAATCAATAAAAACAAATATGATTAAAAAAACACGTAACATTAATTATGAATCAAGATGGCATAAAGATAATATGACCTCATTTGATTACGAAGAAATGATGCAATCGCTTAATTTGGCGTGCGACTGGATTATTGAACAAAGTATCTGCACCATGGCAACTATCAGTCAGAATGAAAACCCGCATAATTACAAATACTCCAATTGGACAGGAGCAATACGTGAGTATAATGCTCAAACACGAAGCTGGTATGTCTTCGGCCCGATTTGGCATACTGGCCAGGCAATAAAATCGTTGGTGATGGCATACAAAATCCTCAAACAACAATACATTCTTGATGCTGCCGAAAAATGCTGCCGTTTCATTCTTAACGCAACAATTCAAGATACTGACGAAGATGACTTTGGTATGATCGATGCAAGGGAAAATGGCGAACCAGAAGTTTCAGCTACATCTTGTATGCTTGAAGCTCTTGACGGGCTTATCTCACTTGCAGAACTTACCAATAATAATAAGTATTGGCAAGTAGTCATAAATTGCCTCGAATGGACTCAAAAAAAATTGTTCCTCCAAGATGAAGGCCTTTTCTTGGATAATTATAATATTGAAACGCATACTGCATATTCTTCACCTAACACCTTGCTGCATGGAGTTCCTGGCCGTCCACTTATAGATGATGCTGTATTCCTGAAAGGATATCAGAGGACTAAAAACCTGAAATTTCGGGAGGTATTTTATGCAACAGCACAAAGACTTCTTGATGAGGAATACCCAGAGGGCAACTGGATTAAATTTCCGCCTTGTGATCAGGTCGGCGGTTTCCTTCACCCACGACAGGCTTATTGGTGGGGAAGGCCAATGATTATGGCCTGGCTTGATTCAGGGGAAAGTGTTTACCTAAAATGTGCATTACGCAGCGCAAACTGGTACAAGAAGGCGCAACGTTTAGACGGCGGAATATTCCGAATGACCAATCTTGAATTCAACACCCCTTCTTACGGTCAGGCAACCAGCGGAATACTATCAGCCGCTTGTCTTTGGAATGATTTAATTATGGCTGGTTATAGAGATGACTATATTGAACCATTGCGGCAGGCAATTAGATTTGGGCACAAAATGCAATTTAAAAAAACATCCGATTCCAATTTGACTGGCTCAATACTTGAAAAAGTACTTGAACCAGATGGTAGTGATAATCCACCTTTTCTAATAAGGGATTTAGGTACAATTTTTTACATTCAGGCATTATCACTGGCTATTGGAAATAAACTGCTCTAAATGAGGCAAACCTTGAAAAAGTTCGTCTTTCCTCGTTTGATGGATAATAACGCATCAGCTTTAGCCTTTCCAATAGGAGGTATTGGAACGGGAACAATTAGTCTTGGCAGTCGAGGTCAGCTCAGGGATTGGGAAATATTCTCAAGACCATCGAAAGGTTTGTCGCCAAAACATTGCTTTGCAGCTATATGGGTTAAGCCGCAAAATAAAAATCCGCAGGCGAGAATAATCGAGGGTTGTATGGTGCCGCCCTTCGAAAAAGCCCGAGGTTTGGGACGTGATAATCTGCCAGGACTGCCACGATTCCGCAAAACTATTTTCAGTTCAGTTTATCCCTTTGCAAATATAAAATTTATTCAACCTGATTTCCCTGTGGATATAGAACTTGAAACTTTCAATCCGCTCATTCCTTTGGATACCGAAAATTCAAGTCTGCCAGTTGCTGTTTTGAAATATAAAGTAATTAATAAGCACAAAATTCCTGTTGATTGCACAATAGCTTATTCTCTCACTAATTTTTTAAACCAGGTTCCTTGCACCGCAAACAAATCCCATAACAACAAATCGTTTTCAGCCGTACAACTGATATATAAAGATAAAACAACTGGTCATAATATTGACGGTACAATTTGTCTTTCAACAAATGGGCATAAGCATAACTCTCTTCCAAACTGGGATAATTCATGCGATAGGGACGAAGCCATGGCATTTTGGAACTACTTCAGTAAATGTGGAACTTTGCCCCCGGCTCATGAGAAATTTACTGCTCCCACAGCTTCGGTATCCAGTTCATTCAGGCTAGCAGCATCAGAAACTAAGACAATATCATTTTATATCACCTGGCACTTTTCTCGCAGAACTCTTGGAATCTGCGGCTGGAATAACTGGCTTTCACAACCTACTGATGACAAAACAAATATTGGAAATTTTTATGCAGGAAAATATAAAGATGCGTATGATGCGGCATGTAAAATAATTCCAAGGATTGGAAAACTTGAAAAATTAAGCCGGACATTTGTTGACGCCTTGCGTAACTCAACATTGCCTCCTGCGGTTCTTGATGCCGCTAATGCCAATATTTCAACTATCCGCACACAAACCATCTTCCAAACCAAAGACGGCAAATTTCATGGATTTGAGGGATGTAATGATGATTGCGGTTCATGCTTTGGTGACTGCAATCATGTATATAATTATGAACAGGCAAGCAGTTCGCTATTCCCTGCAATATTCAAGTCTTTTTTAGAGACTGCATTTATTCAAAATACAGATAAAAACGGAGTAAACTCTTTTCGCACTACTCTGCCAAGTTCAAAACCAAGAATAAGTAAAGTTGCTGCCGATGGAACAATGGGAACAATTATGCGTCTTTATCATCTCTGGCAGATTACTGGTGAAAGTAAAATATTGAAAAGGTATTGGCCGGTTGTTAAAAGTATATTAAATTTCACGTGGAAACAGCATAGCTGGGATGGCAATCAAGACGGCGTAATGGAAGGAATTCAACACAATACTTACGATGTTGAATTTTATGGCCCCAATCCGCTTTGCCAGGTTTGGTATCTCGGAGCATTGAAAGCTACGACTGAAATGGCCAAAGCAATGGATGATAAACATCTGATGAAAAAATGCTCTGAATTATTTATCAAAGGCTCTGAATGGACAGATTCAAAGCTGTTTAATGGCGATTATTATAGACAAATAGTTCAGCCACTGGCTCCTGAATTCGTCGACCCTATTTTTGAGTCTCGAGGCGGTGCAAGAAATCGAAAACAACCTTTCCATCAAATAGAAAACGGCTGTTTGATTGATCAGCTTGTCGGTCAATTTTATGCTCATATATGCAGATTGGGACACCTTCTCAAACCAATCAATATCAAGAAAACACTTAAATATATTTTGCATAACAACTTCCAAAATAATCTTTATGACTTTGAATCCACACAACGCATCTATGCTTTGAATGATGAATCCGGCGTAGTGATATGTTCATATCCCAAAGGCAACTGCCCTGAAATTCCCATGCCATATATAAATGAAATTATGACCGGATTTGAATATCAGTTAGCCATTCATTTAATTTTTGAGGGATGTATTAAGCAAGGCATTAAAATTGTTGAATCCATACGTAATCGCTATGATGGCATTCGCCGTAATCAATATAATGAAGCCGAATGCGGCCACCATTATGTCCGGGCAATGGCAAGCTGGGCATTGTTGCCGGCATTGGCAGGATTTCATTGGTCAGGTACAAAAAAATCGCTCGTATTCAATCCTAAAATAAATCAGCAGAATTTTAATACTTTTTTTGTTACTCCCACTTTCTGGGGAATCTATTCACAAATAACTTCTACTAATAAATATGAATTTAAGATTAAAGTCTTATATGGGAAAACCACATTAAATCAACTTTGCCTGCCTTCCAAAGGCAAAGCAATAAAAAATATTATGCTTAATGATAAAGTAATTAAAAATGTAATACGCACAGAAACAGGTTTTGAGTTTAGAAAACTGCAACTTAAAGTAAATGATGTTATTTATATACGATAGAATGAAATACAATCATCAATATACAATGAATCAAATTGAGAAAAACGATAGTTTAATAAAATTATATTCTGATATATTCGCTGTCAGAACGGATTACATTCCTCTGATTATCACTCCTAAAGACATGTCGCTTCCAAAACCTGATGAATTCTCTAATAATTTGAAAACCGCTTTTCAAAAAGCGATTCACGCTTCACAGGCCAAAGCAGAGATTAACGCTGACTGGCTGCCGATAATAAACATAAGTTATTTTCAGTGTATTGCCATTCCAAGCATCTTCAAGGCAACTATAGTGAACATCCCTGAATCGGAACCTATACCCAAACCGTTGTTTAGTTCTGTACAACAGGCACTTGAAGTACCGATACCCGAATTGAAAGGCTCGATAATCGAGAAACTTTTGGCTGATATTTCACAAGCTCAAAAGCTCCTGCCAGAAGGATGGAATCTATCTTTTCCACCCACTGCATCTCCATTTGATTTAGCCACCCTTCTTTTAGGAGATTCTTTCTTTGCAGATATGATATTATCACCCTCTGAATGCAAAGCATTCCTGCAACTTTTGACTGAATTATGTATTGAACTTTTTACGCTTGTAAAAAAGCATTTAGGGCTTGGAGAAAATCAATGGATAACGAATCGCGGGATATTTTTTCCTGGATTGCGATTACCATGTGATACGATTGTAAACTATTCCCCGGCACTGATAGAAAAATTTGTTTTACCTGTACTGGAAAGTTTCGCAAAAGAACTGGGGCCGCTTTGCCTGCATTTCTGCACCGAGCCAGCACCAGCCGGCCATGTCCTGCCAGTATTACTGAAATCAGATTCTGTACTGGCGGTTGATAACTGGCAGGGCTTTAATGTGTTTGCCGGAGATAATTCACCTGTTCATTCTCAACGAAAAATTAGCTTGATAAGTACTCACGATTTATCCAGCGAAGAAAAAATAGATGCTTTTTTCGAACTTCCGTTTGTGAAAAATATAAGCCGGAAAAATAATCGGGCTATAGTTGTCGCAACAGAGACAGACTCTGTCGAAACAGGTAAAATATTATATAAATACTGGCAAAAAAAACAGAACCATGATTCTGAAGGAATACAATGACAGATAAACCTGTAACAATATTATTGATCGGGGCAGGCAACCGTGGGAGAGGTGTGTTTGGTCAGTATGCGATCGATATGCCGCATAAATGTCAATTTATTGCTGTTGTCGAACCGGATCAGGATAAACGTAAAGCTTTTGCCAATACACACAACATAAATTCGCAGAATTGCTTCTCTTCTTTGGAACAGTTAAAAGAAAAAGGTAAAATCGCACAGGCAATGATACTTGCAACACATGAGTCTGAACGTATCGAATACATCCGTTACGGTATAGAAAGAGGTTATGATATCCTTTGCGAAAAGCCTCTTTGCCAGACAATTGAACAGGCGGTTGTTATAAATGACATAGCAAAAAATTACGGGAATATTTTTATGGTCTGCCACCAAATGAGGTATATTCCCGCCTATGATACGATAAAAAAGCTCATAAATTCAGGGCGATTCGGACGTCTAATCAGTATTCAGCATAGTGAAAATCTTTCGTACCATCATATGGCACATTCATTTGTACGAGGTTTTTTCAACAATGATTCGCTTACACCGATGATAATATCCAAATCATGTCATGATATGGATATTCTCTGCTATTTTGCCGATAGCAAACCTAAAAACGTCTGCTCTTTCGGCCAACTGGCGTTTTTTAAATCGGAAAACGCCCCTCCCGGAGCTAAAGATTATTGCCTTGACGGCTGCACTGTTGAATCCTGCCCATATAATGTGTTAAAAATATATTTTAATACAGATACTGACCCCGCATACATACGACAGATGGGGGTAGTAAAAAACAAACAACACTTATATCAGCTCTTGCGAACTAACAGATTCGGCCGCTGTGTATTTAAGTGCGACAATAACGTCGTGGACAGTCAGAGTTTAGCTATTGAATTTTCAAATGGAATAAATTGTACTTTTCAGGTTGCCGGTCACAATTTTCATGAACGCCGTATTACCAAATTGTCAATGACAAATGGTGAAATATGCTATGATTTTACAAATAAATGCATTAATGCCTATACTTTTGAACCGCTGCAGGAGCAGGAAATAATTCCAGCGATACCGCCGGGAACCCACTACGGCGGAGATTTTAAAATTATGGAAGATTTTATTGCATCAATACAAACGAGGAACTCGCATCCGCTTACATCTGTATCCAAATCATTTGACAGTCATTTGCTCGGATTTGCGGCTGAACATTCTCGAAAAACAAACCAAACTATCGACTTGGAAAAATACGAAAAAGAAATAAGGGTTAATGTTTACAACTTAGATAAATAACGTTTCAGGAGAAACCATATTGTGTCAACTTCAGATAAGACAAGGCTAAAACCGCAATGGCTTAACGAAATAGTTGTAATGGCCGGCAACTGGGAACCGCTCGAACATCGCCGTCGCGCAATCGCAAATTGCATAGACGACGAAAAACGCTATCTTCGTGAGCATAGTGAGGAGATGGCAGAGAAACTGACCAAAGCTAGCGTAAATGCCGTTATATGGCATTACTATAAAGGACACGGACCAAAAAGAGAAAGCAATGATATGAAATTGAGCACCGAATTTGGCAAACTTTGTCATGCCAAAGGAATAAAATTCGGTACATACATAAATTTCGGTTCAGTACACATTGAGACATTTTTTGAAGAGCATCCTGAATTCAAAAATTTAGTCGCTATCGATCCAACCGGCCAGCCGCAATTATACAGCGAATACTTCCGCTGCTATTATCGCCAGCGTCCTTGTATGAGCCGGCCTGAATTTACAGATTTAATCATTAAAATTACACTAAAAGCAATAAAAGAAGGTGGCAGTGAGTGGATACATTTCGACAATGTTGCGCAAGTTCCATGCTATTGTGATAATTGCAAAAAATTATTCAGGGAATTTTTAGATAAAAAATATCCAACCGGCACTGATGCAGAAAAGCAAAAAGTTATGGCTCGTTTCGGTCATTTAAATCTGAATAATATCGAGCTTCCACGTGGTTCGGCAAGACTCGGCGTAGATACAATGCCTTCGCTACACGAACCTGTATTACAGGAATGGGTGGATTTCAGATGCAAACTGCTCTCTGACGCGGTTCAAAAAGCTTATCAGATTGCCAAAGAAACAAAACCTGATATGGTTATAGGTGCAAATCCATCCTTTGATTTCGGCGAGTTTACTCCACTTGTATGGGGCACGGATGTCGAGCGGCTTGCGATTTCTGCCGATACGCTTTTCAATGAAGATGTTAGTTTTCCGCGAGTAACTGATGACAGCCGTTTAATCGGACATCTTTTCACATTTAAACTTGGCCGTGCTTTAAATGTATCAATACCAGTTCATCAACCAGGCGCAACACAGCCGCAGACAAGTCCGGAACATACAATGCTCTCATTGGTTGAGGCAGCAATTTTCAATCGTGGTTTTCTGGGGCATGTTTATCACGCGCCTGATCTACTTGATGGATTGGACGTAAATGACAGCAGACCTACAACCGTGAAATTTATTAAAAAATATTCACAGTTTTTTGCTGATACACAAAGCATATCTGAAATCGCCCTTCTGCGAAGCCATCATTCATTGACCAACCAGTGGAATCGAGCTCTTATATGCAAAATTCTTACAGAACAGACTTTGGCTCAATATGGATTTCAGTTTGATGTAGTGCTCGAATCACAGCTTGATGATTTGAGTAAATATAAAACGCTCGTGCTGCCAAATACAATCAGTATCCCCGACGCTCAACTCGCAAAAATACGGAATTTTATCCGCAAAGGCGGAAATGTCGTTGCAATTGAAGAATCGATGACATGCAACGAATGGGGCAGAACGCGCATACCTGCCGACCGTGCAAGATTGTTCGGAGATTCTGACCTAGCAGTAGGACTTAATGGCAACCATTGCACACGAAAAGATTTAGTTTGTGAGATACTTGGATTAAATTCTATCGAGACCGAAAGGATATTTTATATTCCGAAATTATTTCATAAAATTACATTCAATAACAATTTCGCAAATACATGGGTTCCTATTATTGGTAACTCTTATTTCCAACTCCCAACAAATGCCAACGATATCTCACATCTGATAAAGGCATCATTAAAAGACCGGCAAATGGTTGAAATAAAACCATCTCCATCCTTTGTGATTCCTCAATTGGTGATGTCAAAATCCGGCCAGATTATTTTGCATCTACTCAATTATGATGTAAACAAATCTGTATCAACGCTTGAAATCAGGCTTCATATTCCAAATAGTAGAAAAATAAAAACATTATCTTCTTTTCGGCTGGAAGATCAGAGAATAACAGAATTAAATTTTACCGAAGAACCGAATAAAATCTCATTTGAAATTAACAATCTGAACGTATATCAGGGAATTATAATAGACACAACGAAATAAGAAAGTATTTATGAAAATATATCTTTTATTTATTGTATCGGCGACTATTATTCTTAGCGGCTGTACAAGAAATAAAATTCAGTCACCCTGCATTAAATCCAATCAAAACCCCTGGAGTAAACAGCAATTTAATGATGACCCGCTGAAATTCCAATTTGCCATACTGCCAGACAGAACAGGCAGAGAGCGATCAGGCATCTTTGAATCAGCTATTGAAAAAATTAATTTGCTGCAGCCTGATTTTGTTATTAGCATCGGGGACTTAATCGAAGGCTATGGAAAAGACGCAAATGCTATTGAGGCAGAATGGGATTTTATACAATCATATACCGACAGCCTGGATATGAGATTTTATTATCTTTCCGGTAATCATGACATCAATAACGATTTAACCCGAAAAGCCTGGATAAAACGTTTTGGACGAACCTATTATCATTTTATTTATAAGAATGTTTTGTTCCTCTGTTTAGACGGCTCAGGACTTATCCATGATGACCAAATAAAATTTTTTGAGAATGTCTTAAAACAAAATGACAATGCCCGCTGGACATTTGTTTTTATTCACAAACCTCGATGGCTTCGCTCCGATTCAAATGATTGGAAAAAATTTGAATCTTTAATCATAGATAGGAGAAACTATACAGTGTTCGCTGGCCATGTACACGAATATTCTAAAGCCATTCGCAATAATATGGGCTATTATATTCTTGCAACCGCCGGAGGCAAAAGTGCATTGGCTGGCCCAGAGTTCGGCCAATTTGACCATCTGACATGGGTTACTATGACCGACAAAGGCCCGATTATCACAAATCTGGCATTAAATGGAATTTTAAGCGATGACCCGGTAATAGAACAAAAAAATAATGAGGTTATGAAAAATGCTCAGTAACGATGTTTTTGACTATGATTTTCTGTGGAGTAAGTGCCGTAAAGGTGCTTTAGCATACATCAGTGGCCTTGCACAGGATAAGCCCTGGATATTTTGTGTTTCAAAAACCGCAAGTCAGCCGATTGCAATAGCTTCGGCAACTGCTGTGCTTATTTTGTCGTTTCTTGAAGCACTGGATGACATTCCCAACAATGTTAAAAATGACTGGCTGAAATATCTGCAATCATTTCAGAAAGAAGATGGTCTCTTTGAAGATGAAATTGACATGGCAGAGGAAACACAGGGGTATCCGCGATGGGCACTTCGCGCTCACCGCAGTCGGCATATCGCTTGGGCAATTGAGTCGCTGAACGGGAAACTTAAATATCCGATTGATTTCGTTGAGCCTTTTACAAAAAAAGGTGAAATCGAAAAATGGCTTGAAAATCTCTGGGTTGAAAATATCGACCGCATTTGGGCTATGAGCAATTGGATTATGGATATGGGCGTTCTGCTTGATTTACAGCACAGACACTTTGGAGACAAAAAAGCCGCGGAGGCAGTTGAAGTCATTGTGACTTTTTTGGACAAAAAACAGGATTGCAATACCGGCTATTGGTTCAAACACGGAACAGATTTACGCTCCGCTATGGCAGGCGCCATGCACTTTTATCCTTTATATTGGGCTTATGGTCATAAATTAAATCATTTTGAAAAGGCGGTTGAAGTAACTCTATCTCTCCAGCAGCCGGACGGGCTTTTCGGTTTTGAAAGCGGCAAAGGCGGCTGCCAGTGCCTTGATTATGACGCAATGCTCATACTTACCAATGGCTGTTTCAATTTGGGAAATCATCGCAAGGATATTTCGATGGCGTCCAAAAAGGTTATTAATGAAATTATGGTCAGCCAGTTGCCGGACGGCTCATTTTGCGATTCACAGGTTGATGAAACACGATATTGGACTACCAAAGCGGCCGTTTATAAAGCTAATGGCGGAAGTTTATGGGATACCTACGCGAGACTTATGACGATAGCTATGTGCATTGAAATTATAACGCATCAGCCGCCAAGACCTATGCGGTCCGAGCATCATCTTTTTGAAATTTTCCATGCCGGCTATGGTTGGAGAAAAGGCACAAAAATATCATGAACAAAGAAGAACGATATCGATATATTTTGCGTTACAAGATTGATCCGCAATTCAACGCGCAAAGCAGGATAGATGAGCTTTTAAGGTTCTGTAAAAGTTCAAAAACAAAAGAAGTAATGCTGCTTATCACTGCTGAAGAACTCGCAATCGGTCATCCGACAATAAACGAGTTGCAACCTTATGTTCAACTTGCCAAAAATTTAAAAAAACAGCTTGAAACTATAAACGTAGAATTGAGCCTTAACCCATGGTTTACTATTGGCCACGTCAGCAGAGGCCGAAAACTAAAGCCCTCACAAGATTTTACTTTGATGGTAGGTGAAACCGGAACCTCCAATGGTATTACTGTTTGCCCACTCTGTAAAAAATGGCAAAAATATATTTGTTCTATTTTCGCATATTTGGCTAAGGAAATTAAACCCATTTCGATATGGATTGAAGATGACTGGCGGCTGCATAATCATGATATCGCTTTGGGATGGGGAGGCTGTTTCTGTGATTTGCATCTTG
>MHYA01000174.1:7611-19526 GCA_001825675.1 Planctomycetes bacterium GWF2_42_9 | reverse complement strand
AATAAATAAGGTGATCGACACTGGTATTATGAGATTATTATGGCAGAGTTAAAATTTAAATATCAAAGATTACAGCAAATCATCGAAGATAAGATAGCAATCAACGAATATCGCAAAGGTGAGCAATTACCATCGGAACGTGAATTGTCTGAAATGCACATGGTAAGCAGGGTTTCAGTCCGAACGGTCCTTAACCAACTGGAAAGAGAAGGCAAAATATTCAGGATGCCTGGCCGCGGTACGTTTGTAGGCGGACCATCGGATATGGGATCTCAAAAGGTTCGATCTGGGTTTATTGGTTTGACGACGTTAGGTGCTGATGATACACGGTCTCGCACCAATCATGAACTTCTTTTAGGCATAAATCGTGTACTTGCCAGTACACAATATCATTTGGTATACGCAGGCGTTGGCTCGGATTTGTCGTTTGAGAGGCAAACGATAGAAGATCTTATCCGAAAAAATATTGATGGCTTGATAATTACACCAGTATATGAGGGGCACAAAGATAATTCAGGCTATTATAAGGAATTAGTGGAACGAAAAGTACCATTTGTAGTTGTAAATAGGCCGGTAACAAGTGAATTATGGAGCAGCGTTCTTCTTGATAATTCAGATGCAATAGCGGAAGCGGTGAAATTTTTTGTAAGTAAAGGTCATCGTAAGATAGGATATGTTGGTCCGACATTCTATACGATGGGTCGTATTCGTTATGAGGCATATCTTGCAGGATTAGCACGATGTAATTTGGAATTTAATTCTGATTTGGCATTTATATCAGGTTCGGAGGAAACTGGCACAACTTATACGGCATTTGATTTTGCCAAAAGAGCTGCTAAGGAATTTTTAAGACGAGCGGCAGATTTTACAGCGTTGGTATGTTTCAATGATGAAATCGCATATGCAGTATGGGATGAGTTGATGGGGTCTAGACTACAATTGGATTCGGGCCGGTGTGTATCCGGCTTTGAATTTGTGTCAATTGGAGATTCCGAGTTTCTTAAGTCGATGATAAGTTTTCGCAGGCCGTTTTTCCGTGCGGGAGAGTGTGCGGGCAAAATGTTAATTGAGCAGATGGGGTCTGTAGAGCCTGCCCTCGGTAAAACAATAGTATTGCCAAGTGATATGGTAATACCAGCGGTTAATCCGGGGGAAAATAAAATTATGCTTTCGAACAACACAACAGAGATCAGAACAGTTTCGAATTCTTTTACTGATGTAGCAAGAATAACAAAACAAATTAGAATATAAGTTAATTTTGGAGGAAATTATGAACAAGAAGATTATGATTCTGGTGATGATTCAAATGTTAATGGTGTGTTTATGTTCTGCACGAGAAACAACTATATATACTGATGCGGATGCAGGTAATTATATTTTCATATCGTATATGAATTTTGGCAATACCAATGACCTGAATTTGAAAGATAATCGCGAAAAGAAAGTATTCTTTCATTTTGATGTTTCATCTCTGACTGGATATACGGTAGACAATGTTGAGATGAATATTTTTGTGGCGTGGGTAGAAGATCAATATAATACTAGTCCAAATCAATTCCCTGTTCAAGTTTATAGGGTGGATAGTCCATGGAATGAAAATTATCTTGCATGGCAATACAGGGATAATTCTGTTTTTTGGGATTGCGTTAATCTTCCTACGAACGATCCAAATTATAACAGGGGTGGTGACTATAGCACTTTAATTAGTAATCAATATAACTTGTCCAATACGACCGGTCTCAAGACTGTCGCATCTGGGCAAGAGTTGATAAATTTAGTTCAGGGGTGGATAGACGGTACTATTCCAAATTATGGAATTATGGTTATGAGGTTGTCCAAAGATCCCGGAGGCAGCCATCAGAGAACAATCGCACGTCGTGAGGCATACGAACAATCCAAGCATGCGCAGTTATCAATTGTTTACCATCAGGGTGAGAAACCGGACTGTGATGCTACATGGAATACGGATAATGCGATGCGTGGAGATTTGAATAAGGATTGTTATGTGGATTTCTTAGATTTAAATGTGTTTGCGTCTGAATGGTTGGATTCAATTAACGAATAATTAAATAAAACATATTCTTAGGAGTTGATGATATGAAGACAATGTTATCAGTTTTAATTATAATTCTTTGTATGACATTTTTAGCATGCGCGGGAACGGCAATTATATATACCAATGCTGATTGTGGTAATTATAAAGGCATATGGGATTATACAGCAGGCAATACAAACGATCTTCTTATTTGGGACAATGATAATAAAAGAGCATTTTTTGGATTTGATGTTTCATCGTTAGCTGGTAAGACAATTCAGAGTGTTGAAATGTATGTATATGTTCGATGGGTGGAGTCGGCAGACTTATACCCAGTGAATGTATATCGTGTAACAAATTCATGGAATGAATTACGTGTCAATTCATACTTCCGAGATCAGATCAACGGTGAAGATATATGGTGGGATACCTATATGGGTGATATCGGTGCAACACCCGTTAGCACCGGTTGTGAGCTTGGAAGTACTACCGGTCTAAAGTTGGCAGGGCAGGGTACAGATATGGTATCTTTAGTTCAGGGATGGATTGACGGGACTATTCCGAATTACGGTGTTTGTATCCGCAGAGAAGGTTCCGGCGGACTGCAACGATGTATTAGCCATAAAGAAGCATATCCACAGGAGCAATGGGCAAGGCTTATTATCACCTATGATGATGGCGGTAGCAACGAGGAACCGACTACTATTCCTTTGACTATAACTTCGGGTAATAACACAGACCAGCGACTCGCGTCTCCTTACCAACAGATTCAGTCAAATACAATTGTAGGTTTGGATTGGCACGATGTTGATAGTAAAGTTTGGGCAAAACGCGGTCTGGTAAACAGCGCAAATGACATTGCAATATACTATAAACCAACAGGGACTTATATACCGAGAGATGTGCTTGCATATAATAGTAATGGTAATCGAAACCGTATTTACTTCAGACTTCAGGCAGGCATTGATCCTATATCTACATGTAAAGATTATTATATCAAATTAGGTGCCGGTGTTGGTACCCAACAAACAACAGGTTCATTGCTAAAATGGCTTGATTTCGATGGTGCAGCTAATTATCAGAGCAATATAGTTGGCAACTCCAGCAATTTCTCTATAATACAGGCTGGTTTGCCGAAAACAGGTGTACTTGCAATTCAGAAGACTACAACAAACGATCAATGTCTGCGGTTTTCCAATCTGAATGTTTCTGGTAGCAATGCGGTACGTATTGAGACAAGTATTAGAATGGAAAATGTACCAGGCACTTCCATGTCTACGGCATCCGTTCTGCGAGGCCAGTGGTCAACAGGTGCGACATTTTCAGAGGTGTTATCCTGCAATGCTGCCGGCTTTATTACAATACGCAGTCAACAGACAGTACCAACTGGTGCAACCTCGCTTACTCTTGATATTGGTTTACCAACCAGTGTAACAGGTGTAATTTGGGTCGATGAGATTTTGATTCAAAAGGGCCTTTTCCTGATGGCGACAGCATGGGAACCGAAAATAGTTCCTGAAAGCCCGCAATTTTATCCACAGCTTGAATTTGCAACAAATGATGGTGTGCCCGCAGTGAATACTATACAGTCTGTACACTTTTTGGACGGTTGGGCGAAGTTCATAGAAATGGACAAAAGCTGGGTTTGGTCGCCGCTGACGTTGTGGAAGAGTTCGCTCGCAATTACTTCACAGGAGCCTTCTACTTCTCCGGCAATAGTTATCACAGATGATATGAACAGATTGGCAATAAGCTCTATTACAACAAAGTATGGAGCAGTAGCTGGAATCAGGCAGGAAGGTTACATCATCAAATTCACGAGCGACAGAATCTATGTTGGTGCAAAAGATGAGAGGGGTTTATACTATGGTTTGAGTTATTTGAAAAACCTCATCGATTCCAATTCAATAAACACATCCAAAGTGGTAATTGATTGGCCAGAAAACAAAGTACGCGCTCTACATCGTTTTGACTTTCTCAGTACTTTTGCTGATACACAAAACGATCTGGATATGTTGATTTCAAAATGCCATGAAAACAGGCTTAATGCGATATTATTTGATTCAACCCCTATTTGGAAAATTAACGACCCTAATATGTGTACCGCATTTGAGCAGATGTTTTCAAAAGTCAGAGCCGCAGGAATAGAGCCGATTATAGGCGGCATTAATTTCAGGAATCCTATTCTGACAGATGACCCAAATGAAACTTATAATTTGAGTGCAGGTAAGTGGGTCAGCAATGAAGCATATACTTTCAGTAATTCAGTTGTCTATCTTTCTAATAAATCTGATTCATACAGTTTTGTTACAGGTGAAACTTATCCGATAGTGCTTCAGACGGCCAGTTCAAAATTTGAATTGCGAACAGCAGGTGGGGCTCTATTGGTGCCTGGAACAGATTATAGTTTAGTTGGCGGTATACAAAACGGTACCAGCTTAAGCAGATTTGGAATACAGCGTCTTTCGGGAAGCAGTGTTGCGGCAGGGACGACTGTATATGCCAGCTATAATTATCTTGCAAATGTACAAAATCAATCGAATTGGAGGCAGACTTGTCTAAGTGAACCAAGAGCGTATGAAATCACAGAACAGATAATGCATAAAGTTATTGAAAAATTAAAACCGCGATACATTCATATCGGTGCAGATGAAATAGTTTCTATAAACACTGACAGCCGAGATTTACAACGTGGAATGAGTGTGGCTGCGATTTATGCGGATCATATAAATAAATTGAATAAAATTGTAAAAGGTATCAGTCCAGATGTAGAAGTTATTATGTTTGGAGATCCGTCTAATTTGTATCACAAACGCGGCTGGATATACACCAGATATGCCGACATTGCATCAACAGTGATCAATCAACTTCCAGCCGGAATGATTGTAAATGACTGGTCAGATGATTTTATGGAAGAACATAAAATAGCTAACTGGTTCGGTTCTAATTCCAAAAAGCTATGGACTGCCAGTGGTTATAACTCTCTGGACAGGTCTGTAAAGAATGCCCGTGAGTTGGCTTATGCACGTTCAAAGGGTTTTGTCGCAGACGGTTATATATTTACAGAATGGCGAGCAGCCAAGGATTATGTTCAGTTGGGCGAAGCTGCAAGGTATATGTGGTCTTCTGCTCCATATCTTACCTTTAATGACAACGAAAACACTGTAACTTTGATAGACCCAATTTCTGAAGTTAATGATATTAGTTTGGTTACAGATTCCGGTACAACCTCTTTGACCGAGCAGACTTTTACATATCAAAATGATGATGTAAGCCGATTGAATTTGGATGAAAGGAAATATCAGGTTGCTTTCCCGACATCTGGCTGGTCACTTGTATTTGGTGACAAATATGGTTTTAGAAAAGTTTTCAGACCTCAACCATTGAACTGCTATGAAAAAAACGATTACGGCCGTGGTCTCGATGGAGATATAGACAAGGACTGCAACGTTAATCTGCTCGATTTGAGTGTTTTTGCATCTCAATGGCTAAAATGTAATAATCTTGTCGGATGTCCGTAAAAGATTTTTAATAATTAATCTCAATATGAGGAAGGAGGTTGTCGGAAATTAATATAGATTTTGGCGTACGAGGTATGTTATTTAAATAAGTAATAGTGTTTAAAATTAGGAGTAGAAAAAATGAAGAAGAATTTGTTAGGTTTGGGTTTAATGTTGATGGTATGTGGAATTGCACAGGCAACTATTATTGAAACTGCCACAATTTATTGCGATGCTGATGCTGGTAATTATGATGCAACAGCGTATCAAAGTACAACCTTTGGAAATGGTGGCGGCTGGAATCTTGTGCCAAATAAGCATAAAAAGGGTTTTCTCCATTTTGACTTGTCCTCTTTGGCAGGTAAGACCATCACAAGTGTACAATTGATGGTTACCGTAAATTGGACACAAAGTCCTGTTTCAAATGGTTATCCAGTTAATGTATATACAGCCGCTGCAGCTTGGGATGAATCAACGGTTGATTGGATAGAAAGAATGGCTGGAGTAAATTGGACAACTGCCGGCGGAGATTTAGGTACACTTGTATGCTCATCAGGGGCTTTAGGAAACAGTAATGGTGTTAAAATTATTGCAAGCGGTGATGAAACAACTAATAATATTCTGGTTCAAACCGTTCAAAATTGGGCAAATGGCGGTGCCAATTATGGTTTTATCATTCAGAATGAAACTGTTATTGCCAGCAGTCAGAGAGCTATAACTGATCGTGAGACTAATCCTATGGCAACATCTCTTGTCGTTTCATATGAGATTCCAGAACCCGCAACTTTAGGTCTTCTTGTGTCAGGTGTTTTATTTATGATGAGAAAGAAAAAATAAAAAATTTAAGATAATGCGTTGCTCCGGTGAGTGCCGGAGCAACTATTTTTAAAGATCAGATTTGTGAGAAATAAAATGAAAAGGAATGGTTTTACACTTGTTGAATTGCTGGTTGTGATATCTATTATAGCCATACTTCTTGCAGTAATGATGCCGGCTTTAAACAAAGCTCGTGAGTCGGGCAGACTTACTGTTTGTAAATCACAATTGCGTCAGTTTAGAATATATCTTCAATTATATGC
Organism: Planctomycetes bacterium GWF2_42_9; assembly: GCA_001825675.1. Taxonomy (GTDB): domain Bacteria; phylum Planctomycetota; class Phycisphaerae; order Sedimentisphaerales; family UBA12454; genus UBA12454. Next base: position 12,912 of record MHYA01000174.1, on the reverse strand, counting down.
ACAAGCCAATGATGATAAAGTGCCGCAATATATTCCAGGTCAATATGGATATTATGACTTGGCACATTATGATCTAAAGCGGCCATTGACTACTTCTAATAATGGCCCTGCTGTAAAGAAAAACACTTGGGCCGGCCTAGGTCATTTATATAATTTAAAATTCCTTGTTGATCCAAAGCTTTTTTATTGTCCTGGCGGAAATGGTAAAGTTCTTTTAACGTATGAAAACTCATGGTTAGCAGCTCAACCTGTTGATAAAGCTACTGCAATAATTCGTAGCTCTTATATTTATAGGAATCTTTATGACGACGCTTCAGTTAAAAATGCACTTATAGGTAATAAAATTTACTATCCACTTAAAAATGCAAATGGCAGATTAAGCAGAATTCCACCAAGTATTGCTATACAAATGGATAATCCAATTTGTACTACCGTAGATGGGACGTGGACAAGAACAGAGTTGATAAGAACGCATCGTGAAGGCTATAATATTTTACATGCCGATGGCCACGTTAATATGTTAATGGATAGAGAAAAGAAATTGTTATTTGCTGGCGGATCAACGTATTCTGTCATTTTTCCATATGCCGATAAGTAATCAAATGACGGAATAAAAAACTTAAATATTTTTGTAATTGTTTATTAATTCAATTGTAATGGCAACGATATGAAAAAGTCAGTAGAAAATGTAATGATGGCAGCAACCTTGCCAAACAAGAATATTGTGTCTGTTGCTTCTAAATTTAAAATTAAGAAAGAACAACAGATACCACAAATTCTTAGGGTCGGAGTAATTGGAGTTGGTTTGCGAGGGAATCATTCCTATGAGCAGACATTGAATAAAGATCCGCAAGTAAAGATTCTTGCAGTCAGCCACTATGATTCTGCATCTGAAGTGTTGGCTGAAAACAGAGCGGGAAAAGAATATCATAAACAATATGCAAAAGAACTTTCAGCAGAGTATTATTCAGATTATCGAAGTGTTCTTTCACGTGAGGACATTGATTTGATTGTACTTATGTGTGAACCGAGCAAGGCATTTAAATTGGGTAAAGAGTGCATTGATGCCGGCAAGCATGTGCTTCGTGATAAACCCGCCACCAAAAATCCTGAAGATTCGTTTGAGCTTGCAGAATATGCAAAACAGAAAGGCAAAATGTTTTTAGTTGCATTGCCATTAAGGTTTTATCCTGTTCTTCAAGATGTTAGGAATTCTATTCGGTCCGGACAAATTGGCGATGTTACAACAATAAATATGGGTTATATCTGGACTAACGGACCGTTACAGGGGTTTACAGCAAGTCAGGATTATGTTGATGCTTTTGGCGGCGGCGACGCTTTAAGTGCCGGATATCATGCGGTAGATTATCTGAATTGGATAGTCAACTCTAAACCAGTTTCTGTTTATGCTCATATGGATACATATTTTTACAAGGAATACAAAGAGTTAAGTATTGAAGATTTTGGCCAGATATCTATACAATATGAAAATGGTGTAATAGCTAATCTTATTACGGGCCGTTGTACTGCTAAGAGAGCGGGGATAAACTGGCTTGATATAAGCGGTACGGCCGGCACTATTGATGTGCGTGATTTTCGTAGTAATTTTGAATCTGACCCGTTGGTAAGATTAGGACATTCAATCGTTGAAGCGGCAATTTCTAAAAATTATAATGATATAGCAACTGGATACGAAGCAGCTATGACTGGCGCAATATTAAAATATGCTTTACGCAGTTCACAAACATTTTCAGAGCAAAAGGTATCCATAGATTGGAGTGTAAAATGAGTTTGTGTAGTAAACCGCTGCGTTTAGCTGTTATTGGTGCAGGCAGGCTGAATATAGCAACAGGTTCGCATTTGCCTGCTATAAAAAAATTGTCTTCAGTGAAATTAGTTGCGTTATGTGATATTAGAGAAGATGGGGTCAAAGAGCAGGCATTGCAATATGGTGTGCCTTATTATACTGATTACGAGGAAGTTCTTGAAAATAAGGAAATTGATGCAGTTGATATTTGTACGCCTGATCATGTGCATTGTGAGCAAATAATAAAGGCTGCAAAATATGGTAAACATGTTTTTTGCGAAAAACCATTTGCAATAAGTATGCAGGAAGCAGCCGCTATAAAAGATGCAATCAAGGCGAATAATGTTACCTTTATGAGCGGTCATCATATGCGTTTCACAACAATGTGCCGTAATATCCGTGAAGCGATTACGGAAGGGACAATTGGAAATGTAGTATTCGGGAAAGTTATTTATAAAGGTGCTTTTTTCCCATATGAAAAAAACTCGCTTTATTACAAGAAAGCTAGCGGCGGACAGTTTGTTCACAATGGGCCACATTATGTAGATAAATTATTTTATTTAATGGGGCAAACGAAAGCGGAAACAACTTTTTCACGCACAAAGTCGGTCTATGCAGATAAAAATGACAGCATGGAAACCGCCAATTTCACATCAGTGATGCTTAAATTCCCAAATGGAGCAACAGGATATGTCGAACAGAATCTTACGATTTTAAATCCGAGAGGCTATCCTACCAAAGAGGATATTTTGATAGTCGGCACAAAAGGTGTCATTCAGTGGAACACGCTTGATAATGCACCAGTTGTAAAATATTTGAACGGTAAGGTATTCATTTCAGATCCACGTCCGATGATGGATGTAAGTGATGACCCATATGCATCAGAGTTAAATCATTTTGCAGAATGTGTCTTTAAAGGAAAAAGCCCTGAAACTGATATTGAATTATCATATAATGTACTTGATGTCTGCTTAAGGGCAATTGCATAAATTTTTATTAGGAGCAAATAATGCTTAAGGATGCTGTTTTGGTAAATTCCGCATCAACATCAACGGTTGAAGATTTTCCATGGGAATGTAGACCAGAAAAATGTGACGATGTTATGTGGAGATATAGCAGGAATCCGATTATACCGCGTAATCTTATTCCGTCTTCGAATAGTATATTTAATAGTGCTGTGGTTCATTATGAAAATGGATATGCGGGTGTTTTCAGATGTGATAACAAAGCTCGCCAAATGAGATTACACAGTGGAAAAAGTATTAATGGCTATGATTGGCAAATAAATTCCGAGCCGATTCGATTTGTTTGCTCTGAAAAAGCAATTTCTGACTTTTACTATGGTTACGATCCAAGGGTTTGCTGGATTGATGACAGATATTATATTACGTGGTGTAATTGGTATCATGGTCCGACTATTGGCGTTGGTTATACTTATGATTTTAAAGAATTTTATCAGCTGGAAAATGCATTCTTACCTTTTAATCGTAATGGAGTTCTATTTCCGAGAAAAATCAATGGCAAATATGTTATGTTAAGCAGGCCTTCAGATAATGGTCACACTCCATTTGGAGATATTTATTGCAGCGAAAGCCCTGATATGTGTTATTGGGGTAAACATCGCTTTGTGATGGGTACCAAACCGTGGAGTTGGCAGCATACCAAAATTGGGCCTGGACCTACTCCCATAGAAACGAGCGAAGGCTGGCTGGTATTCTATCATGGAGTATTGACAAGTTGTAATGGTTTTGTTTACAGTATGGGCGCAGCTTTACTTGATATTGATGAACCATGGAAAGTCTTATATAGAACCAAATCTTATTTATTGTCGCCTCAAACCGATTACGAATGTGTTGGAGATGTACCAAATGTGGTATTTCCATGTGCTGCGGTTGCGGATAAACATAAAAAACGGATTGCAATCTATTATGGTTGTGCTGATACAGTTACAGGTCTTGCATTTGCAGAAATAGATGAGTTATTAGCGCACATCAAAAAAGATTCCGAGTTATAAATTTACGGGTGGATTGTTTTTATGAATATGGTTTCCCTTGACTGGTTTTTTGTTCTGCTTTTGTTTGCTTTGATTGTGTTTGGTATAATGATTAGCAGACGATATACTCATACCGTAGCTGGTTTTTTAGCAGCGGATCGTTGTGCAGGGCGTTATATTGTCAGTATTTCCGAGGGAATATCAGCACTTGGAGCGATAAGTATTATTGGGGCTTTTCAGATTCATTATAGGGCTGGTATTGCGCCATGCTGGTGGAGCTTTATGATGCATCCAATATTAGCTTTGATTCCTCTTACAGGTTGGGTGGTTTACAGGTTTAGAAAGACTCGGGCCATGACAATGGCAGAATTCTTTGAAATGAGATATAGCCGTAAATTACGAATATTTGCGGGTATGCTTGCTTTTAGTGCGGGGATTTTAAATTTCGGGATTTTTCCAGCCGTTGCCGCTGATTTTTTTGTATATTTTTGTGGATTTCCAGAAATAATTAGGATTGGAGTTTTTCAGATACCATCATTTGTACTTATAATGATTGTGTTGCTAAGCTTTGCAGTAACATGTACGGTATGGGGCGGACAGATTACAATTCTTTTGACAGACTTTATGCAGGGAGTTTTTGTCAATGTCGTGTTCATTGTCATAGCACTTGTAATATTCAAGGTAATGAACTGGTCAGATATTACATCCGCGATGGCAGCGGCCCCGCCTGATGCTTCGATGGTTAATCCTTTTCACACAAGCAAAGTTAAAGATTTCAATCTCTGGTTCTATCTAATTGGTGCGTTTGGTGCATTTTATACTTATATGTCCTGGCAGGGGACCCAGGGATATAATTGCTGTGCGATTAGTCCACATGAGGCGAAGATGGGACGTATCTGGGGCACCTGGCGTGCCGCAATTCAAACTGTTATATGGTTTATTCTGCCGATTTGCGCTTTTACGTTAATGCATCATCCAAAGTATTTATTTGAAGCTGCGAAAGTTACAAGAGTATTAGAAACTGTGAACAATCCTGAAATTCGCAGTCAGTTGGTAACTCCTTTGTCGATGATTCAATTTCTTCCAAAAGGATTGATTGGATGTTTTTGCGCTGTTATGTTGGCTGCATTTTTTACCTCAACAACCACGGCATTGCACTCTTGGGGCAGTATATTCATTCAAGAGGTTGTACTCCCCCTTAGAAAAAAGCCATTAGCAGAAAAACAGCAGCTTAAAATTTTGAGATTATCAATCTTGGGCGTGTCACTTTTTGTATTTTGTTTCAGTCTTTTTTTTAAACAAAACCAGAGTATTGCGCTCCATTTAGCTATTACAATGGCAGTATATACTGGAGGTTCAGGTGCTGTGATTATTGGGGGATTATATTGGAAACGCGGCACAACTGCTGCTGCATGGAGTGCAATGGTTGTCGGTTCTGTTTTGGCTGTCGCTGGTATAATTCTTAAATATATTGATCCTAATTTTTTTATCAACGGGCAGG
>MHYA01000174.1:0-7598 GCA_001825675.1 Planctomycetes bacterium GWF2_42_9 | reverse complement strand
GTTTATTGCAATGATAATCTCAATATTGGTTTATGTAATTGTTTCCCTGCTTGGCAGGCAAACCAATTATAGTATGAATCATTTATTTCATGACAGTAAATTTGAGGATATTCCCCAAAAACAAGGTGTAGTTCGTGATATTTTCTCAAAACTTGGTTTGACTTCAGAATTTTCGACAGGGGATAAAATTTTATTCTTTGCGACATATGGTTGGTGGATGATGTGGTTTACAGTGTTTGTAGTTGTTACTTATTATCATTTTCACAGGGGCACTGAAGATAAATTCTGGTTCAAATTCTGGTTTATTTATCTTATGATTTACATGGTTACAGGAATTATAGGAACAGTATTAATGTTTATTGGTGGGGTGTTTGATATTCGCAAGATGTTCAGATTGTTAAAAGGTACAGTGGAAAATCAGCAAGTCTTGGAACAGAAAACGCAGCAAAATGTTTTTGTTGGTACAAAGAAAGATGAGATATGAGAAAATGTCAAAATATTTTACTCAATCTGCAGATGATTATGGCCTTCCATGTTTTGTATCAAATTTAGATTCAAATCCAAATTCCTATTATCCATTCAATCATTTAATAAGCACCGGAAGAATTAGTGCATTGCTTGATCAGTGGGGAACAGTAAAATGCTTCACAACTGAAGGCGGCTATACAATGTTAAATCCGATTTCACCACGTCTTGAGAGCCGCAGCAGTTTGTATTTTATGATGAAGATTGGTGACGATTTATATTCATTGATCAATGGGGAACTGGAATCGCCTAAACAATTTACATATGGCGTTGGATATGGAACTTATACTGGTCAGTTGAAAACGAAAACTTATAATCTTGAAATTTCTCAAACCTTCATAGCTGAACCATCTAAACAACCACGGATAGATGGATTTTTGAAAATATGCAACAAAAGCAAAGAATTGCTCAATGCGGAATTGTTTCTGTGCAGCGATGCCAAGTTAGTATGTTCTGGAAGGACGGATGCTCACTTGATATTTACCGGTGAGAATTTTTGTGGGTTTTCTTTGCCTGGTAATGAATTGCATAATATATTTTTGGTCGCTGATTCATCTTGTGAAAATTGCTCAAGCCAAAGAACGCTGCGTATGAAAAAAACAATTCAAATTAAGCCAGGTGAAGAGATAGAAATTTGCTGTCGGGTTGGATATGGTTTAAAAGTTGATGATAATAAAAATTTGCATTCGCAAGATAACATTCACAATGCCTGGAAGTTGTTATTGGAACGGGTTCAAATCAAAGCCCCACAATCTTGGATGCAGCATGAAGCCAAATGGTGTATGGGGCAACTGCTTTCATTTTTGAGCTATGATAGTTATCTTGAAGAATATTTTATTGCTATCGGAGGATATGGAAGTTGTGGGTTTCCTGTAAGAGAAGCGTGTGAAACTGCAATTTGCCTTGCGTACTGGTATCCTGATTTAGCAAAAAGTTCTTTGCGTTGGGTTGCGAAAACACAGCTAATTAACGGAGATATTCCTAAAAATCATAATTTTACCAATTATAGAGATATTTCCAGTTATGAATTCGAGTCTGATAATGAAATTTGGTTTATATTGGGTTGTTGCGAATATGTTGCGATAACAGGGGATACAGGCATATTTCTCGAAGAAATAAAATATTGGGATTTGAAAGCTATATCTTCGATGTGGAAACATATAAAAAAAGCTTTTTATTGGATAAGAGATAATATCGGGGTAGGGCGGAATGGATTGATTCTTATAAGGGACGGAGATTGGAATGATTATCTTTCACTAATTGGTGCTGGGGGCCGTGGAGAATCTGTTATGAATTCTGAAATGGCCTGCCGTGCATTTTCTTTATTGGAAAAATATGCAGTAGAATTGAATGAGTATGATTTTGCAAAAGAAGTAAAAGAATTTTGTGATGGACTGCAAACGGCTGTGCAGAAATGTTTTGATAAAGCATGGTTTGTTCGAGGTTACACAGATCAGGGATTTGCAGTAGGTTTTAAAGAAGACAGACTGTTTTTGAATGCTCAAACATGGGCAGTATTGGGCAGATGTGGCACAGATATGCAGAGGCAGCAGTCCATTGTATCCGCGGTTCAAAAATGTGGCACTTCAATAGGCCTTATGCTTATGAGTAAACCATATAGTAGTCCTCCTCCAGAAGATATATCATTTTGTCCGCTTCCATCAGGTGATGGCGAAAATGCAGGAATATGGCCGCAAACTGCTCATTGGGCAGTATGGGCACTTGCAGAACAAGGCATGACTGATTTAGCGATCGAGCAGTGGGAAGCAATGAGCCTTCATAATCACGCAAAGTTATTTCCTGATGTACCATTTGGGATTTTTAATAGCCCGGATTGTTTCTCTTCTAAATTCGCAGGTGACAGGCATGGATTGACTCAAGTAGAATTAATTAATAGAGCTGTATTTGTTCCTATGAATCCAGGTATTGCCTGGCAGGCTTTTAGTCTTAAGAAAATTGAAGAATGCCAAAAATCTGTTTCTGGAAAAATACACTCCACAGGAGAAATAAAATGATTCGGTTAGGTGTAATTGGATATGGAGACCGGATTAGCCAAATAGTTAAAATTCTCCAGCAATTAAATAACAATGCAAAAGTTGTTTCAGTTATAGATCCAAATCAAAAGGCAGTTGGAGAGCGAGTTTCAAGTTCTAACGGCGATTACGTTTTTCGTGATAGTATTTCAGAAATGGTTCAGCTCGATAAACCCGATGGCTTATTAATTGGAACACGGTGTCAATTGCACGCTCCTTATGCTATTGAAGCTGCCAAGTATGATATTCCTTTGTTTTTGGAAAAACCGGTTGCGATTTCGCTGGAACAGACCATCGCGCTTGAAAAGGCGTTTTCTAAATCTAAATGTAATGTCGTAGTTAGTTTTCCTCTTCGAGTTTCTCCTATTTGCACACTTGCAAGAGAAAATATAGAATCAGGCATGATTGGTACCTGTGAACATATAACGGCATTGAATTATGTGCCGTATGGAACCTGCTACTGGGAGCTGTTTTATAGAAATTATGAATCTACACAAGGTCTCTTGGTGCAGAAGGCAACTCACGATCTTGATTACATTTCATATTTAATGGATTCGGATATTGTCAACATTGCTGCATTGGCATCGTATGGCCGAGTCTTTGGTGGAACAAAACGTGCCGGCTTAAAATGTTCTGATTGTGACGAAGCAAGAGGATGTGCTGAAAGTCCTTACAATCGCCAGAAGTATGGTGCTGATAATTCCGACCACTTATGTTTGTTCAGTGCTGATTGTGGAACACCAAAAACAGGAATGAATGAGGACGCAACCAGTGTGCTAATTGAATTTGCTTCAGGTGCTCATGGAATATACACTCAAGTTTTCTTTTCAAGACGTGACACCGAAATTCGAACGGCAATTATCAGCGGGTATCATGGTACAATAAATTTTGACTTTTATTCCAGTTCACTTAAATATACTGCACATCATAAGGCGTTTTCAAGCAATACAAAATTTGAAACAAATTCTAATCACTTTGGTGGGGATGTTGAGCTTGCGCGCAATTTTATTGATGTTATTACTGTTGGGGCAAAATCATTTACACCAATAGAAACTGGCCTAAAAAGTATTTACGCTTGCTTGGCAGCCAAAGAATCTATAAAAACAAGAGGTTTTGTTTCTGTTCGACAAATAGGAAAGATTTAATTTTATGGAAGATATTAAACTTCTTTTTATTTGCCCCGGATATTTAATTGCCGAGAAGATTTTGCGGAAAATGGGACTAAAATATCAACTCACATTTGTTGATGAACCTTGGCCGTCTTTTGATTCTAAAGTAGAATTACACGTAATCAAAGGGAATAATTTTCAGCAGATATTGACAAGTTTAATGGAAACGGAGTTTGATGCTGTTGTATATCTTGCATCCATGTTTTCTACCATAAGTAAAAAATCCATTCCAAAAATAGATTTTGAACAATTATATCAAACTTTAGAATTTGTAAGTAATAAAGGGATTGCAAAATTAATTTATGCAAGTAGTGTTTGTGTGTCAGGATTTGTCTCACATAAGGTGGATTATAAACCGCTTTATATACCAATTGATGAAGAGCATCCATGTTTGCCGCACGAACCTCATGGCTTAGTTAAATGGATAGGGGAATTGTTGTGTGAACAATACAGTCGCGCATACGGAATAGAGTGTATTTGTTTACGATTTGGCCAATTAGATTTTACACATAGCATATCTAGCACTGATAATGAGGATAATTGGTTCAAATCTATTGTGCGCATAGAGAATGTTTTACAAGCACTTGAACTTTCATTAAAGTATAATAAGTATGATATGGAGATTCCTTTTAAATCTTTCTATATATCTGATGCTGAAACAAGTATGTTACAGAATTCGCTTGATTTTATCAAAACTACATACCCTGAGATGCCTCCGCCAGTCAAGGATTTAAATTATTTTGCAAATGCCCCTAAAGGATCTCTGTTCAGTAATCAACTTGCAATTAGAGAGCTCGGTTATAATCCAGATTAGTTTTTTTGCGGGCAAATTTGGTAGTTTGGAAGTTGGCAGCGGTTCGATATAAAAATATATTGTAGCTTCTAAAAAATCACACTGGCCGTTAAAGTTAATTCTAGTGTTTTAATTTAAATAACTGGTTTGTTAAGAATTTTATGTTTTAAAATTGTTTTTTAGAAGGCGGTTCCAATATTGAATTTTAAACCTGACTATCGACATATGTTAGCTGTGGCAAATAATCAAAAACCATCTAGATTGCCCTTGTATGAACATATAATCAGTCCGTTGATTATGGAAAAGATTCTTAATGTTAAATTTGCGGATTGTATTGATGGCAATGAAGACGATATAGAAAATTATTTCAAACATTTCAGCCGGTTCTTTAAAGAGATGACTTACGACACGATATCTTATGAGATATGCATAACTCATATATTGCCGGGTTCTGGCGCGCTTTTGGGAGGCAAACCGGGACCGATTCAAAATAGAAAAGATTTTAATAATTATCCGTGGAATGAACTTGATTCAAAATTTTGGAATTATGCTCAAAAACGATTTGATATATTAATCCGGCAGATACCCGAAGGTATGAAAGTCATAGGAGGAATAGGCAACGGCGTATTCGAGATCAGTGAAGACTTGGTCGGTCTCGAATATCTGGCTTATATGCAGGTTGACGATCCTCAGCTTTTCAGTGATATTTATGCAAGTATAGGTGATTTGCTCGTAAGGATATGGAAACGATTTTTAGAGCAATATGCCGATTTTTTTGTTGTATGCAGATTTGGCGACGATTTGGGATTTAGATCAAGCACCCTCACTTCTATAAACAATATCCGTCAATTTATTTTGCCGCAGTACAAACGAATTATTTCATTGATCAAATCATATAATAAGCCGTTTCTATGGCATTCCTGCGGCTGCATATTTGATGTTATGGATGATGTCATTGAATTAGGCATAAATGCAAAACATTCAACGAAGATGCTATATCTCCATTCGATAAATGGATAGATCAATATGGAAGTCGAATAGGTTTGTTTGGGGGAATCGATGTTGATGTACTTTGTAAATCGAAACCTGATGAGATTAAATCTAAAGTTCTTGAGGATGGCAAACGTTTTCGAGCTAATGCAAAAGGTTATGCTATTGGCAGCGGCAATTCTATTCCTGATTATATTCCTGTGGATAGTTATTTAGCGATGATAGAAGCAGTGCGAGCATTACGTGCATCAGAATACGACGGTTGTTGCGACCGTTGCTGATGGTATCAAAGCGGCAAAGGAAAAAATGAGTACCTGAATGAAACCTTTAGAAAAAATCAAAGCCAAACTTCAAGGGCAATTAATAGAGGACTGTCTTTTTTGTCCTGCGATTTATGAGCATAAGGCAGCATTGATAGGCCAAAGCCCTGCGAATGTATCGCGCAGCGAGCAACTGCTCGTTGAGGCTATAACCGCAGAATATGAAACATACAAACCAGATATGCTGACTGTTGGCATAGATATATATAATATTGAGGCAGAGGCTCTGGGCTGCCAGGTTCTGTTTCCTGATGCCAAAGGTTCAGTGCCGATTATTGATAAACGAATCTTATCCGATAAGATAGACTTAAACCGGATGCGTTCCTTTGACGAAAAAGCCGGACGAATATCTTTATTACTCCGTGCAATTGAGAAGGTAAATGAAAAATTTGGCAAAGAAGTGCCGGTTCGAGGAGCGGTTACCGGCCCATATTCGATTGCTGTGGAACTGATGGGCATAGAACAGGCGTTGATGGCGATTTTTACTGAACCCCAAAACTTTGCGGCTCTTATGGAATATTGCACAGAGTTCTGCATTAGTTATGCCAAAGCCATAATTAAAAAAGGTGCATCGATTTGTATATTCGATTCACATTGTGCGCCGCCTCTGCTGTCGCCGCAGCTTTATCGAACCTATGTTTCACCGTTTATTCAGCGTATTTGTGCAGAGATAAAATCCGCGGGCTGTCAACTTAGCGAGTATGTCATTGGCGGCACAACAGATCCGATTGCTGAATATATGCTGCAAAATGGGTTTGACATAACATTAAGTGATTTTGGTTCAAGCATTGAAAAATTTACCGCCATTGAAGCTAAAAGATTGATAAGAAGAAATATTAGCCCGGTTCTAATTGAAAATGGGCCTCTATGCGAATTGAAATCGCAAATTCTCCATACAAAAGACATTTCGGCAAAACATAATAATATAATAGTTGGTACTGGAGTTATCTCTTATAGCTGTCCAATACAAAATGTTTTGAATGTTAGGCATTTATTAAAGGAAAATTAATATGAGCACAAAAAGCTGGCGTTATACTGAACGGCGTCAAACAGGAGATGGTGCGCCGTGATGACAACTTAGGGCGACACTCAACGGTAAGTTTTGCCGAAGTGGAAAAGATTATGCATGAGGCACGGCTTGACAGATGAAGATTGCTTGACAAGAAAGAATGATTTTGATAAACTATAATTCTATGCCGTTGCTCAAATAACTACAACTGTTCTACAACCCAAAACCTTAATAAGTGCGGATTTTATAAAATTATTATTTTTTTAAGTCTTTTAAAATTAAGAAGCTATAAAAAATTCAAAAATGTTCAACCTTTTATATAACCTGCTGACTAAAATCTTAGTCCTATGATTGCGAACTCAAATCTTACGCTATCTTCGCACTTTTCAATTGCGAGGCTGTAAACTTCGGCAGTGCATTGATAGCACCTGCCACATCTAAAAGTGTCGGGTCTGTATAAATATTCATTGTCAAATCAATTGATGAATGCCTCATTGCTGCCTGGGCCACACGAGGTGCTACGCCTGCCTTGCTCAAGTGTGTGCCAAACGTATGACGCAAGGCATGGATATCCAGTGTTCTGCCGCGATCATCGCATTTTGATATGCCGGCAGCGATAAGGTCGCGATCGAAGATTTTAATAAAATCTTTAGGTATATAAAATAGTGGGCATCGAATGGTAACTTCCCAAACTGCGTCGATTTTTTTCTTAGAAAATATTTTATATCATCTGCCAAATCTTTACGCAATGGTATCTGT
>MHYA01000173.1:32505-59927 GCA_001825675.1 Planctomycetes bacterium GWF2_42_9 | reverse complement strand
TTAAACTTGGATTCAGCGCGGATAAACGCGATTACGGAATCGGCGCACAAATAATCAGGGATTTGGGCTTAAAGCAAGTCAGGATTTTGACAAATAATCCAAAAAAGATTTCGCGTCTTGAAGTTTACGGGATAAAAGTTGCCGAGCAAATACCGCTGATTGCCAAACCAAGTCAGCACAATAAAAAATATCTGCAAACAAAGAAACTACGATTTGGCCACATTTTAAGTGAGGACTTATGAGAACACGGATAGTTATGAATTTATTGAAGGAAATGTTTCTGGTTGTAGCTGCTGCTGTTTTGCTGCTGCCATTTTCTGGATGTCAGGAAAATCAAAGTGTGTCAGATTCAAAACCAGGCACATTTCAGAAGACGTGCATTTTTGCTCCGCAGAAAATCACTTTTAATCAACTCACAGAATTTTCTAAGCGATGGCAGATAGTCGCGTATATTGATGTGTACGATCAATTTAATTCACGTATTAAGGCGGCGGGGATTTGGCGATTTGAATTGTATCCTAAAGTTCTTCGCTCGGCAGACCCGGCAGGCGGGAGAATTAAGCTCTGGTCTGATATTGATTTGACGCAGGCGGCTGTGAATAATGGTTATTGGCAGGATTATTTACGCTGCTATAAATTTGAACTGCCGCTGGAAACCGAAGTAAAAGGCGGAACATATATCCTTGAAGCGGTATGCTTCACGGCTGAAGGCAAACGTATTACAAACACTGTCGAATTAAAACGATAAATGGATACGGAAAAATTATTCAATCGCATCGCTTTTCGTTATGATTTGTTTAACAGTGTCTCATCTTTCGGCATAGATAAAATCTGGCGGCGAAAAATCGCGTTATCTATTAAACAGCATAAGAATATAAATATTCTTGATGTTGCAGTTGGGACGGGTGATGTATTATTGTCGTTTTTTGAAAACGGCTGCGATATTGATTATGCAGCGGGCATTGATGTTTCAAATGAAATGCTTGCAATCGCAAAGAAAAAACTAGGTGTGCGAAAAGTTGATTTAAAACAAGCTCCAGCCGAACAAATCCCTTTCCCTGATAACCATTTTGATGTAGTAACCTGCGCTTTTGGCGTACGGAATTTTTCACGGCTTGAGGCTGGAATAAAGGAAATGCTTAGGGTTTTAAAGCCGAACGGCAAATTGCTTATCCTGGAATTTTCACTTCCGCCGAATCCGCTGATAAGATTTTTCTATTTGCTTTATTTAAAATTTTACATTCCTTTGCTTGGCAAAATTATCACAGGCAATTTTGACGCATATAAATATTTGAGCAGGACTATACAAACTTTCCCATCGGGTGAGAGTTTTTGCAGTATTTTGCGAGATGCAGGGTTTGATGATGTAAAAACTAAGTATTTAACAATCGGAGTGGTAAATCTTTATTCGGCAGTTAAGCCCGCTTAAGGTTGTAATGTCTTCTGTTCTGGAATACGATTTTTTCGAGTTTCGGCAAGCTGGAAACAATATTTATATTTCCATCGATAATATTTGTCGATTCAATAAAACGCAGTTCATTCAAATTCATAAGTTTGCTGACTGGCTCCAGGCTTTCAATGCTGCCGCAATTTGAAATGCTTAATTTCTCAAGCGATTTCATTTTCCCGATTGCATCTAATTGATTAATCTTTTTGCAGGTATCCAATTCAAGTGTTTGCAGATTCGTGAGTTCGGCAAGGGAATCAATGTTTTGCAGTTTTGTCGCAGCGTAAATGCCCAGGAATTTGAGATTTTGCTTTAAGCTGGTTACATTGCCGATAGACTCGATTGATGGCGATTTCAATGAAAGATATTCCAGCGAATCAAGCGCTGCTAGTTCCGAAAGGTCTTTTGTTATGGGGTTATATTTATATAGGAACAGCTTTCTGAGATTTTTTAATTTTTCAAAGCCGATAGTATTTTTTCGCCAGAAAAGAGACAGTGATTCAAGCTGTGTGAAATTGCTTAAGTCAATTTGGGTTTTGCAATATGTGCTTATATTTAATTCTTTGAGATTCCTCAAAGAGCCAATGCCGCTAATATCTTTAATTGTATAATCGCATATATCGAATGCTTCTAATTGAGACAAATCTTTAAGCAACGCAAGATCGTCGGATTTGAAGCCTTTTGCCCAATTTAGTTCAAGTTCTTTAATGTCGTTTTGTATGCAGTATCTGACGACTTCTTCTGTCAGTTTTGAACAGAGAATTAATCTTTTGCCGTATTTGCTATTTTCAATTATAAAGTTTTTCATTTTTTAAACAGATAACTCCGTGCGGGGCCAATCGGGTTCCTGACATTCTCAAGATTTTTTATGCCGCCAAGTCTGTCGATTCGGGCTTGTTCGGCGATTTCTCTTGCGATCTTTCCGCCAGTGATAGGTGTTGTTTTAACTGTTTGTACGTCTTTTGCAAGCAATTTGCCGTTATTAATATGCTGCATTAATCTTTGGGGGATATTTGCGGATTGGCCTACATAAGTTTTACCTGATGCCGCTGTGAATTCATAAATGCCTTGCTGTGCATGTTTAACTGCCTGGCCGCTTCCTGTGCCTGCGGTCGCGAGGGTAATTGCTCCCTGGCCGCCAAGAAATTTGCTGACATCATGGGCGATATCGGATTCGCGAACAATGACATCTTTCGACCAGTCGGGCGAAATTATATAGTCCAGCTCTTTGTCGCAGATCAGTGCGCCGCTGCTGTTCCATATCCCAAGCGCGAGATTTGCGGTTGAGACGGCGCCATCCTGAACGCCGTTGACGGTGTTTAATAATCCTTGTGCGCTGCCTGCTAAAGATCCGATCGCGGCGGCTTTTGCACATTCTGAATTGATTTGTTTGTCATATTCAAGAGCCTTACGATATAGCTGGTAACATTTTTCGGCCTTTCCGCAATTTGGATTAACCACGCCTGCGACGCATTTTCGGGTTTTGCAATCGGTATTAATTTTGTCGCAGGATTTTTTAATTTCCTGGGTGAGTTTTTCGGCGGCTGCTCGTATTTGACCTTTGCCGATTAAAAATTGTATTTCCTCGACCAGACTGCTTTTTAGTCCGAACCTGTCGGTGAGCACAACGGGATTGTTTTTGGCGTACGTGTAAAAATTATATCCATCAGCGAAAAGAAGCGGGTCGGGGGTTAAGAATATTCCCAAATCGGGATCGTAATATCTGTTTACGCAGTAATATTTGCCGGTTGGTTCGTCATAAGTCATACCGGCGAACAAAAAATTGCTGCCGGTGCTGCTGACGTGGTCGGGTCTGCCGTAAACATCGTAATAAAAATATTCGATGGCAGTGTTTGGATTTGCGCCCGCTATCGCAGCGACAGAACCGATTGCGTCATTGAGATAGTACCAATGCTTTTCACTTGAATCGGAGTTCAGCAAAGATATTTGATTTTCAACGATTAAAACTGAATAATCCTGCAAATCGACAATGCCGCTTTGGTCGTAATCGTAATTTGTATCGTATTCCGGTTGGCCTGTGCTGTATAAATAAGTATGGCAGAATTCGACCAGTTTAATCAAGCTGTTTACATCGGGAGTTAATTCTTTGAGGAATCTCGCAATGCAATCGGCAAAATTGCTGCCATAAATATATTCCGCGACAAAAACAGGAGTTCCCTGCGGATCAATATTATATTCCGCCGTGATTCTGTTGCTTAAATCATAATAATATATTGTATCACAATCTGATGTTGTTTTGCGTATCCGTCGGCCGAGTGCATCGTAAACAAATTCCGCGATTGTTTGGCCGTCGGCGGTTACTTTTGTTAGATTGCCGAGCAAATCATATTCATAAGAAAAATTATCATCGCCTGAATAAGATAACCTCGCGTTTTGATCCCAATAGATATTAGAATCGTAAACGAAATTAAAGAAATTCAAATTGGTGCGAATTTTTGTGTATTGATTTACAAGATTATGATAGTAGGTTTCAGTGTAACCTTCTTTGGTCTGTGCCAGTGTTCTGTTGCCGAGAAAATCGTAGGCGAACTCTTCTTTTTTACCTGTGAAATATTCAGCTTCTGTAATTTGGCCATAAATGTCCGATTCAAAGTTATCAAAAGGTGCGTTTGTCAGATGGTTATATATGCATTTTGATCTGTTTGAATTATTTCCATACGAATAAATCAAATCCAGAACCGAGCCTGTTTGCGATTCAGATTTACATCTGTTAATTCTTCCAATTTGGTCAAATGACGCGTTATATTCGATTTGCGGCTCAAACAGTATTTTCTTGTTTAAGACTTCTCCGAAATATCCAAGTTGCGCGATGTTGCAATCATTTCGTGATATAGATTTTATTCTGCCGAGGCCATCGTGTGTGAAATTGAGATCAGACCAATCGCTTGATTGTGAAATTATATTTCCTGACGCGTCATATTCGTATTCGATTGATATTGGATTAAGGCCGAAAAGACTTGTGCTTTCGTTTTCAATTTTGCCCAGGCCATTGTATTCAAACTGGCTTTCGCTAACGATCTGGCCTTTGATAGATTTGGCGGCATAAGTAATCATTCCATTTGCGTTATACTCAAATTCAATCAGGAATTCTGCTGAATCGATATTGCCATCGGGGCCGTTCGGGTCGTCGCTTTGCCAAATCAAATTATTTTCCGCGTCATAGCCTGAATAGATTTTTGCGTTGCCGCGGAGAGTTTTTTCAATTAATTTGCCTGCCGGGTCATATTTGAATTTTTCCTGCGTACCATCTGCAAAGATTATTTTTGTGATTTTTGCATTTTTATTATATTCGAAGATTGTTTTTTGAGCGTTTGGATCGTAAGCGGTGATAGATACCAATCGGCCTGTTCGATCATAAGAAAAGTGAGTTGTGCGGGAGACTTGTTTTATCTCTGTAACATTATTCAGATTGTCGTATTTATACGAAGTCTCAAGGCCGCCTGGTGATATTTGCTTTGCGACGCGGTCTGCGATGTCGTAAAAGAATTGTGTTGTGAGATTACTGTCTATGCTGCTTTGAATGATTCGGCCTGAAGAATCATATTTTAGAAAGGTTGGAATGGTTCTTTGTGAATTGCCGTCTGTTAAGGTTAATAATTGCCCGCTGATTCTGCCAGGTGTATTTACATCATATAAAATCTCTGTGCTGTTGCCGGCTGGGTCGGTGATTTTGGAAATTCTGCCAATAGCGTCATAATCATAATATTCTATTGATTGATTATTGTTGTCATAAATTGTTATTTGAGATTCAAGCAGACCTGCGGTGTTGTAATTGAAAAATATAATATTGTCTGCTGTAATGTCCGCGTTTTGGACGCTTGCGGGATCACGCATTGTGATTTGCCTGGATAAGTTGCCGGCGTTGTCATACTCATAACGTTTTTGCTCAACTGGTGAGAAATTTACATCGTATAATGTTTCTTTTATGCATCTGTTGAGACTGTCGTATTTAAATGCCAGGCGATTATTGTTTGGCGTTTGCGATAATATTTTCCTGCCATAAGCGTCATAATCGTTCACGCTGGCAAGATTCATTCCATTTATAACTGATTTGACATTATCGTCTTTGTCGTAAATGAAACTTTGGCTGTTTGACATTGCATCCGTGAATTTTGCTAATCTATTTTTGCTGTCATAATGGAATTGGATATTTATATCGTTTGTTTCGTTTTCAGATTTAATTGTTTTCTTTATTAAGTTGTCGAGGCAATCGAATTTATAGGCTGCAACAAAATCATTGTTATCATTATTGATGAAAGGTGTTTGCCTTTTGCGGATCGATGTACATCTGCCGCAATTATCATAACCGTAAACGGTTTGCTGCAAGGGGATGTTATTAATGTCGCATAGCGTTTCCAATGTTGTTTCGCCTGCGGCGTTATATTGATAATTTATATAAGAACCGCTTGGCAGATAATGATTTTTTATATAGTCGAATTCATTATATTGCAGAATTGAGGTTGCAGAGTCTATATCTGTTTTGCTTATGCAGTTTCCATTTTCATCATATTGATAAGATGTGATTAGAATTGAATTTTCACCATTCCCTGTGATTTCATTTAGCATCAATCCTCTGGCGTCGTAGATATACTCGAACCATACGCCTCCGGGTTTTACTACTTTAATCAGTTCATCCTGCCTGTCGTATTCAAACGTGGTTTCTAAGGCCTGACCGTTTGCGTCTTCGATAATTTTGACGAGCCTGCTTTGTTTGTCATATTTATATTTTTTGTAGACTTTACCAGCAGGGCAGTCGAACTCGAATGAGCCGGTATCGATCGCGACAGATTCCAAAGTAAGCAAACCATTGGCATCATAGGAATAAGTTTTTTGTGATATGACAGTCGGTCTGGCCAGTTCTAAATCGTTTGCATCGGCCAGAGTGTATTCGCTGATAAGTCTGCCGTAGTTATCGTAGCTTCTGCCGGTAATGACGTCTTGCGGGCTTTTAATGCGTATAACTTCATTATAATTATTATAATAATACACGGCCGTATCGTTTATATCGTTTGCGTCGCAGTGTTTTTCACTGGTTAAATTTCCAAACGCATCATAATTGTGTTCTTTTTTCAATAATAGTTTTAGGCCATTGCTGTCAATAAATTGATGTTTGATTATTTGTTTTTCAGAATCGTAATTAAAAGCCTGCAACTGGCCGTTTGGGAAAAGAATTTGTGAAGGATAATTTGAACCATCGGCATACTGGTAAAAAGTATTTGCATCATAAACATCTTTGTTTTTGATAATTCTTGCAAGAAAAATATTGTCTGGTTGGGTAGTTATATTTCCATTGCTATCGATATATTCAAAATTATTTTCAACGATAATCGTTGGGTAATTGTTTGAATCGTAAGCTATTTCGCTTATAAGTTCTCCGCAGTTGACATCGTATATATATTCAGTTCTTACGGAATCGGCCTTAGGCTTTGTAACCGTTAATTTTTGTATTTTGCCGGTGAATTCATCTAGGTCGTAAATAAATTCTTCTGCGAAAATTCTGCCGATGGGCGAGTCGATATTCTCATTATACAATTCACATACGGTTCGCTTTGTAAGAATATGCGCATAAGTATAATATTCTCTGATTGCTATGAAATTGCTATTATCGATATAATTTTTAATGTCGGCAGTATAACCGTTTGAATCTTCAGTATAGTCAATAATGCAAATCGGCTGATTGTTCTGCTTATTACCAAGCCATTTTTCCGTAAGCCTGTGTTTCGAGTCAAAGGCATATTCGTAAATTATCTCGTCATTGATTGATTTTTCAAAATGCAGGACACCCTGCGAATTGTAGTAATATTTTTTATTTCCATTTGCCGCGGCACATTGGCTGCATCCGCCGCCAACAAAACTTACTAAATTGTTGTCGTATTCAATGACAAACTGACGGTATGTTTGGTAGGCGTGTTCCTGAATCTCTTTCAATAGGCCGGTATCATAATGATACGAGATAAAAAGGTTCGCATCGGTAAGATCGTTTTGTCTTATTGGCAGGTTGTTGCTGTCATCATAGACGAATTCTACGATATTTTGATCCTGCGCATTTTTTATCAGATGGATTTTATAATCATTAGCAGGTTTATAAATGTATTTTATATTTTCAATGTTTGTAACAGTTATAATGTTCGAATCATCGATATTAGCTTTCCAACCTCGCATATATTCAGGCGGGCGACCGTTGTTGAAAATTACGGGCGTAAATCTTCCGGGAATAATTATTTCGAGATCATTGTAATTTCCAGATGAGTAAATATTTGCTTTGGGCCATTCATTAAGCGGATTTGCGCCGGCCCGAATTGGCGTCGACACGTTGCCGGGACAGCCTTTTAAAAGCACAGGATTATATTGGTCGGAGCAGCAGTTGTCACCGGGATCAGGCTGGACTCGAATAGTTATCGTTTTTGTAGTTTTGTGTGCGATGCAATCTTCGGCATTTGCTGTTTCATAAAAGGTCGCGGTTAAGGTTACAGTTCCTGTGCCGCGAAGTGCTTTGATAGAAAATAATGCAGAGTCTGATGATTGGCAGTTTTGGATCGTTGGAGCAACGATAATATCTTTTGGTGCGCTGCTTTGCGCCGTTGCAGTTACGAGTTGTGCGCCGGGGCAAACGATTTTAGCGGTTTGAAGGGCGTTTCCTGTTTTTGCGTTTTTGTCGCAATTTGAAGGACTGTAAATTATGAATGGGCCGTTATAGTATGCGGGTTTTCCTGCGATAAATGCATAGTCATCAAGATTTTGGCAATCTAAATCGCCGCAATTTTCAGGAATTTCATTTGAGTCTCCGCAGCCGGGGCAATTTCCATCTTCTAAAACCAAAGGATTCCAGCTTGCGTTTCCTGATTCAACAGCAGGGAATGGAACGTTGCATAACGATGAGAATTCGCAATCTCCGGTTAGATTGCAGGATTGGGAGTTTGATGCTGTTGACCAGAACAGATCGTACCAGCCTTGGCAATTTTCCTGTACGATGATTGAAAATTCTGTTTTACCTTGGGCTGAAAGATTCAAATAAAACGATAATCTGAATTCAAATGATGAATTTGCGATGTTAAAAGATGGGCCATTATAATAGTATACGCACGCATTTAACGGATCCTGCTTCATTACGATATCCATCGATTGTTCATTGAAGCAGGGATAAACCTGTGAAACTCCCTGCTGGAAATCAGAAGGGCAGCCTTGAAGATTTGATAGTGAAGCGTGAATATATTTTGGTGTTTGAGATTGGCACGCTGAACAGAAATCACCGCAGTTACAATCTGAAGCAAATGCCGCGAAATTTAATAATGCCAAAACTATGACTGCTGAAAATGCTCTTTTCATAATTCCGCTCCTGAATAGTTCAAGTTGATAAATAAAAATGCACTATCCCTGCGCGAAACTACTAAATAATTTCCTGGATATTAGTCCCCCGAATTTGGTAATAATTAAAGCAAAACAAACTCGAAATGTCAAGTAAAAACAGTTTTAACACGGTCTTGTGTAAAATTTACGAATCTAAAATCGCAATTTTTAAGACTTTTTGCGTGTTGGCTTCGATTTTTGCTTCATTACTTCTGCGGATTGGTGCAAGCCATAGAATTTTATTCGCATCGCAAACGACAAAGATTTTATCTCTTTGTGTGATATCAATTTTTTCCGAAGTGAGGAATTTTCCAATCTTTTTAAATTTGTTTTGGCCGAAAGGTTTGAATTTATCGCCTGTTTCCCGATTTTTGGCTATCAAAGGCAAATGGATTTGTTCAAAATCAAAAAATTCGACTGTTTTGTCTTTATTTTTAACATTTTTCAGGCTGGCATTTTCCAAAATTTCAGTTTCGATTAAATAGTTTCCGAATACTGTTTTGCCGGGCACATTTAGCATTGCAGTTTCAAAAATATTGGCATTCAGTTTTGACGAACCGATAAAAAATTTGTCGTACCCTTTGATGATTCTTATTTTTCCGGGGATTGTAAACTTTTTGCCTGCCTGTGCAGTTTTTACAAAATTTAAAATTTTTATATAATGATCGAATGAATATTCTCTTAGGCCGGACTTGAGCATTGTAATTGCTCTTTGAATTAACTCGACCTGAACGGGATTAGGCTGGCATTGAAATTTATTAATATCGATAACAATCTGTTGAAGGTCTGTATGGATAAAGCATTCCTCCTGAACTATGCTGGTTTGTTTTTCAATTTTATCAGTAAGTGTTTGGCATTTTTCAGATAAGTTGTTTATGATATTGATGATGTCAGGAGTTTCTTTTTGCAGGAAAGGCAATAATTTGTGCCTGATGCGGTTACGCGTAAATCTGCAATCGGTATTTGTATGATCTGTTTGCCATAAAATATTTTGTGTTTGAAGATAGCGTTCAATTTCTGTTCTCGACAGGCAAAGCAGCGGCCTGAAAAAAGTTAAACCATTAATAATACTTTTTGGTCTTATGCCGGCCAAACCTTTATACCCTGTGCCGCGCAGGATTCTTTGAATTACGGTTTCAATATTATCATTTTGATGATGAGCAGTTGCGATTGCGGTGCAGCGTTTTGCATTTGCGATTTTGACCAGTGCGGAAAGCCGAAGTTCACGAGCGGCGGTTTCTATCGAAAGTTTTTTACTTTTTGCATACCCAGTAACATCGACAAGTTCGATAGTTACCGGCAAGTTATATTTTTCAGCAAGCAGTTTTACATAATATTCATCGTTTAAACTTGCAGAGCCTCGCAACTGATGATTTATGTGGGCAATATGCAAATTTGCGCCAAATAATTTATGCAGGATACAAAGCAGGGCGACCGAATCAGCACCGCCAGAAACAGCCAGAAGTATCTTATCATCTGAATGAACAAGATTGTTTTGCTTTATAAAGCATTCAACTTTTTTTTCGATAGTTTGCATTAAATTATAATTATAAAAAAACAGGCCTGTATTTTTGTACAGGCCTGTTTGAAAGTCAACAATAATGAAGAATTAATAAATTTTGGCCGCATTCGGATCGACTGTATAAGGATTGCTCAATTGCAAAATCCTTCTTTCGATAGCAGCGTTATTATTATGATACGCTTCTTCTCTATCGAGTGATTCTCTATAAAGCTGAAGTGCTTCATCTCTTTGCACCAATTTTTCATCGAGGATCTTTGCAGCGCAATATCTTGCAGGATATGGAGTTGCAGGATCCCACTGAAATGCACGTTTATAATAAAGAGCGGCTATTGACCAATCTTCAAAGAATTCGTGAATTCTGGCAGCACGCCAGGCGGCATCGTCAATTTTGTCGCTTGTTGGGTATTCTGTGATAATTTCATTAAACCAATTTAACGCGATTTGCATTCTTCTTCGGCTGATGAGCGTTTTGCCGGTAAGGATCGGCGTACCCGGAAGAGGCAGAATACAAGCGCTGTCCATACGTCTGACTGCTTTTTCATAAATTACATTGGCTTTTGGGATGATGTCCCTTGCTCTTAGATCGGTGCCAGCTACTTCGGCCTGGATAATATATGTGTATCTTGGAGCGTCGCTGATGAATTTCAGCTCTCTGTTTACCCATTCGATTTTGAGCTGATTGCCGCTCTGTTCATAGTAAGATTTAATCTTTTCCAGTTCACCGCGATATTCAAGACGCTTTTCGGAAACAGATTCAGCAAGAGCTATTTCTGTCTGTGCGGATGGCGTTATTTGTTCAAAAACATCAGGGCTTTTATATTCTTCGTAAAGTTGTCTTTGCTGACAGCCGGCCTGATAGAGGGCTATAGATGTGAAAACCATTAATAACGTTATTTTCTTCATTTCTTAAATCCTTTCAAAACCTTAAAATCCATATTATAAATAAGATTATCAACTTATAATAGCTTGTCAAGCACATTTGGCTTTCTGTTATAATTTGACAAAACAGCGTATAAACTGTATTATTTCAATATTAAAATCAACAAAAAAGTTATTTATCGATTTTTCAGGATGAATGCACCGGCTATGGCAATATTAAGGAAAATATTCAGGCTTTTGGCCGCGTTACCAACGCTAATCTTTGTTTTGATAATCATTGGAGCAATCTATCTAGTCGCTATCGGCATTTACAAGGGGGGTACTGCCCTTAATGACATCCTTACAGAGAACAAAGCACTCAAAAAATCCATCACAAACCTTACCGAGGAGTCCAAAATTGGTTATGCAAAAGTCATAGACCAAAAGAAGGATGCAAACGGGAAAGTTTTAACAACTACCCTGCGATTTGTTGAAACAGCGCGTGATAATGAGCTGCAAAAGGTGCTCGAAAGGGAATATACAATCGAAGGCGATATTATCCATTTTGATGCTCTTATTGTCAAATTTTCAGATAAGATGGTAATGGATGGGCGGAAAAGAAGCCTTTATCTTTGGCGAAGAATTTATGGAGAGAAGATGTCGCCTGAATCGGGCTTCCCAATAGAGCAATTTGGCGCTCAACCTATGCGATACTACGAAATTTTTAAGGATTTACCTCTAAAAGAGAGGCAGGTTTTCTGGTCTGCGATCTGGGATTTAGCGAATAACCCTGATCAACTTGCCGAATACGGTATTAGTGCGATTTATGGTTCCGTTACGTATAGTCAGTTGCGTAAAGGTTTGATTTACATCTTCAGAATTACACCCACAGGCCTTCTTTATCCCGAAGTTATACCAGAGTTCTAATTTTGGTGATTTATGCCAAGGTCAAAATCAATAATTATTATCGTTAACGATAAGATGCAGACGAATTATCGTTACGAACTTATCGAGCCGATGGGGAGAAATTTTGATACTGATTTCCATCCGCAATTAACACCCAAAGAGATGCTGCGATTGGGTATCTTCGGCGGAAAGTATATGACCGACTGCCGAGATGAATTTCCAGCCGACTGGTTTACAAAAGCGAAACTTAGCCCTGAAAAACACGATCCAAAATTAAATTTCTTCGGCGTTGAGGCGAGCCAGCCGTTATCTGTTTGGCGAAAGAAGGGGTGGGTATATCCTGACGACCCGCGAGGATGGTTTCAGTGGTATTGCCGGTATTATATGGGCAGGCGGCTGGGCGAGGAAGACCGCAGACAGATAAAACGTTGGAAAGCGATTCGCAGGCATATCGCGCAGATAAAAATAAACTGCAAAAAAGGCGATATTAAATGTCGACCCAGACAGCGGCAGGCACTTTTGCATTGGGCGTACGACAGCCGAAAATTTTAGGATTTAAAAAAAAAATTCACATCTACTTGCTCCAAAGAAATATGAAAGTTTGCACAAATTTAGAACAAACGCGTTTAATGGAATAACAACTGCGCGTAAGTTACACATCAAAATTCATCGCCTTAATCGTGACCTTGAAAACTGCTAAGTGGTTAAGTTGAAACGCTTTAACAGTGGATGTTTTTAGAAAAAAAAGCTATAATATTTCTTGGCGGAAGTAGAATTTTTTTATTTTATCGATTTCTGATTGGATACCGGTATGAAAGTTATAGCATCCCTTGTTCTATTTACTATTTGCTCGACAACAATTAGTGCTGAACTGCTCACCAACACGGGTTTTGAAAGCAATATGACCGGCTGGACTGTCAGTTCAAGCAATGGGTCGGTCGCATCGTCAACAACCGCAAATTCGGGTTCCAAGTCTACAAAATTTGAAACCACCGATTATTCTTCGCCGTACTCTGCATATATCTACGCGTCGCAGAGTGTTGCTTATGATAATTCCACGGAATACACTTTTTCAATTTACGCAAGAGATAATTGGTCAAACGGCGGCCAACCAATGGCTAACGCCGTTACTTTAAGAATTGAATATTACAATGCCTCGTCAACGCTTTTGCGTGCTGATCAGCAATTATTCAGTTTGCCAAAAGATTACCTGTGGCATCAATATACTTTTACTTCCACGCAGATTCCGGCAGGTACAGCGATTGTCAAGCCTGTATTTGGAACAACGCAGGACAGTCAATGGCAGAAAAGCGTATTGTTTGATGATGCGTCTTTGACGGGTGTTGTGCCGATAGTGCAGGAGCCGCATACCGGAGATTTAAACGGCGATCTGTTTGTAAATTTTTCCGATTATTCACAATTCGCTAACGGGTGGCAGATTAGTACTGACGAAGTCGATTTGTATGACATAGCGGATAATTGGCTGGCAGAATATTGCGAACCATTGGCGATTGTATCGACATTGCAAACCGTTCAACAATATAGTCCAGTATTCTTTGATATAAATTCTGTTTCAGCTTTCAGCAACCCGTATAATCCTGACGACATCAGCATCGATATTATTTTCCATTCTCCCGACAACAGCCAGATTACGCTTCCTTGCTTCTATGTATCGGGAAATTCTTCAGCGTCAAAATGGCAGGGCAGATTTACTCCGCAGCAGACAGGTCAGTATTCGTATCAGGCAAAAGTTTATGTCAATGGCGTATATGAAGGTTATTCGCCAATTTCGAGTTTGACTGTTACAGAGTCGAGCGGTAATGGTTTTATTCATAAAAATCCCGACTCATATTATTTTTGGAAATATGATTCCGGCAAAGCATTCAGGGGTATCGGTGAAAATGTGGCGTGGGATACTCGTTCTTATAATAACCAAATGTATCCTTACGAATATATGCTTCCAATGCTGGGCAATCAAGGGTGTAATTTTGTCCGTATATGGCTGTGCGAATGGAATATGCCTTTGGAGTGGGATACTCTCGGCAGGTACACCGCAAGCGCTTCGCAAAGACTCGATGCTGTATTTGCCTTGGCCGAACAGAATGGTATTAGCTTACTGCTGACTCTGAATACCTACTCTGAATTTAAATCAATTAAAAATATCTGGGGCACGGGCGATGATTGGGTGCGTAACCCGTACAATGTTACTAAAGGCGGACCTTGCGCAACAGCGGCGTCGTTCTTCTCAAATGCAACAGCCAAAAATTTCTACAAGAAAAAACTTCGTTATTTTATCGCCCGATGGGGATATCATACAAATTTAGGCGTAATCGAATTTTTTAATGAGGTTGACCATCTATATGCCGATGGCGATGCTAGTGTGCCTGCCGCGGATATCGTATCGTGGCACGATGAGATGTCTACATATCTTAAAAGCATTGACCCTTTCAAACATCTGGTTACGACAAGTTTCAGCTATAAATGGATGCCCGACTTGTGGAACGTAAGCAATTTGGATTTTACACAAACTCATCCTTACGGCACAACAGATAACACCTATAGTACGATAACCAGTTTTGAAAATAATTTCAGCAAACCTTATGTAATGGAAGAATTCGGTTATAGTTGGGAAAGTGCAGGCACCAGCTCGAATCACTATCTCTTCCGCAGAGAATTACATATGGGTATGTGGCGGGGAATGTTTTCACCAACGCCTGTTTTACCTATGGTTTGGTGGTGGGAAAATCTTGCGTACTACAACGATTGGGATGTTTTTGCCGCAACAGCGAACTTCAGCAATCAGATAACTGCCGATAGCGATGGTTTCCTGACATCATTAGCCGTAAACGCAGGAACAGGTATGGAAGCGATGGGAGTGCAGACAATCGGCAGAATGTACGTCTGGCTTAGAAATAAGACTTCATCGACCATTAGCTCTGCGACGCTGACAATCTCCGGCGTGCAGAACGGCACTTATGAAGTTGCATATTATAACACATGGCTTGGAACATATTCATCGCCTTCAACGATTACCGTTACAGGCGGCGTTTTATCTGCTCCGATTCCGTCTTTGACTGCTGATGGCGACATGGCATTCAGGATTGTGAAAACAGGTATATAGTGAGGACGGGCTCATAGGTAGGTTATAGAATACGGGGATACTCTATTGATCTTACTTTGCGCAAATATGTTTTTATTTATGCGTAAAATTGACTGGATTAACTATATTTTATATTGGTAGAATATAACACAATAAAAACGAGATTCTTCACTGCGTTCAGAATGACAAGGCGTGTTTAAAATATCCTATTTTATTGCAGGAAGGAGCAGGTTATGTCCAGGAATTTTTCTTTATTGGTCATTTCTATATTTCTCTTTTGCGTTATGGGATTTCCTACGAAGGCCGATGCCGCGAATATGACAATCGCCAATCTTTCGCCAGCATCAAACTCAACGGAAATTTGCGCCGATACCAAACTATGGATAACATTCGATACTGCGCCAATCGTCTCAACCGATCCCAACAAACATATAAGGATTTACAATTATTCTACCGATGAGTTGGTTTATGAGCTCAAAGCGCAGACGCTAGCGACAAATTCTTACGGCCCGATTTCGACTAACTGGCCTTACAAGATAAGTATAGCCGGTACGCCAATTAATTATCAGCCTTATATGGTAAGCGGCAATGAACTGGAAATCTATCCTTCGGTTCGACTTGCTTATAACACTATATACTATGTCAAAATTACAGAAGGTTTCTGCAAAGATGCAACTGACCAGAATTGCCCCGACATTAACGACAATACTACCTGGCGATTTACGACCAAAATTTCCGCACCCGCGGCCGATCACGAATATATTGTATCGCAGGATAATACCGGAGATTTCTGTACGATGCAGGGGGCTGTCGATGCGGTCGCAAACAACGACAGCGCAAGAACTCTGATAAAAATAAAAAATGGAAATTATCGAGGTGCGTTTCAATTATTAAGCACTAAAACAAATGTAACATTACTGGGGGAGAGTAAGGAAAATACGATCCTGTCTGTTTATAACCGTGAAGCATTTAACAGCGGCAGCGATGTTCGTATGTTGTTTCGGAGCAGGGGCGACGGAATGCGGATGTATAATCTTACGCTTCACAATACCGCGCCAGATAATTCAGGTCAGGCTGAAACCATAAAACAATCAGGCAATAAAAGCATTGTGGAAAATTGCATTTTCAAAAGCTATCAGGATACGCTTTGCATAAACGGCCAGATGTATTTTAAAAATTGCTACATCGAAGGCGATACGGATTATATCTGGGGCACAGCGACGGCGTATTTTGACAAATGCGAATTAAAGTGTATGAGTGCGCAATCGTATATTTCACAGCCGAGATGCGCTCAAGGTGCGAACGGATTATTTTTTGTAGATTGCACGGTTACGTCTCCAACGGGCCTTACCGGTTGTTATCTTGGCCGAACGACTAATAATAGTTATCCGTATTGTCAAAGCGTGTTTATTGATACCACGATCCCGAACAATTTGATACTTCCTGTCGGCTGGGCTTTAGCGAGCGGTACGGATGTGAACAATCTTAGATGGTGGGAGTATAAATCAAAAACGCCGGATGGTACTTTGATTAATACATCAAGCAGGCTTACGCCGGGGTCAAAACAGTTGACGGATTCCGAAGCGATTTACTGGCGTGATGTTAATAATGTTTTTTCATATAGCCCATGGAATCCAAAGCTTGCAATTGAACCACCGAGCGCTGCATGGCAGCCGATACCGACCGATGGTCAAACGGATATTTCGTCAGGTGTGCTAACGTGGTCAGCAGGCGCAGGGGCTTCATCACATATTATTTATTTCGGTACAAATAATCAGCCACCTTATGCAGCAGAGGTTTCTACGAATTCATATACGATAAACCAGACTGTTTATGCGAATACGACTTACTATTGGCGCGTTGATGAAAAGAACGGAGCAGGTACAACAGCCGGAACGGTTTGGAGTTTTACTACATCAGCAGCATTAGATTCAACTCCGCCAAACCCTGACCCGATGACGTGGTCGATTGAACCAACGGCACAGGGAATCAGCACAATTACGATGACGGCTTCAACTGCAACTGATGATTCCGGTGTTGAATATTTTTTTAAAAATGTTACCGATCCGAATCACAATTCAGGCTGGCAGGATAGTACGACATACATAGACACCGGGCTTGATAATGATGTCAGCTATACATATCAGGTCAAAGCTCGCGATAAAAGTATGAACCATAATCAGACCGAGTACTCTTCGCAGGCTGCCGTTGTAACGGATAGATTTGCCTGCACAACAGAGATCGCTTCTGATTTGAGTGGGGATTGCCAGATGGATTTTACTGATTTTACGATTATTGCCGATGGTTGGCTTGATCCGCTGGCAGCACCTAGATTTGCTGAAAACGGCAAGTTCGATTTGGATTTGGCTTCGTGGGAATTGGGGGATGCGGCTGGTGCGACAGGTACGATGACATTGGCATTCGATTCGGCAAATGGCGTTCCCGCGGGTTCTGCTTTCTTAGCCGCCGATACAAATTTAGCTGGTGCTGTGAACAATCATCGGTTCTACCAAATAATTCCTGTAACGGTTGGGAACAATTATAAATTTGTAGGAAAATGGAAAGGCTCATTGTGGGATGGTAAAGCAAGTGTAAAACGTAACTGGGCGGAAGTATTCGTCGGCTTTAGTACGGATACAACACCGTCAACGTGGGGCAGCAATTATTATAAAAAGCGTTTTGTTGCGATTGGCAACGGAGGCAATATAAATTTCAGTTCGGCTTCGGACGGTAATTTTGATTGGGAAGATTTATCGGCTTCACCAAACACAAGTCCCATACCGCCTGCAACCGCTGTTTGGAAAGCAACCGCACCGTATATGGTTATTTCATTCAATATTGGCGGAAATGCCAACGGTGGGGCAATTTCAATGAATCTCGATAATTTGAGCGTTGTTGAATGTTCGCCAACTGCGGATTTGAACGCCGACTGCATTATTGATTTCAAAGACATCGCCGTTATTGCGGATGAGTGGCTGACCTGTAATAGAAACCCGGCAGATGAATGCTGGCAATGATGTATTCAGTGTCCCAAATTAAACCTGTCTGAAAGTTTTATTCTTCTTCGCTGTCGATTTCTTTTTCGATGTTTCTAACGACAGCTTGCTGCAAGGCTAAAAGGGTTACGAGTTGTTTCGCGAAAACTTTTAATTTCGATTTTTTTGAATCAATCCTCGGCCGCCTGGGGCTTTTTGCAGTTCGCACTTTTCCTCTTTTCATTGTCTTTCCTTGACTAAATTTCATAATTATGATATATTTTAAGCAAAATATTCGTATTTTTGGGGTATTATATTCGCGTTTGTGAATAATGCAACAAAAAATATTCGCAAATGTGAAATTTATGAATGAAAACGAGAAAAATTTAATAAAAAGGATGATTGAAGTTCGAAAAGGATATGCAGGCGAACGAGGGAGGAATAAATTCGCCAAACTTCTTGATCTAAGTCCTTCCACGTACAGCTATTACGAAAAAGACAGAGTGCCGCCTGTGCCTGTTCTTGTGAAGATTTGTGAGTTGTGCAATGTTGATTTGAACTGGTTATTAACCGGTAAAAATAAGCAAAATTCTTCTCAAATTACTTCAGAAGCATTCCAAATAATTGATAAAACACAAAAAATTTTGGAAAATCAGCCGCAATCTGTTGCCGCAATCAACGCTTTTTTAAACCTATTGGCGGAAAAATCTGCGTTTGAATCAAAAGTTTCTGCGAAAATTCCCGGAAAAACAGGCGATGGCTGGATACCGATTTTGGGCAGAACCGCAGCGGGGGTTCCGGCTTGTTGGGGACAAGCTATCGGAACAGATTCAAAGATTGTAGAAACGCAAATCGAACAGCTTGTACAAAAACATTTAAATGCTTCAATAGTAAATTCCATCACTGCTGATATTGCAGTAGATTCACAGATTAAGGCGGTTATACAGCAATTAAACAAATCGCAGGCCAGTCTGGTTCAAACAGTCGACGGCGATGACGAAGTCGTGCAATTCATAGATTGTCCGCAAATTCATAAAATGTATCCCAATAGTTTTGCGCTGCATGTCGATGGCGACAGTATGTCTCCTCGAATCAACGATGGCGATGTTGTTATTGTCAGCCCTTCGGTCGCGGCGGCTGATGGGTTGCCTGCTATAGTTAGATTGTCGCAAGGAATCGGTGTAACTTGTAAACTGATCAGGAACGATGGTAAATCACTGCATTTGATACCAATAAATGAAAAGTATGAAACGAAAGTGGCCAATAAAAACGATGTTTTATGGTCGCTGGCGGTGATTTGTCATATTCAATTGAAAAAATAAGATTTAATCATTAATTAGCCGATATAATAAGTATATTAATTGCAGCATAGATAAGACATCAAGACAAATTTATAATTAAACGTTTTTTTATACGCTCTTTAATAATTTAAATTTCATAATATTTTTTGGAGTAATTTATATGTTGTTAAATTTTATTCGAGCCATTTTTATTATTGTTATTTTTGCTGCCTTGTTTTTAAGCATCACCAGCCAGGTAGAAAATCCAGAAGAAGCACAAAGACTGACGCAAAGTCAGATTTGGATTGTTTTTATCGGCGGTTTAGTTCTCGCGGTAATCGTTTTATTCATTGATTGGCTGCTGCCGAAACGTTCATTGAGTGCTTTGGCGGGCGTTTTCTTCGGTTTGATTGTCGGTATCTTTTTCAGTTGGGCTTTGACGATGGTTTTGGATATGATCAACGATGTTTTCAAAATCGGTCTCGAAGGCACAAACCTGAAACTCACCAAGTGGATGATGGGTATTTGCATCTGTTATTTCGTGATCAGCTTCATTATGCGAACAAAGGACGATGTAAGATTTATCATTCCTTACGTAGAATTTTCACGTCAGACGAAAGGTGTTCGGCCGCTGGTTCTTGATACTTCGGTTATTATCGACGGCAGAATCGCGGATATATGCCAAACTAAATTGTTCGATGCTCCGCTTGTTATCCCGCGTTTCATTCTCAATGAATTGCAGTTAATCGCGGACTCGGCGGATAAACTCAAACGAACACGCGGACGCAGAGGTCTGGATATTCTGCATAAATTGCAGGAAACGCCTGCGATAGAAATAAAGGTTGATGATACTCCTCCGCCGGGTGTGGATGAGCACGCGGCCGTTGACCAAAAACTTGTAGCGTTTACAAAAAATTGCGACGGTAAACTTGTTACGAATGATTATAATTTGAGCAAGGTTGCGCAGGTTCGTCAGGTCGACGTTATAAATATTAATGACTTAACCAATGCGTTAAAGACGGTTGTTTTGCCGGGCGAAACAATGCAGGTCAGGATTATTAAAGCGGGCGAAGAAGCACAGCAGGGCATCGGATACCTCGACGATGGAACAATGGTGGTTGTCGAAGAGGGCAGAGGCAAGATTGGTGAAAAGGTGCAAATCGTAGTAACCAGCGCACTTCAAACTTCCGCGGGCAGAATGATATTCGGAAGATACGATCGACCTGTTAATGGTTCAAATGACGACAATAATGACGACAGGCAAAATAACTTCAGGCATAAAAGACAATACAGCTAATCGTCTGGATGAAAATTAGCGAATGACAAATAGCGGATATGATTTAATGAAATATAATCGGTGCGGAAAAAGCGGGCTTATGCTTCCTGCCTTATCGCTTGGTTTATGGCATAATTTCGGCGGTATTGACAAAATCGAAAACAGCAGGGCGATGATAATCAAAGCATTTGATTTAGGGATAACTCATTTCGACCTTGCTAATAATTATGGCCCTCCGGCCGGTTCCGCCGAGGAAAATTTTGGGAAAATCCTTAAATCCGATTTAGCAAATCATCGCGATGAATTAATTATTTCATCGAAAGCAGGATATAGAATGTGGCCAGGCCCGTATGGCGATGGCGGTTCAAGAAAATATCTTCTGGCAAGTCTTGATCAATCGCTAAAACGGATGGGAGTTGATTATGTTGATATTTTTTACTCGCATCGATTCGACGCCGATACACCATTAGAAGAAACAATGGCAGCTCTAGACCAGGCCGTTCGCTGCGGTAAAGCATTGTATGCAGGCATATCATCCTACAGACCAAAACAAACAACGCAGGCTGTTAAAATTTTAAAAGGGCTTAACAATCGCTGTCTGATTCATCAGCCTAATTATTCGATGCTCGATAGATGGATAGAAGACGGCTTGCTCGATGTACTAGAAAAGGAAGGTATCGGCTGTATCGCATTTTGTCCGCTTGCGCAAGGTTTGCTTACTGATAAATATCTCAAAGGCATTCCAAAAGATTCACGTGCCGCGAAACCTTCCGGCTTTTTAAAAGCTGAACAGGTTACAGAGAATGTCATTAAGAAAGTTACAGCGTTAAAGAAGATAGCCGAAAAACGAGGCCAAACAATCGTTCAAATGGCTCTTGCCTGGGTGTTACGCGACAAGCGTGTAACTTCTGCGTTAATAGGCGCAAGCAGGGCGGAGCAAATCGAAGAAAATGTCAAGGCGCTCGACAATTTGCACTTTACTAAAGACGAACTATCTAAAATCGACAAAATATTGAAATAGCGATTATTTACCTATTAGTCTTTTTCCAGCTTATCGTACCAGTTCATCTTCATAAAGATTGACGTTGCAACCATAACGACGATGGTAATTCCCATAGCCTTGAAATTCTTAATGATCAAATATATTGGCGCCAGCGTAAACGTAAGTTGCCAAATAATGCCGACAGCAACGTTTACCATATCGCGTCCGAAATTTGTGTTTGGTACGAAGCTGGGGTCTTCAGCCTGAACCATATTTTTAATTGGCCCCCAGAATCCCCACGGCCGAATTTGTTTATAAAACTTCTTCAAAGTTTCAAGGTCTTCAATAGGTGTTACAAGACTGCCAACAATCGAAGCTATTAAACTTAGCAGGAGCAGGAAAGGGAAACCGTAAATTTCAGGAACATCTTTAACCCAGGGAATGACTGTCATGGCGAGTGCCGCGATCATACCCGTCATCATACCGGCAAAATAGCCAAACCCGTTCAGCCTCCACCAATGCCATTTCAACACGTTTGGTGCAACGTATCCGCCGTAAAGGCCTGCGACAATCCACATAACCCACTCATTAATCGAATCTGTCAGCAAACCAAATAAGATGCCAACTATTACGATAATGACTGTAACTATGCAGCTCATTGTAACATAAGTTTTGTTCGACGCGTTTTTATTGATATAGCTTTTGTAAATATCGTTAATGATATAGGCCGCACCGGCATTGATCGTTGCGCTGAATGTACTCATAAACGCGGCAAGCAATCCTGCCAGCAGTAATCCCATCAAACCAACAGGAATGAAATTGCCAATCACATAAGGCAGAATTTGCTCGAAGTCAGCCTTTTCGCCCATCGCATTAAGTTGAGGACTAAAGAATACAATTCCCAGAACCGCAATCCCGCCGATCAGCAAATATCTTGGTATGAACAGTGCAAACGAAACCGAAGCACTCATCAAAGCCGCCGCTCGTGTGTCTTTGCTGGACAATACTCTTTGCAAATCATAATTCGGAGCAGGGCCTGCTACACTAGCCAAAACCCCTTTAAACAGCACCATAATCATAAATATCGTAAAAAGCGAGAATCCGTCTTGTGCAATTTTTGCGTTCGCGAAATCCAAAATACCTGACCAGTCCATATTCAATTTCCACCCGAACCAGAGATTGCCCCAGTCTGCCGGAACTACGGCGGCGATCATTTCAGGTGTTGTACGATTCATTGCGATAATTCCAATAGCCACAGATGCAATAGTCATAATAAAAAACTGCGCGACATCTGTGATAACAACTGAATACATACCGCCCATCATTGTATAGAGGGTTGTAACCCCGATGATCGTGATTGCGTAAACGTGCGGCGAAACATCCCACGGGAAAAATACAGCGGCAAATTTTCCAATTCCCTGATAGCCATAACTTGTAAAGCCGATAACGCTGATAAGTGCGAATACCACAACGCTGAAATATGAAAGGGTGGAGCCCATACCATTGCCGAAGCGCGTGCGAATCCATTCTGCGCCTGTAAGAACATTTGATCTTCTAAGCCAAATGGCAAGATAAACCATCAGGAATACCTGATTGAACGTCGGCCAAAGCCACGGAATAAACGCGCTTTTGATGCCGTAGACAAACAGCAGAGTAACAAGCCACATCGTGCCGCTAACATCAAACATACTTGCCGCGTTAGAAATGCCCAGCATCCACCACGGCATCATATTATCGCCAAGAAAATAAGAGCCTAGATTTTTTGATGCTTTACGTGTTACCCATAAGCCGATCAAAATCATTGCAACCAGATATGCTGCTATAATAATGAGGTCCAGTGGCTGAATTTTCATTATCGTTCCTTTCCATACCATTGGCGAAGTATTGCTTCTGCCGGTTTACCATAAATTCCAAAACCAATATTAGTCGCGGCATCTTCTTTTTTATATAATCGTGCTGACCATTCCCACCATGCGTATCCAATAAACCAAGGCTCGTTCCAGAAGGTTTCAAAAGCTGCCTGATAGAAGCGTGCCTGTTCATCAGCGTCATAAATCATATTCGGGTCTTCGTGAGTCCAAGGCGCAGCAGAACATCCTTTTGCGCTGCAAAGACCAAGTTCAATGAAGAAAACAGGGCGATTAACCTTTTTGCTTAATTTCTCAAGGTCGTTGCGGATTGGTATCCATCTGCGTTTCTGCGCTGCGACAGAAGTATCTGAAGCTGGAATTTTGCTCAAATCGTCTTTTAATGCCAATTCGACATCATCTGTGCCGACCGGATAATATGCGCTTACACCAATAATATCAACGGCATCAAGCCAATTAATAAAGCCTTCTCTGCCGTGATTGAAATTATATGTGATAGGGCCATCATAAATTTGCCGCATTTCAATTATGAGATTACGCCATCTGTATTCGAATTCTTCTGTGGATTCCATTTCGCAACCGAGGCATAACATTTCACACTTCGTTTCCTGGGCGATTTTCGCGTAATGAATAAGAAATGCTCGGAAGTCCGACCACCATTTATCCCATTTGGCCATATCTTTTACGCCGGAAGCGTCATTGAATTTTATCCACGCACGCCAGGTTCCGTCATAAACGTTTACCACAGGCTTTAAAATAATTTTCAAATTATTGTCTCTTGCAAGCTGAATAGCTCTGCGAATTTCCGCATCCGTCGCCATACGCTGATAACTATCGCCCCATTGAATAACAGGGATGTCAGGTTTTTCCATATCAGCGCCGAAAGAAATACAAACCCATTCTGTGTTCGTTTCCGCAAGTTTCTTCATCGAATCCGCAGGCTCATCGCCGAGATATTGGCCTCGCCAGCCTGTCCAGCCCCAGGTAAAGCCTTTGATAAAACCTGTTGGTGAATATTTGCGTGTGAATTTAGAAGGCTCTGCGCCGTATTTTATGCCGACACGTGAGATTTGCGCTTTGCCTGTAAATTCAATTTTGAGATATTTATATTTCGAATTACCGAAAGCACTGGTGAACATAACAGGCAATTGGTAATCATATAGCCCTTTGCCTGCCGGATAACTTTGTGAATCGTATTTTATAGATGTATATTTTTTACCATCTTCTGAAACCCAGAATTTAAAAGTCCCGGCTTTTCCCTCGAAGAAAGAAAATACCTTGAATGAAATTATAGGTTCTTGAACGTAATAGATTATTTCACTTCCGCCAGTGCCTGCGATTCGATAACAATCTTCTTTAAACTTGCGTGAAAGATGGCTTTCAACAGACAGCTTTCCTTTTCGGCTTTTGATCCTGCTGAAATCACCCATTTCATCGATCAGCGTTTTGCAATAAATATGAACCGGCCCTGCGACATTCGATACTCCCGAAACGCCTGCGCTGTTTTTGGCTTTAACTCTGTAAAAACAATTACTTCCGACAGGTGCGTTGGTATCATTGAAAATTGGTCTGTACTGGAAATCAGCATCGGAAACATTCTCGCCAGCAACTACCCACGGGCCGTTTATATCCGCTGCACGTTCGATTATGTAGGATTCTGCGCCTGCGCTGCCCTGGAAACTGATGCGCGAATTATCGATCACATCCAGCATTATTGGTGCTGCCGGTTTTTCAATCGCAGGCTCGGCAATATTCCTGATTTTAAATGCTCTGCTTCGCATCAGGCTCATCAGATTCTTTTCATCATACGCTTTTCCAGATTCAAACCCCGGCCAATGATACGCTTTGAATAAATCGCCGCCTAAAGGTTCGTGATGCCAATAAAAGCCGCCGTCGCGATTGCGGAAACGAAGCGACCATATCAAAGCGCCGGTGATATTCTCATTATGAATTGTGTTTAGAATTGCTTCGACCCCGTTTGTCGGTATAAAACCGAACTCGCCGATTATGTAAGGTTTTTTGCCTCGGCTTTTGACAATATTTTTCTTTATTTGATTTACGTTTTCCTGCGGATTGGTTGAATAATGATGCGTTGTCAAGAGATCGATATTTTTATCCGCGAGTGATTCTTCTCTGAAATAATTAGAATGATAGCCGTCCATTACAAGGTGATTATTATCGATGCTCTTAATATATGCGACCGCTTTGGCTGTCCATTTTGCAGGGCAGGTGAGTTCGTTGCCTGTTTCCCACGCAAGAATGGCTTTATCATCCTTATATTGAATGCCTGTGATTGTATTTTTGCGATTAACTAAATAATTTACAATATCTTTATAATCGTTGAATAATTGTTCGTCTGTCCAGAAATCATCGAAGTTTTTCTTCCGATATTCGACTAGTGCAGGAATTCCACCCCACCATTTCCAGTTGTCTATTATTGGTATGATTACGCGAATGCCTTTTTTATTCGCGACATCCAAAACAATATCCAATGCCTTAAACGCTTCTTCATCAAATTGTCCCGGCCCGTTAATATGCCGTGGAATATTGGGGTCTTCACCGATTTGCCGAACAGACAATGAGTAAATTCTGATTACCTGTCCGCCCATCTGCCGAACAGCTTCCAACGCATCGTTGATCTCAAATTCATTGGATATTCGCCAGGGGTTAGTTTCCTCAAATGCCATATTGTCTTCATTATAGTGAAGGCAGGGCACATTAAAACTTATGAATCTTATCTCGCCGTTTTCATCCATTAGCTTGTCGCTGTCAGTATAGGCGAAGCTCTTGAATACGCTATCCTGTGCGAAGGCGAAAGACGCAAAGAGTACGATTAGTATACTTTTGAGTAGTTTTTTCATAATTAATCCCCAAAGTTATTATTGAGAAATCTGTTTCATTTCTTCTTCGGTAAATTTACTGTTAGAAATTTTGCCCGGTGCGTAGCATTTTTCTAAAACTTCTGTTTTCGCAGGATAAATCGGAATCGAGAAAGTGTCCTTTTGAACAATGCCGCCATTGGCTGAAATTGATTTTTCCGTCAATTTCTCACAAACATTGAATAGTTCTGGAAGGTTATAAGCGGTGTAGGAAAATTTTTTGGTCTGATCTGCTGATTTGTATTTTTCAGGCAACTTGGCGTATCCGATAGTTGTGAATAAAATTCCTGCGGCGCTTGAGGGGTTGCAATCAGAATCCTGGCCGCACTGCATAGAGATTTTTATGGTATCTTCGATGTTGCCTTTGCCGTAAAGCAGCCCCATCACAATATAAGCACCGTTGATCTTGGCATCGATATTAAAATCACCCTTATCACAGGAGAATTTCCTGTAATCCATATTTTTATGATATTTATCAAGCAGTAAGTTCCAGGTCTTTCGCCAATCTTTTGGATATTTCTTGTGCCATTGAATAGTGTCGTTTATTGCCTGTGCGTATTGGCTCTCGGCTGGAATATACGCCAAAGCCTTATTTATTATTTTTTGAATATTATTTTCAAAAAATGCGATACTGTACATCGCAGAAACAAATTGACCGCCATATAAACCATCGCCGTAATTCATAATCCGTCCAAATTTATTGCCAAGTTCAACGGCAAAATGCGGCATACCGGGTGAAATCAAACCTGCGTAATCGGCCTCGATCTGATAATCAATATCATCTGCGTGGGTGTTAAATTGCGGATGCCCTGAATCCGGTGGGGCGATACCTTTACGAAGATTTTCTCTGCCATAGTAGTTAGCGTGCCAAAGCTCATATTTGCTGTTGGCAAAATCTATTCCTGCCTGCTTATACGAGACATCAAAACCATAATCATCGAGCGTTTTGAGGAATGTCATT
>MHYA01000173.1:0-32486 GCA_001825675.1 Planctomycetes bacterium GWF2_42_9 | reverse complement strand
GCCAAAAAGCTCCATCAAACATGTTTGAAGTCCATACCGGCACATTCGCGTCAGGTATTATCTTGCCATTCCATTTAAATTCGGTGGGAAATCCCCATGTTACGCCAACCATTTGACCGAGCCAGCCTGCCTTCATTTTGTCTATATAAGTTGCACGCGATAGCTTTTTGACTTCGCCGCCGGGCGGAAGCGATGTGTCATTATCATCAACGCCGTCATTCCAAATTAATGGCGCAAGGTAAACTCCGCCCTGATCCCAGCCGCAATGGCTTATATACCATTGTCCGCCTATATCGCGAACGATTTCAGCGGCATGTGTTTTGAGAACAGGAACATTTGCGTCATATACCCAGTTGAATGGGTCGGTGCTGCGATAGACGGTTGTTTGCGTATAGGCTGCGCCCGGCCCGATGAACAGATAATAATATTTGCCCCTGCGAATAACCTGCGGCGATTCGGTATTTCCACCCCAAGTTCCAACGCCGGGGTCTGTGTAAACAAGTTTTCTGTCCGACCAATGAAGAAGGTCTTTGCTCGTAACTGCATAAACTACATGGTTGCCGCCTTCTGGCTTACTGTTGGCAGTGTAGTACATCACCCATTTGTCTTTCATACGGTAAATAAACGGGTCTCTTGCATCGAAGCCATCGACAACCATCGGATTTTCTTTTACTCTTGTCCAGTCGTAAAGATTTTTTGAAGTCGCGAGATTGATTTGATATTTGGTACTACCTTTGTCGCTGCCGCCGCAATAATACATATAATAAAGGCCGTTGTGATATATTACGTGCGGAGCCC
Organism: Planctomycetes bacterium GWF2_42_9; assembly: GCA_001825675.1. Classification (GTDB taxonomy): domain Bacteria; phylum Planctomycetota; class Phycisphaerae; order Sedimentisphaerales; family UBA12454; genus UBA12454. The sequence goes on along the minus strand of MHYA01000173.1, from coordinate 31,688 downwards.
AAAGATGTATCTCGCCAAAGTTTGGATCGACCTTCATCGCAAACGGTTCTTTTTTCCATACGCCTGTAAGAGTGGAGCAAGTCGCGTGTGCGAAATAATCTTCATCGTGCGGGTTCATCGGCTCCTGATGAGTGATGCCGAACATATGCCAAGTGCCGTTTGCGTCGCGGATAAAGCAATGATCGTTAATATACCATCTTCTGTCTTCACCGAATGAGGGATCGTAAATTCTTTTGAATTCGCCCGCCTTGACATAATCTTGTGTTCCCGCAAAAGAATTGCCAAAAATTATGAATGCTATAAAAACAAAGATTACCGTCTGTTTCATTCTAAATCCCTTCATTTGATGATATTTACGTATCCAGTTAATATAATTATATCCAAAAATTGTCAAGTATTTATGTTAAGACCTTTTAAGTGGTACAAAACAGCACAAAAGATTGTGCAAGGGTTATAGGCTATAATAACCGAAATACTCATTTTTACAAGAAGTTTTTGCACAACCATTCTGAAAATCTGGTATTACCCGAAATAATGTTGCTCCAAAAGTTGGCCGAAGATACGTAACAGCAAAGCCAAAGAAATGTTCACAGCAATTCAAGGCTTGGCAGCAGCAATTAGTTCCGCAAAAAGTGATCCACCGTATTTCAGCAAGAAGTAATCCATTTCAAAAAAGACTGGCGTTACTGTTTTTTGTTATGTTAGCCCTGTCAGCTAAAAATTACAGTCAGCGCTGTTGATATATGCTGGAACGGTTTCAGCTTAAGATTTTTTTTATTTTATAGGAGACGCATTATGTCAAATGCAGCATCTCAAAAAGAGCAGACAAGCAAAACCCTGCAGGATAGAGAAGGCAAGTATTTAACTTTCGCTCTCGGTTGCGAAGAATACGGCCTGGAAATTCTCAAAGTCCGTGAAATTATAGGTTATATGGATATAACCGCTGTACCCCAAACGCCTTCGTATGTTAAAGGCGTAATAAATCTCCGCGGACAGGTTATACCTGTAATAGACTTGCGGACGAAATTCGGTATGGAAACCGCAGAAGTTACTGAAGAAACGTGCATCATCGTAGTCGAAATTCATCAGGAGGGCCGAAAATTCAGTACCGGCATCGTTGTCGATCATGTTCAGGAAGTGCTCGATATTGACGGCGAGAATATAGAAGAGGCGCCGCAATTTGATGCAGCCGTAAACACGGATTTTATTCTTGGTATGGGTAAGGTCGGCGAATCGGTAAAAATTCTGCTCGATATCGATAAAGTTCTCGGCGGCACAAATTTAACTGCTCTTAACGCCGTAGCGGATTAATCTCAAAATCCAATTCAAAAAAAAACAGTTCAATAATAATTTGAAAGGAAATTAAAATGTTTAAGAATATGAAACTAAGCACAAAGCTGATTACCGGTTTTTCGCTTGCTACAGTCATTATATGTGTTATCGGTTTAACGGGCTTTTTCGGCCTTAAAACCGCTAAAAAACAAATCAACAGTATTGGCAATGTCTATCTGCCAAGCGTTCAGAGTATGCAGGAAATCAGCAAGTATTTAGCCGAATTAAAGGGCGGTTTAAGAGGCCTGCTCAATCCTAATCTTACACCTGAACAAAGACAGGAACAATATGCGCTTATAAACCGTGCTCGTGAAAGTTATGCCGCGGCAAAGGAAACTTATGAAACCCTCCCGCGAAGCTCCGAGGAAGATAAAATATATCAACAGCTTAATTCTCTCATCACTGACTGGCGAGAAGAAAACGATAAGTTTATGAAGATGTGCCAGGAACTTGATAAAGTCAATATTCTCAATCCTGATGATTTGAAAAACAAAATAGAATCTTTCAAAGCGGATCATTACAAACTGCTCAATAATGTTAGCGAATTTATTCGTACTAAAAATGATTTCCACGGCGGAGACGATCATACCGGCTGCAATTTTGCCAAGTGGAGCGGCACTTTTCAGACTACAAATCCCGTTATCTCGGATGCTTTAAAAGATATGCGGCTTGCTCACGAACATTTCCATAGCTGCGTTGCGAAAATACGACAAAACGCGACTGCCGCGAATGTTGATGGTCAAAATGCCGCTTACAGTGAAATGCAAATTTCCGCAGACGGAGTATTTAAAGGGTTTCAAACTATCTACAATGAAATTGATAAAGCATCAAACGTATATACAGCCGCCAACAAGCTGATTATGGTAGATACAAAAGAAAAAGATGCTGCTACATTTGAGGCATTGGAAAAACTCGCGAAATTCAATGTTGAAAACGCAAATACAGCAAAGAATAAAGCGATCAATCAGGCGACTTTCAGCAGCGTTGTTATGGTAATAACGCTTGTTGTCGGTACAGTTCTTGCTTTGTTCCTCGGCATTTTCCTTTCAATAAGCATAGTCAGACCGATCAATCGTGTCATTGCGGGCCTCACGGACGGTTCGCAGCAGGTTTCTTCTGCCGCTGGCCAGGTATCTAGTGCTTCGCAGTCATTGGCAGAAGGTGCGACAGAACAGGCAGCCGGTTTGGAAGAAACGTCGTCGAGTCTTGAAGAAATGGCTTCAATGACAAAACAAAATGCTGACAACGCACAACAGGCAAACACTCTCGCCGCCGAAGCACGTAAAGCTGCCGGCAACGGAACAGAAGCTATGGGCCGAATGAGCGATGCGATAAAAGATATACAAAAATCATCTGATGAAACAGCGAAAATCATAAAGGTCATTGATGAAATAGCATTCCAAACAAACCTGCTCGCGTTGAATGCCGCCGTTGAAGCAGCACGTGCGGGCGAAGCGGGCAAAGGTTTCGCGGTTGTTGCTGAGGAAGTTCGCAATTTAGCGATGCGTTCGGCAGAAGCAGCAAAAAATACCGCCAATATGATTGAAGAATCTGTAAAGAATTCAAAGAATGGCGTTGATATCGCTGCCGAGGTTGGCAAAGTTCTTGATGAAATAGTTCAAAGCATCGGCAAGACAACCGACCTCGTCGGTGAGATAGCTGCTGCTTCATCTGAACAGGCTCAAGGTATTGATCAGGTCAATACCGCGGTTGCTCAAATGGATAAAGTTACCCAGCAGAACGCTGCCAGCGCCGAGGAATCCGCAAGTGCTTCCGAAGAATTAAGCGCACAATCTGAGCAGATGAATCTGATAGTACAGGATTTGGTAAATCTTGTCGGCGGAAACAACGGCAAACAAACTATTAAGAATTCCGTTCCTAAAATCGAACGAAGCCATACACAGAAATTAACAAACTTTGACCATACAATTCATCATATTGCCGCAGGCACAGCAAAGAAAGCTGAAAAGAAAATTGCTTTTACCGCCAAAACTAAAGCGGCTAAAAGCGTTATCCCTTTAGAAGAAGGGAAAAATGATGCCTTAAAAGAATTTAACTAAAATTTTATTCCCCTTAATGTTCCAGGCGGGGTTAAAATATCCTGCCTGGAATATTTTTGAGGATTACTTATGGAAATCAGGAATATAGCTGAAAACAAATCCTAAAACGAATGTCTCGATCGTGCCAAGAACTATCAGCCAACTCCAAGCAAGGCCTATGATTCCGTTATGCTTTAAAAGCAATAATGTGGTCATTGATACGGTGCTTATAATCATTGCCGCTACGTTACCAATATTTGATTTACGCTTCGTTAAAACACCTAATAAGAAAATCCCAAGTGTAGCGCCGCCTGTTACCGATATAATCTCGAATGCAAACCACAAAATATTTTTTATCGGCTGACACGCAAGTGCGATTCCAGCGAGTATAAGCCCAAAAACTATGATACCGCCGCGTGAAACATTAAGATAATGTTTTTCTGATGCCTGTTTTTTTATTAACGGCTTGTAAATATCCATTACAAATGAAGAAGAAAGCGAAGATAAAGGCGAATCGATACTTGCCAAAACAATGGCCGCAAGCACAAGTCCTTTTAAACCCGCAGGCAGAAAATTAGCCGTGTAATACGATAATACTTTTTTTGTCTCTTCAGGTCCCGGTATATTCGGATTCTGTGTGAAGAAAACATAAAACAATGTTCCGATAGCCAGATAAATGCACAAAATCGGCAGCGCTCCGCATATCGTCAGCATTATCGCGTTTTGACTTTTACGTCTTGTTTCAACCGTTAAAAGTCTTTGCATCAGTTCCTGATCCGTTCCAAACACGGCCAAGCCAATAAAGAACGCATTTGCCGTCCCTGCCCAGAATGTCGTTGGATTATTAAAATCGAGTTTCAAATTGAAAACACTTAGCCTGCCTGCTTCGCCTGCCGTCTGCCATATTGCCGATAGCCCTCCATTGATATGCAAGTAGAGATAAATAAGCAGTGCAATACCCGCGGTGAAAAATGCGATAGCCTGATAAGCTCCCGCCCAAACAACCGCCTTAACGCCGCCATAAGCGATAAATATAATGCTTACTATAATAAACAATGCGATCGTAAGATCGATCCGCCATCCCATAATAATGCCAATCGCCATACAGGCCGCATAAAGTCGCACACCTGAACCGATTAATCGTGTGATAAAGAAAAAAATCGAACCTGCGTATTGAGTTTGTGATCCGAATCTATGCCGCAAAAATTCATAGATGCTTGTGCAGTTGTATTTGTAGAATACTGGTATAAAAAGAAAGGCGACTAAAATCCTGGCAGCCGCCGATCCCACAAAAAATTGCAGATACTCCCAATTTTCGCTGTAAGCAGTTGCCGGTACGCCCACGATTGTCAATGCGCTGACTTCTGTTGCGATAAAAGAAAGACACGCCACAAACAACGGCACTTTTCTTTGACCAAGAAAAAAATCATCCGTATTGTTTTCTTTTCGCCCAAAAACGTAAGAAATAACAAAAAGCAACGCGACCGATGCCGCTACAATTATAAAATCAATTCCGTTCATTTGTTTTCAATAGCCTTACGCAAAGATTGTCCGCAACTATCTAATATTTCTATCGCTTTTTGCAAATCGCATTTTCTAAAATACATTACTATCGCAATTTTAACTTTGCCGTCAGCTTTTTTCAAAAGGGCGTTTGCTTTGCTTTTCGGAAGTCCAGTTATCTCGGCAACAATCCTGACAGACCTATCCTTCAATTTATTATTTGTTGCTTTTAAATCGACCATTAGATTGCCGTAAACTTTTCCCATCTTGATCATCGTTGTAGTTGTAAGCAGATTTAAGACGAGTTTGGTTGCCGTTCCCGCCTTCATCCGTGTTGAACCAGTAATAACTTCCGGCCCAACAACAGGGTTGATAAGAATTTCAGCATCATTACCGTTTGCAACCTCGGGCGCACAAGTTACGAAAATTGTACCTGCTTTCCGTATTTTAGCTTCTTTCAAAGCCGCTCGAACAAAAGGCGTCAATCCGCAGGCCGCGATTCCGACAACAACATCATTCGTTTTAATTTTTTTCTTCGCGATTGCCGTGATGCCGTCGTTGATTTTATCTTCAGCGCCTTCAACTGCCCGCACCAGTGCACGTTTGCCGCCCGCAATGATTCCCTGGACAAGCAGGGGATTTACCCCATACGTCGGCGGACATTCCGAAGCGTCCAATACTCCTAATCTTCCGCTTGTACCTGCGCCAACGTAAAACAGTCTTCCGCCTTTTTTAAATCGTTCGACGATCATTTCGACCGCCGCCGCGATTTTTTTCGCTTCTTTGCCGACAGCACCGGCGATGAGCATATCTTCGCTGTTGATAAGTTTGACAATTTCAAGCGTTGAAAGTTTGTCAATATTTGCGCTTTTCTTGTTACGTTTTTCTGTTGTTGGTAATATGCGTTTCATTTTGCGTATGTTACTTTCCCTAAAACTACCGCATTCTTCGCACCCGTTGCACTGGGGACGTTATTAGCTATTCGTTTTATTGTCGCGTAAGCCAGGATTGCGAAAGATACCGCTTCTTTCGCGTCAGTGTTTATTCCGAAATCATCGGAAAACAATATTTTGCCTTTAATATTTTCTTTCAGCATTTCTACAAGAGTATTATTTCTCGCACCGCCGCCGCAAAGGATTATTTCATCTGGAATCGCGGGCAAAAATCTGTTATATGCGTCCGCGATACTCATCGCTGTAAAAGCTGTCGCTGTAGTTATAATATCTTCGTTAGGCAGCTTTTTATAAAAAATATCCGTATATTCTTTTCCGAAAAACTCCCGGCCGGTTGATTTTGGCGGCTTGATTTTAAAATATGAATTGGAGAGCATCTGCTTCAATATTTTATAATTAATTTTCCCCTGTGCCGCGATTTTTCCACCTTTATCAAAATGCTGTTTGCCTTTCGTCAGCAGAAATACCAGCCTGTCGATAATCATATTCCCCGGCCCTGTATCGAACGCGATAATGTCATTCGACGAACAACCAGCCGGCAGATATGCGACATTTGCAATCCCGCCGATATTCTGAACCGCTCGGCTTTTCTTTTTATTCTTGAAAAGCCAGTAATCAGCGAACGGCACAAGCGGTGCGCCTTGACCGCCTGCCGCAATATCTTTAGGCCTGAAATCAGAAACCGTTGTTATACCCGTTCTGTATGCGATTATAGAAGATTCGCCAATTTGAAGCGTACTTGTTGAAGGTCTGTGAAAAATCGTTTGGCCGTGCGAACCGATCAAATCGATAGTTTTAAGGCTGATTTTATTTTTTTTGCACAATTTAATAACCGCGTCGGCGAAAATCTCGCCAAGCTGAAAGTTAAAATCAGAAATTATGCCCGCAGATACGCATTTTTGCTCACCAAGTTCAAGAATTTGCTTCCGCACTTCAGGCAAAAACTCAAAGGTATCGAACGCAAGTGTTTTCACTTGTGTTCCTTTTATTTCGACAACTGCCGCATCAACCCCATCGGCACTTGTTCCGGACATCAAACCAATTACTCTCATTTTATTGTATTTCTCTGTGGCTAAAAATTTTCTGCGGCTTTTTTAAATAATTTCAAATTATCTTTCAATCTCGACGGCTTATTTCTTATTAGCCACAATCTTTTAAATTCGTCCGCCATCTTCTGTATTTCTTTGCTGACATTCTTTAACTCTGAATAATTTTTATGCTTCAGAGCCAATGCTCTTTTTGCCGCCAGCTTATCCATTTCTTGCGCAAGTACGATTTCTTCTAGTGCTATATTTTCAAAACTATTTGTATGGCGGGCTTTAGCCAATGCGGTTCTATTTATTATTTCCTTCAACCCTTTATCGTTCATTTGATAAATATAACTATCCGGCTCAATATTCTTTGCAGGCTCAATCAGTGCAAGATAAAGCCAGCTTCTATTTGGTACATTTGTTCCGCAAGTAATATAATTTCTGCCAAGTTTTTGAATTGCCTTGGAAAGTTTATTATCCTTCTGACTGAAGAAATTGAAACAGAAATTATCCGTGAAATTCTCATTATCAACCGCTTTGCCATTCCAGCTTTGAGCAGCACCGTGTGCAAAGCTATGCAGACTTACGCCGAGTAAATTCCTGTGTCCCTGATCGCCCCAATCGGTGTTCAGCAAACCTTCGGCTCCGAATTTTCTTCCCTGTTTGGCAAAATTCGTGATATTTCCCATCGAAGCCGGCATTCGAGTCCCGTGCGTCAGCCAACTGCTCGTACCCGGACAAACCATAAACGGCAGACCCGCTTTGGCAATTTCTTTCGTTCTGTAAATATTTTTACCTTCCGCTTCATATTCCCAGTTCAGCATCACAATATCTTTAGGCAGTTTCTTTAGCAGTTCAGGATGCTTCAAAACAATATCGGCCCAGACATTCATCCGCTTTCCATACTTTTGACACAAATTATAAATCTTTAACAGAAATTGCAGATACAGTTCGCCTTTTCCGATTTTGTCCGCCAGTTTTTTACTTCTGCCTTCACCCAATTCCCACGTCTCATCACAGCAAACATTAAAATCATCCGCTTCGAACAACGGAACAAATTCACTGTATAAATCGCTCACAAGTTTTATCGAACCTGGGTCAGTAGGGCAAAGCGTAGTTCCGCCCGGATACCCTCTATATCCTGCCAATTCGCCAAGATTCTGATATTTCGGCAAAGACAGAACCCTTTCAAAATGCCCGAAACTTGCCAACGAACCGACAAGTCTGATATGGTATTTTTTGCAATATTCCTGCAAATCCAGAATTTCCGCCGGCGTAAAAGGACTGTAACCTTTTCCGATTTCAGGATGCTTTTTGAAAGTGAAAACATTTTCGATGTATAATTGCAGCTCGTTGATTTTCCAGTGCGCAAGCCTTTCGACTAGATGCTTCAGCGTGCTTAATTTCGGAACTTTTCCCCGCGAACAATCAAGATAAACTCCTCGCCTTGCAAAATCGGGCTTATCATCTATAACGCAGCAGGGCACTTTATCGTTATAAATTACGGCAAGGTCTTTCAGGGTTTGAATTGCGTAAAAACTTCCCGCTTCAGTTGCGGAATAAATTTGTGTACCATCAGGAAGGATTTCGATTTTATATCCTTCGCTGCTGATTGAATCGTCCTGATAAAACTTTAAAACCGCTGTATCCGTCAGCTTGTAAAATCCTTTTCTCAACGAAACTTTTCTCGGAGGTATCAATAATTTTTTAAACATATATCGTCCTTGAATAATGTAAAAAATTAGTATAACAAAATCAGTTTAAATAACAATATTGAAATATATAGAAGTGTCGGAGCAAAGCGGATTCTTGCTATTCGTGCCGAAGGGCGATAATAGGGTCAACTTTAGCGGCGTTTATCGCAGGGTAAAGCCCGAATATTATACCGATACCGACGCTTATGCACAACGGCAGAAAAATACTCATCGGCGTAACAACCGTCGGCATTTTCGTAAAATAAGTGATGATCAAAGGAATTGTAATCCCCATTGCAAGTCCCACAATTCCCCCCAATGTGGAAAGCACAACCGTTTCGATGAGAAATTGGCTTATGATTTGCCGTCTCTTTGCGCCGATAGCACGCCTGATTCCGATTTCTCGCGTTCGTTCAGTAACAGACGCAAGCATAATATTCATAATTCCGATACCGCCTACAAGCAGACTTATGCTGGCGATAGAACCAAGAACAATATTAAATCTTCGTTTGTTCGCCTCGGCTTCTTTCAGCAGTGCCAGCGGAACACTCATAACATAATCATCTTTCTTATGAAAGTTCTTGAGCATCCTTTCTATACCTGCCGCTGAAATCTCGACATTTTTAATATCATCCACCTGCACTATGATCTGATGCAGTTCAACGAGTTCAAAAGTCATCGTACCGCTTGTTCTTTTAAAGAACGTATCGCCGAAATATTTTTTTACCGTGCTGATCGGCACATACGCGTCAACCTGCTGGTCAGGTATTTGAATGTTGCCTGCCATTCCTTCTTCGTTTTTGAGAATCCCTACCACCTCAAAGCTGTCGCCGCCGATTTTAATTGGCTGACCGATTGTATTTTTGTTTGCCAGCAGTCTCCTTGCGCCAAATTCAGTAAGCACCGCGACCGCCGAAATATTTTCGACATCCCTTTGATCGAAAACTCTTCCCGCCAGTATCTGCCTCGGCACTAATTCAAACCATTCGCTTGTTGTGCCTACAATTCGCAGTTCCAGCGTATTTCCACCTACTTTAGACTCTTTGCGAATTAATTTTGCCGGCGCTACTTGTTTAACAGTTGGAAAATTAGATTTTATTCTGTCGTAATCCAGATAAGTCAAACCATAAATACTCATATGCGAATGCTGCGAAGATTGTGCTTCTTCGATCGATTTTATGGAATTAATTATAATATTATTGCTGCCCAGCTTTTGAATTCGCATAAGTGCATCTTTGCTTGCACCCTCACCAACCGCCAGCATCGCTACAACGCTGCCTACACCAAATACAACACCCAGCATTGTCAGACACGACCGCAGCTTATGCAGCAGCAAATTTTCAATGCCCGACCAAATGTTTCGCATAAATTTTGATTGATGTATTTTCATTAGTTTTGGTCTATTCTTTCAACTTTTCCATCTTTCATATGCAATCTAAAGTGCGCATAAGCCGCTATGTCCGGCTCGTGTGTTACCATTATGATCGTAACGCCTTCGCGGTTCAAATTTGTCAAGAGTTGCATTATCTGATCGCCGGTATGACTGTCGAGATTACCCGTCGGCTCATCGGCAAGAATTATATGGGGATCAGCCGCCAGCGACCTTGCGACCGCGACTCTTTGCATCTGACCGCCTGAAAGCTGCGCAGGCCTGTGATTAAGTCTGCTCTCAAGCCCGACTTTAGCCGCCAGTTCCTGTGCCTTTATGGCGCTTTCCTCTGCGCTCCATCCAAGATAATACAAAGGCAGTTCAATATTTTTTTGAACCGTCAACTGTGGAATCAGGTTGAAACTTTGAAAAATGAAGCCTATGTATTTCAATCTTATGTCGCTAAGTTCATCATCTGCAAGCGTACTTACATCTTTATCCTGAAGAAAATATTGCCCAGAAGTAGGGCGGTCAAGGCAGCCCAGAATATTCATCATCGTACTTTTGCCCGACCCGCTTGGCCCCATTATCGCCCAAAAACTTCCTTTTTCAAAAGACATACTTACCCCATCAAGCGCCCGCACAGGTTCGCTTCCCATCTCATATATCTTCCGAATATTTTCAAACTTTACTATATTCATTGCAAATATAATTAATTTCCGCCTTCAGCCATCTTACGAAATTTCTCGATTGCCTTTGCCTGTTCTTCCGGGCTCATACTTTCAAACTTTTTCTTCATCTCTTCCATTTTTTCAGGAGTCATATTTCCAAACTGCATCGCAGTCTCTTTTTGGGGCTCATTACTATCTTGTCGATTGCGCTTATGTTTTCGCTCTTCATCTTGAACCTTTTCCTGCGATTCAGGCACAACAGTTGCAGCTTGTGCATTGGTTGTTTCGACATTTTTCAAACCACTAGTGATTTTATCGCCATATTCTGAATCTTCCCTTGTATAAATTGCCGCAGATTTCAATGGCGGGTTCAGCAGCACAACATCTCTGTCCTTCAGGCCTTGGGTAATATGAATTACCTTGTTGTTATCCAATCCTGCTTTTACGGTTTTTGCTTCGAATGATTTTCCATTCTTCACAAACACTGTCGGTTCCTGTCCGATCCTTATAACCGCCTGCAGCGGAACATACAACGCCTCTTTCTCCTGCTGAACGATAATTTCCGCCTGGCAGCTCATACCGCTTCGCAGCGTTAAATCTTCCCCATCGATAGTTACTTTCGTACTGTACAGTTTTAAATCAGGATTCATCCACATACTTTTCGCGTCAGGCAGCGGCGCAACTGATTGTATCGTTCCGTAATACGCCTTACCCTGCAAGGCATCAACCGTAATAATTGTTGGCATTCCGATGCTGATCTTTTTCAAATATGATTCGTGAACCATAATTTCGGCATCCGATGCGCTGCCTGTCGGCAGATATATCAGTTCCTCGCGTTCCGATACTTCCCGTCCTACGTCAAGCGGTTCCGAATTTGAGCCTCGCCAGCCGCCTGTATTTTTTGCGCTGCTTGCATAAATAACCAAGCCATCGTCAGGTGCGTATATTTTTGTTTTGGAAATCTGCATTTCGACTTTAGCTAGCTTGTCTTTTTGTCGGCCGTACTCGGCTGTCTTGGCTGTCAGCTCTGCTTCAGCCTGTATGACGTCGGCGTGCGCCTTGCGTTTGGTTCTCTCAAGGGCCATTTCCGCCTGGTTTACATCGCTCTGATATTTCGCAAGGTTTCGTTTGTACGTATACTCTTCGAGCAGTTTTTTATCTCTCTCCGCTATTTGAACGTTCATTTCTGCTTCATCTTTTGCAAGTCTGTCGCCTTGAAGTTCGGTAATGGAAATAAATTCTTCCTCTGCCAGTTTTTCAGACCACATTAGCGTATCTTTTGCACGCTCAAATTTTTCCTTATTGAGCGTAATCGCCGCATCGGCCTTATGCAGTTCATTCAGGTAATCGCCTTTGATATATTTTTCCAAATCCTGTTTTGCGAAATCCAAAGTCAGTTCCGCAAGGTCAACATCGCTTTTTGCCTGATTTTTTACAACTTCAAGATTTTCCTTTTTGCTTACATATTCCGCTTCCGCGTTCTGTACCGATATTTCCTGGTCTATTTTTTTGTCTTCAAGATCGCTAACGTCTAATTCAATCAGCAGTTCGCCTTTTTTTACGCGTGTTCCTTCAGGCACAACATAAGTGATCAGTGTTCTACCTTCAACTTCATTCTTAAGTATGATTTGATCTCTGGCCTTTATCGTTCCAGATTCCACAAAGCTGATTCTTAAAGGGCCTTTCTTTACTGTATATGTTGGGCCGCTTAATTCAGAAGGCGCATCTCTTTTTGTGAGCAAGTATCCGGTTGTCAGCAAAATCGCCGCCGCGACTACCGCTACGCCGATTATGTATTTCGTATTCAATATTTTCATAATTTAGCTCCTGGAATATATCCAGCCATTGTTTGTCATTCCCGCGAAAGTGGAACAAATTCTTTCCAAAGACCATTTTCATCTATTTCCAAAACACCCATATCTCTTTGAATCTCCAGTTCCGCAATTCTGTACTGCACAATCGCCGATGTCAAATTGTTTTGTGTCAAAAGCAGGGCGTCCTGTGCTTCCGTCAAATCACGTATTTGTGCCCGGCCTGCTTCGAGAAATAAGTTTACGCTTCGCACTCGCTTTTGTGCAACTTCGACCGCTTTTACCTGAATATACATATTTTCTCGCGATTCAAGCAGACTCCGCAAAGCATTCCTTATATCAAGTTTAATCGAATCTTCTAAAGATTGAACATCGCGTACAGATTGCTGCAAGTTTATGTAGCTGTCCCTGTATGCAACGGCCTCGGCCGTTCTTTCGATTGGCAAATCCAATGTTACAAGCGATTGAAATAATCCTTCATTAGTTACAAAACGCGCATTGTCATTTGCCGCCGAACCAACTGAAGCCCTTCGCGATCCTATATTCGCACTGCCGAATAATGTCAACTCGGCTCTTAAAGCATCAGCCGCGACCGTTACTTTTCTTTGAGCATCATATACCTGGCCCTCGACGGTTCTCAAATCAAGCCTGTTAAAAAATGCCAATCGAACGGCGTTAACTTCCTCAATCTCATAACGTCCTTTGTTTTCATATTCAGGCTCAATTAGTTGTACAAAACTATTGGCATCATTAGCGTCTAAATTTTCACTTTGCGATTGTGCTTGTGTATCAGCGATTATTTTTTTGTATAATTCAACAATTTTATCCAACTCATTTGGATCAAGCACTAGATTTGCATCTGGCGGCAATCCCAGGAACACTTTAAAATTATCTAACTGTTCATTATATGATTGGAATGAACGTATCCATCTTTGCCTTGAACTTAACTCGTTCTGAACGGCCTGATCAACTTCTATCTCCTGTATTCTGCCTGCGTCCGCAAGTATTCTGCTTCTTTTCGCCGATGCAATTCTGCTTTGGTAATCCGCAATATTATTTTTTATAACATCTAATTGTTGTAATACCGAAAGATAATTGGTGGCGACATTAACAGCGAAATCTTTTTTAAATTGTTCAAAATCCCAAAATGCGTAAATAACATTCCTGTCTGCCTGTACCAACGGTTCTGTTACAATATGCCTTCCAGACCCTCGCATAAGCGGGATCGTAATGCTCATATCTGTGAAAAGTCCGTAAGAAGATTCTTTATCAGCGGTAAGCAGTTTTGCCAAATCGATACCAATAGATGATGCGACTTCCGTACCGTTCATAAATCTTCTGTTTACGCCTGCCGATGGACTCAAAACATTTCCGCTAACAGTTCTATTGCCTGTCGTGTCTGTGCTGGTTAGATTTTGAATTTGCGCAAAGAAAATATTCCTGAATTCGTTGCGTTCCAGTTCGAGATCAAGCGCGCTTCGGAAGATATTTTCTTTTCGTGTTTGATAATCAAAGCTGTTGTAAGCTCCGATTTCTAATGCTTGTAAAAGTGAAATCACAACTGCATTATTTACATCATTTATATCTGCGGTTTTGCCACTGATTACTGGTGCGGGATAATTTTTCTCCGGCCAGTGTTCAATTTTATCTAAATTTTCGGCCCCCAAAGATGCTTTGCCGGAAATAGGGAGGTTTTGACCCTTCAGCAGTCTTTTGCGAAGAATATCACTGGGTCGTTCTATCGAGAATGGGCTTTTTTTGCCTGTCGCCTCAAATTGCTTGTCTGCCAATATTTTTTCAGCTTTTTTGTCTATTTCTTCTCTTCGTTTGTCTGCACTGCATCCAATTAATGAATTAATGACAACAATTGTCGTCAACACAAAAAGCAGCCTGCTTCTTAAGTGCTTTTTAAAAAATAAGTTATGAGTGATTCTTTTCATAAACCTTTTAATTGAGTATAGACTATTTAACGTATTATTATAGTATATGAAAAGATAGATTGGGTAACATAGAAAATTTAGTTATTTCCTATTTTATTCCTCTTTAAGCTGGAAATGATTAAATGCGACAATCGCCTTTAAGGCAATCGGGGTGATAGGATTCGAACCTACGGCCTTCTGGTCCCAAACCAGACGCTCTAGCCAAGCTGAGCTACACCCCGTTTAGGTGCTGAATAGTACTATATTTAGATTCAATTTGCAACAAAGACTTTGATTATTTACATTCTAATTTTGGCCGATATAATAGGCTAATACTTTTTTGATATTTTTTTGAGGTAAACCATTATGTGCGGCATTGTAGCTTATTTGGGTAACAAACCTGCTCAACCCATTCTGATTGAAGGCTTAAAGCGTTTGGAGTACAGGGGTTATGATTCCTCTGGTGTATGTCTCCTCAATGACCATGTGTTGAGAATCACCAAGTCTAGCGGCAGAATCAGTGTTCTTGAATCACTTTTATCGCAGCCAAACAATGAAGAAGTTTTAGGAATTGGTCATACCCGTTGGGCGACTCACGGCGAACCAAATACCGTAAACGCTCATCCGCATCTCGATTACACCGGCAAGATTGCGCTTGTTCACAATGGAATTATTGAAAATTACAGTGCCTTAAAGACTTTCTTAATTGGCAAAGGCTGTAAGTTCCAAAGCGAAACAGATACAGAAGTGATATCAAATCTAATTGGTTATTTATACGCAAATACAGATAGCGAGGAATGCCCCAAAGATGGCCAAAACCGTTTTGAATGGGCCGTTCAGCACGCATTGAATGAATTGGTCGGCACTTATGGTTTAGCAATTGTTTGCACCGATTATCCCGATATGCTTATTGGAGCCAAAAAGGGCAGTCCCTTGATTTTAGGTCTCGGCAAAAATGAATATATCATAGCTTCTGATGCCTCGGCCATCGTTCAGCATACTGCACAGGTTATTTATCTTGCCGATAACGAAATGGTTACAATTACACCAAAAGGCTTCCACACCAAAACCATTGACAATGTTGAGATACACAAAGAGCTTAAACAACTTGAATTTTCACTTGATGCTATTGAACTTGACGGTTTCCAGCATTATATGCTCAAGGAAATTTGCGAACAGCCGAAATCTTTAGCCACTTGTTTAGGCGGCCGTTTGGATTTAAGAGATGGCAGAATAATCCTTGGCGGTATCAGTAAATACTGGCGTGAGCTTACAAGGGCAAAACGCATAGTCATCAACGCCTGCGGAACCGCCTGGCACGCCGGCCTGATTGGCGAATTTTTGATCGAGCAGTTGGCAAGGATCAATACAGAAACTCAATACGCAAGCGAGTTCAGATACCGTAATCCAATTATTGAAGATGATACCATTGTAATCGCGATTAGTCAGTCCGGCGAAACAGCGGATACATTGGCCGCAGTCGAACAGGCAAAAGAACGAGGCGCCGTGACATTAGGTATCGTCAACGTTGTAGGCTCTACTATTGCACGAACAACCGATACTGGCGTGTATTTGAGAGTAGGCCCTGAAATTGGTGTTGCCAGCACGAAAGCATTTACCGCGCAGGTCGCTGTTCTTGCGATGCTCGCTATCGAACTTGGCCGACGCAGACACTTGAGCAGTGAGCAATCAAGATTTTATATAGAAGAGCTTTCAAAGATACCTGCAAAAATTGAGCAGATACTTTCTCTTTCTGAACATATCAAGAAAATTGCCGAAGCAACTTGTGATCGCGAGAATTGGCTGTTTTTGGGCCGCGGTTTTAATTATCCTGTAGCTTTGGAAGGTGCGCTAAAATTAAAAGAGATTAGTTATATTCACGCCGAAGGCCTGCCTGCCGCTGAAATGAAACACGGCCCGATCGCATTGATTAACGAAGGTATGCCCGCGGTATTTATCGCGACAAGATGTTCACAGTACGAGAAGATCATCGGCAACATCGAAGAAGTTCGTGCTCGCGGAGGAAGAACCATTGTTGTTGCAAATCAGGGCGACGAGAACATTAAACAGTATGCGGACTTCCTGATACCTGTCCCTGAAGTTGCAGAAGAACTTCAGCCGATGGTTACAGTCGTACCATTGCAGATACTTGCTTATCACGCAGCCGTTCTTCGCGGCCACGATGTCGATAAGCCTCGTAACCTCGCGAAAAGCGTAACAGTTGAATAATTGAATAAATTTTGTTAGCCCCCAGCTTTATGCTGGGGGTTATTTTTTTGCATGTTTAAGTGCAATGTGTCATTCCTTAATTTTTCTTGCATAAATACGTTGCGAAGAAACCATCTTTATACTCGGCTTTCAATATTTTAAAACCCGCCTGTTTCAGCAAACCTTCCATTATCCAGTTGGTAGTGCTGAATTCCTGCCCAATATGGATTTCGATTCTGCGTTTGAAGTCAGATTGACCTTTTGCGGACGTTTTCCTTATCCATTGCTGTACCGCATTCTTCAATGCATTGACTTTGAATGAATACACTACATCGGAAAGATAAAACTTACCGCCTTTTTTCAGCATTGACGCCATCCGTTTTAACGCAACTAGTTTCCAAAAATCCGGCAAATGATGCAATGCTAACTTGCTAATAATAACATCGACCGGTTTCGTCTTGTGTTCGTAAGTCAAAAAGCCTGCCCGATGAAATTTGACATTTGAGATTTTCGCTTCTTTACATTTCTTTTGGCAAAAGCCGAGCATTGCCTTCGACACGTCAACAGCGTGAATTTTTCCACATTTATCCGCAGCATTAAAAACAAACGCACCGGTTCCACAGCCGAAATCAATAACAGTGTCTTTCTTGGTTATCCCAATCAGTTTTATCATATCAAGGGTTTCACGTCTGAAATCCCGCATCTGTTGATGTGTATTCTGATATCGTTCGACTTCATTAGGATTGGAAAAATCCACGCCGCAGTGCTTAAACTCGTCATATTGCCATTCAGGTATTTTAGCCATAATATATTTACCCTTCATCGATTGCTTTCAGTTATTTTTGCGCTATAACCAGTATTTCATAATCATCTTTTGACAGTTTATCTTCCCTATTGAACGCGCCGAGTTTACAGCCGAACATTCCTATATCTTTGAATTTCAATGATTTCAAATACCATGTAATTTCAGAAGGGCAGTAATACCGCATGTTGCAGGTAATCTGGTTTTCTTTTTCAGAATCATCTCTGAATTTCAGAATAGCTGTTTCCCTCAAAGTCGTTATATCGAAATCTATTTTTTTAAAATTGGGGTCGTCAATCGTTTGATCATGCGTAAGCGGAAATAAAGCGTTTAATGTTGTTAAAATGAATTTTCCATCTTTCTTTAAAGCCTTTGAGACATTTTGAAGGATCTTAAAATTCATTTCATCTGTTTCCATTAATGCGAAACTGCCTTCGCAAATCAAAATTGCCATATCAAAGCATTCTTTGAACTGTAATTTACGCGCATCCTTTTGTATGAAGTCAATTTGCACGTTTGCCTCTTTGGCTTTATGCCTTGCTCTTTCAAGCTGTGCTTTTGACAAATCGATCCCTGTAACTTTATAGCCCCTTTTGGCTAATTCAATGGAATGCCTGCCGGTACCGCAGCCAACATCCAAAATTGCTTTTGTCTTGTCAAAATTCAACTCCTTTTCAATAAAATCAACTTCGCCAACTGTTCCCTGTACAAAACGTTCAGAGTCATATTTCTTCGCGTTATTCTCATACAAAGTTTCATACCATTGTTTCATTTTTATGTTCCTTTTCAATAATATCTGCTTCATTGTCTCTTAGTATAGACTTTGCAGTTCGATTTGCTATTATATTAAACAAACCACGTTTATCATCATTTTGCTTTTCACGCTTAATTTTATTTACCAACAAAAATGTAACCAGGCTCATAATTTTTCATCTTTCATTCGGATACAACAAAAAAGCCTTGCAAGGTCGGTTCCCTGCAAGGCTTCTAAAAATCAAAATATATGTTCAAAAGTCTCTTAGGGGTTATTCTCCACAATTACCGGCATAATGGCAAACAAACAGACCACATTCCTGTCCTCTGTGAGGATTGTAAGATGGTTTTGCCAGTTTTTCTTAGACTCG
Organism: Planctomycetes bacterium GWF2_42_9; assembly: GCA_001825675.1. GTDB lineage: Bacteria > Planctomycetota > Phycisphaerae > Sedimentisphaerales > UBA12454 > UBA12454. The sequence goes on along the minus strand of MHYA01000173.1, from coordinate 13,232 downwards.
AACATTAAATTTCCACGTTAAGGTGTTTAACAAACAATCATAAATATATTTCGCGCAAGATATTGTCAAGAAATATTTTTATTTTTTTATTTTAGCCTCTTCTTGCTGCGTGTGTTCTGCGTTCGGCGAATCTTCTGTCGTCCGAAGGCGAGCCGGTGGTTTTAAGCACTTTCATTGCCTTTTTAACATCAGCGACTTTCAGAATCGCTGTTGTTTTTCCGCCTTTTGCGCCGCTTGTTACATAAGCATAAGCTATATTGATATGCGCCTTTGCAAGTTTATCCGTAACAGCCGCAAACGCGCCCGATTGGTTCGGCAGTGTTACGCTAAGTACCTCGGTTTCATTGAACTGAATGTTGGTTTGACTTAAAATATTTCGCATTTTTTCCGGGTTTTCAGCCACCACCCTCAAAACTCCGTGCTCAACAGAATCCATAACCGTCAATGCTTTAATATTTATTTTGGCATTCGTGAATTCGTCTAAAATACGAGACAATATACCGGGCTTATTTACCATAAAAATCGAGAATTGTTTTACCATTTCCATACCGTACTCCTTTCAAACTTTCGGTTCAGCGCGGCTTAGTTTTTCTTTGAAAGTTCACTAATCGCACTTTGCGCGTCTGGATAAAAGCTGAATAATTTATCAAGGTTCGTAATTTTAAAAACACGGTAAAGCTGCGGATTGATTCCGCTGATGACCATCGTTGCTTTTATATTGGTAATTTTTTTTCTGGCATCGAGAAGTATGCCAAGTGTTTGTGATGAAAAGAACTTGACGCCTGTAAAATCCACGATCAGATTTTTCGGCTTCTGGGTGGCAATTAAATCTGAAATTTGTTTGGCTACCGCGTCCATATCTGAACCTGCGGTCAAACTTGCAACGTTAAATGAAACCGTTGTTATTGTTTTATCTGTCGTTATTTTAGTAATATTGCAGTCGGTCATAATAATAAATATAAATATCGATGATTACATTATAAATGGTATCGTCACAAAAGTCGAGAAAGTTTTACAAAAATCATACTTTAAAGCATGCTACACTATGACCCGGTTCGACCTCGCGAAGCGGCGGTATTTGTTTGCAGCAAAAACCGTCTGAGACAGGGCATCGGCCTAAAAATGGGCATCCATGCGGGTTATCCTTACCGGTTGGGGCTGTTTGGCCGGTATTTTTTAATCTTTCAGGGATAGGTCTTGGGATTGCGCTTAAAAGCAATTTCGTATAAGGATGCAATGGTTTCTCGTATAGCATCGCAGAGGGTGCTATTTCAACAATTTTGCCTAAATACATTACGGCAACGGTATTACTGATAAATTCAACAACCGACAAATCATGTGCTATGAACAGATACGTGAGATTAAATTGATCCTGCAAATCTTTTAATAGATTTAAAATTTGAGATTGGATCGAAACATCGAGCGCACTTACCGGCTCATCACAAATAACCAGTTTCGGTTCCAATGCAAGAGCCCTGGCGATACCGATTCGCTGCCTCTGACCGCCGGAAAATTCGTGCGGATAACGATTTATATGGCTCGGCGACAACCCGACTTTTTGTAACAATCCGGCAATCCTGTCGATCAGTTCCGATCCCTTTGCTATCTTATGCACTCGCAGCGGTTCAGCTAAAATCGACCCGACCGTCATTCTCGGATTCAATGAACTGTATGGATCCTGGAAGACATAAGCTATATCTTTGCGAATGGCTCGAAGCTTCGATTGATGCAGATTAAGAATGCTTTTACCTTCAAAAACAACTTCGCCGCTTGTTGCCGGTATTAGCTTAGCGATAGTTCTTGCCGTAGTTGTTTTGCCCGATCCGCTTTCACCAACAAGCCCGAACGTGCTGCCTGCCGGTATCTTAAAACTGACATCGTCGACCGCTCGCACATACCCCGCGGTTCTGCGCAGAATACCTTTACGAATGGCAAACCATGTTTTTAAATTTTCAACTTTTAAAATGTCGTTAGTCATTACTTTTAACTTTTTCACTTATCGCTTTTCACTTTTTCGTATCCCGGAGCATACCAGCAGGCCGCGAAATGACCTTTCGATACTTCTTTTAATTCCGGCTCTTCGCTCTGGCATCTTTTATCATTGCACCCGATAGGGCAGCGCGGATGGAATTTACATCCTGTCGGAAAATTCATTGGCTCCGGCACATTTCCCGCGATTGTATTCAAACGTTTCTGATTTGTGCCAAGCTGCGGCAGAGATTTTAAAAGTCCCTGCGTATATGGATGCAGCGGATTATTAAAAAGCTCCTTGCACGAACATTTCTCCGCAATTCGCGACGCGTACATCACAACAACATCGTCGCTTCTCTGCGCAACAACGCCCAAATCGTGCGTTATCAGCAGAATACTCATATTCTCGCTATGCCCCAGCTCATCTAGCAAATCAAGTATCTGTGCCTGAATAGTTACGTCCAATGCAGTTGTCGGCTCATCGGCTATCAGCAGTGAAGGTTTGCACGAAATCGCCATCGCAATCATAACTCTCTGCCTCATACCGCCGCTAAGCAAATGCGGGTATTCATTCATCCTTCGCGCGGGGTCAGGGATATGAACCTTCTCAAGCATTTCCTCGGCAATAGCCCACGCCTGTTCTTCTGTTTTATTTTGATGCAGCGTGATCGTTTCGATGATCTGCTGGCCGATAGTATAAACCGGATTCAGACTCGTCATCGGTTCCTGGAAAATCATTCCGATCTTATTTCCGCGAATTTTCCGCATCTGTTTTTCGGTATAATCAAGAATATTCTCACCGTTGAATATGATTTTACCGCTGACAATTCTACCCGGCGGCGTTGGTATCAAACGCATTATCGAAAGGGCGGATACGCTTTTGCCGCACCCACTTTCACCTACCAGCGCAAGCGTTTTGCCTTTCTCAATATCGTACGAAACATTCTGCACAGACTTGGCCGTGCCTAGTTCCGTTTCGAACCACGTCGAAAGATTCTGCACAGATAAAATTACATTGTTATTGGTCATACTGCCTTCCTCAACTTCGGATCGATCGCGTCTCGCAAACCTTCACCGAGCAGGTTATATGCTGTAACTGTGAAAAATATCGCAAGGCCGGGAAAAAGCGTCAGCCACCATAGAAATTGCCCGCTGGTGCTTACGCCTGTGCTTAGCATTTGTCCCCAGCTTGGCGTAGGCGGGGCAACACCGAACCCCAGAAAGCTCAATGCCGATTCGATGAATATTGCGCCCGCGATACCGAAAGTCATATTAACAAGTACAGGTGCGATACCGTTAGGCAGCATATGTCTGAAAAGTATGCTTCGCAGGGGCAGCCCCAGTGAAATTGCCGCCTGAACAAAATCCTGATTTCGCAGTTTGAAAAATTCCGCTCGTACAAATCTAGCATCGCCCGTCCAGCTTGTCAGACCTATGATAATCATAATATTTATAAGGCTTCGCGGAAAAAACGCGACAATAGTAATGATTAAAAAGAACGTAGGCACACACATCATAATTTCAAGCAGACGCATTCCTAAAAAGTCGATTTTGCCGCCGAAATAACCCATTACAGCCCCGAATATAATTCCAATAACACTCGAAATGCCGACCGCTACAAACCCAACCGAAAGCGAAACTCTCGTGCCGTGTATAAGTCTGCACAAAACGTCCGAACCGACATCGTCCGTACCGAGCCAGTGTTCCTTGCTTGGCGGCAGTTGTGTTAATTTAATATCCGTTCGCGCGTAGCCATAAGGTACGACAGGAAAAATCGCGTTAGTCGCTTTGCCGCTTGCGAGCATTGCCCTGTAATCTGTCGCGTCTAATTTACGTGGAATAAAAACCTGCAAAGCTGCTATGCCGACAATCAAAATAGTACCGCAAATGAAAATCTGCTTTGAAAGCACACCTGCACGGAGGAATGGATCGATCTTTCTGCTGTTCCTTCGTACAAGCATTACAAGTGTAAATGCGATTATCGCCGCCAGAAAAACACTGTAATCATTAGCCGTTAATGTCTTGAAGACAGGAAACTGTATCTTGCCGTCGACGCTTATCGCAAATGGCTTATCATTCGCTATAAATGGAGCAAGCACCGCAATGCAAAACAGCACGATTAAAAACCACATACATATCATATTCGCGAGGTTTTTAGTAAACTGCTGCCAGACAAGCTGTCCGTATGAAGTACCCCAGTCATTTTTTATATTGGCACTGTTATTCATATTCTCTTTATAACTTTCGTACTGCGGTTAGGGTTGCGATGCTCGTTACGTTAAACGTCATACGTCTTACGATACAAGCTGCGTTACCGCAACCGCCAAACGATATTAATCTGTGTATATTCGTGTTCATTCGTGGTTAATTAATCCATCCGTTCAAAACTAATTCTTGGGTCTGCGATCGCATAAGCAATATCTGCCAGCAGCAAGCCGATAAGGGATAAAAAGCCGGCTATTGTCGCAACAGCCATTACAACATTATAATCACGGGTAGTGATTGCTTCAAATGCGAGCCTGCCCATTCCAGGAAGACTGAAAATGCTTTCAATGATAACCGATCCGCCGATCATCGCAGGCAGCAATGTAGCCATAATTGTAATGACAGGGATAATGCTGTTCCTGAACGCATGGCGGAATATAACCGTTCCATTGCCAAGTCCTTTTGCACGTGCTGTCCTGATATAATCGCTTCGTAAATTATCAAGCATTCCCGCCCGCACCTGTTTGGTCAGGTAGGCGAACCCTGCGTAGCTCATACAAATCACCGGCAGAGCTAAATGCCAGAGCCTATCCGCAAGCCACGGGAAGAACGGCAGCGAATCCGCAAAATTACTGCTCAAACCGGCAGGGGGAAACCAATTCTTAAACGTCGGCCCGCAGAAATATCCAATCAGCATCTGCCCGACCCACATACTCGGCAGCGACCATAACATAAACAGTATGATCGAACTTACCCGGTCTGTGAATTTGCCTTGCTTAACCGCCGTCAATACCCCAAGCGGGATCGAAATTGAGTAAATGATAAAAATCGCGATAATGTTCAGCGTAATTGTTACAGGTAATCTTTTTGCGATTAATTTGATCACCGGCTGATGATGCTTGATCGAATCGCCGAAATCGAGTTTTACAACCCGCTTTAGCCAAGTCCAGTATTGCACAGGAATAGGCTTGTCAAGCCCGTATAATGCCATACGTGCTTTGCGAACATCGGCCGCTCTCGATGCGTCCATTTGTCCGCCCGGCCCCATAGACAAACTCACGGGATCGCCAGGCGCAGCTCTGCTTATCGCAAAAACCATTATGGTTATGCCCAGCATCGTCGGTATCATCAAAAGTATTCGTCTTATTATATATGTCGTCATTCTTTTTTACTATCGCCTAACAACTAACTTCTAATAACTATTTATATCGTTGTTTATCTTTCGGTACATACCATTCCATCGGATCGACACCGAGCTGATGCACTTTCACATTTTCAAATCTTTTATCTATGAATAAAAATGTCGGCCTGCTGAACATAAACGTATAAGGCTGTTCTTCGTGCAGTAACCTGTGTAATTGACGATACAGGTCATATCTCTTTTTTTCATCAAGAGTTTTCCGGGCTTCTTCAATAAGATTGTCAGCTTCTTTGTTATTAAAACCTACCCTGTTGCTGCCGCGGTCTGCAATTTGTGAAGAATGAAAAATCTGGTAGGGGTCGCTTTCAATTGTCCCACCCCATCCTGCCATACACGCGTCGAATTGACTGCTGTTCATTCGTTCGATAAATATAGACCATTCAAATGGGTCTGGCTCAACAATGACTCCGATTTTCGCGGCATCATCTTTAATTACCTTTACAATAGCTTCAGCAGTGGGACTTGCTGTCGTATACGATAATTTGAATCTAAAAGGTATGCCGTCTTTATCACGAATACCATCGCCGTCAGTATCTTTCCAGCCTGCCTCATCAAGCAATGCCGCCGATTTTTTAAGATCGAATGGCCACGGCTTAACGTTAGGATCATTTTGTTTTCCGTGCAAATAAAACGGCCCCGAAACAACAGTCGCTTTTTCTTTTAAAATAAATTTAGCGATAGAAAATCTGTCGATCAATAGCGTCATTGCCACTCTTACATTTTTGTCTTTAAAGAACGGACTTGATTGATTCCAGCCTATATAACCATAACCCCCGCTCGGCTCCCAATAAGAAAAAATATTGAAGTTCTTCTTGAACTCGTCATTCTTGGACATATCTGTAAACTGTTCAGAAGATGGCTCCATAAAATCAATACTGTTGGAACGAAGCGACTGAAGGGCGGCGGTACTGTTAGAAATGATCTTAAATACTAATTTATTTATATTAGGTTTTTTGCCCCAGTAATTTTCATTTCGCTTAAGTATAATTTGTTGTGCTACATCCCATCTTTCAAATACATAAGGGCCGCTGCCGACCGGATTCGTAACACGTTTGTTGAATTCATTTGCGTCGGTATATTGATAAATATGCTTAGGCAATATTTCCGTAACTCCTACTGATTCGAGCGTTTTCCAATAAAGTTCTTTGAAAGTAAATTTGATTGTTTTGTCGTCAACTTTTATAACATCCTGTACGTTTTGATAATAGTTTCTTATATTTGCCGCATCGACACGCGGATCCATCATTGTTTGAAATGTGAAAACCACATCATCAGCGGTTATCGGCTTGCCGTCAGAAAACCAGATTTTATCCTTGAGTTTGACAGTCATTTCCAGACCGTCATCTGAAACAGTCATACTGTTGGCTAAAACAGGCTTAAGTTTGACTCCGTCAAAATCGTTATCATAATAAAATAATGTCTCGTAGATATTTCGCATACAAACTTGCGTACTGTCTGAACTCCAGTCAACCGAAATAGGGGTCAATGTCCTAGGTTCCCCCGAAAGATTCGCAACTGCCCAATCTCCTTCATCGCCGGGGTATTTATTTTCAGTTTTAGTGCTTGATGTTTGACCGGGTGTTACTGTCTGATTTTGTGTTGAAATCTGTCTGCTGGAGGTTAAATCCATTAATCGATTCAATCTTTCGTACAGCCTGTCCGATTGAATCATTGTAAGTATTTGAAGACCAATCATCCCAAGTAAAAGGATGAACAGTAAAAACGTTATCAAACCTTTATTATTCATTATGTTCTTCCAAAAACTATCAACTATCTGTTATCAACTAACTAATCTTTATATCGCTGCTTTTCTTTCGGCACAAACCATTCCTGCGGTTTTAGGCCAAGTTTATGAACAACTACATTCTCAAATCGTGGATCGATAATGCGGTATGTCGGCCTTGTAAACAAAAATGTATAAGGCTGTTCATAATGGACGAGGCTGTGAAATTTTCGGCTTAACTCAATACGTTTTTCATCGTCAATAGTTCGCCGTATCTCTTCAAGCATCCTGTCCGCCTCATCATTCTTGAAGCAAACATAATTAGCGCCTCTGTTATCGATTTGCGACGAGTGAAATATTTGATAATTGTCTTCAACAATATCGCCGCCCCAGCCCATAATAATAGCATCAAATTTATGTTCTGGCAATCTTGTAATTAAAATTGACCATTCAATCGGGTCAGCAATTACCTCAACCCCGATTTTGGCCGCTGAATCCTTAATAACATTCGCTATATTCTGGTACAAAATATAATCGGATGAGTAAGAGAATTTGAATTTGAACGCAACCCCGTCTTTATCGCGAATACCGTCGCCATCGGTATCTTTCCAACCCGCCTCATCAAGCAGCCTCCTTGCCTCATTAACGTCATAGGGCCACGCCTTGATATTTGGGTCGTTATCCTTGCCGAAAACGTAAAACGGCCCAGTTACCTCTTTTCCGCTTCCTTTCAGAATATGCTGCAATATGCCTTTCCTGTCCAGCATTTGAGTCATTGCCAGCCGTACACGCCTGTCAGCAAAGTATGGCGTTCGCTCGTTCCATCCTAAATATATGTAAGGCGTACCCGGACTCCAATAAGCAAGGCATTTATACTTTTCCGTGAAACTTTTATCTTTAACAACATCGACATACTGTTCAGGTGCGGGTATTATCATATCAACATCGCCGCTGCGAATCGCCTGTATGCGTGCCTTATCGTTGACTATGAATTTATAGATAAGTTTCTTTATCTTTGGTTTTGTTCCCCAGTAATTTTCATTTCGTACAAAAACCGCCTTATCGCCGGTATCCCATTTTTCAAGAACATAAGGCCCGCTTCCGATATGATTTGAAATCCTCTTATTAAATTCTTCCGCATCTGCAAATTCATATATGTGTTTTGGGAAAATACCGATTACCCAGAATGATGCGATTTCAAGCGCTTTAAAGTACGGCCTGTGAAAATAAAATTTGACAGTTTTATCATCGATTTTCTGAACATCTTTTACTTCAATGAATAATTGTGCTAAATCCGCCGCATCGATTTTTGGATTTATGATCGTGTGATAAGTGAAAAGCACATCATCAGCCGTTATCGGTACTCCATCTGAAAAATTTATATCATCACGAAGTGTAAAAGTTAATTCCAGCCCGTCCGGCGAAAAATCATAACTTTTCGCAAGCATCGGCTTGAGTTTGACCTCATCGAAATCATACACCATCAATGGCTCGAAAACATTCTCGAACATCATCCATCGCGCATACATATCAGATGTAACAGAAATAAGATTTAGCGTCTTTGGTTCGACCGCCAAACCCCATACAAGCCAATCGCCTTCATTACTTTCGTTTACCACGGCGTTTGACGTACTGCTGATTTTAATAGGGGAGTTGGAGAATGAATTTTCAAGTGTTTGAAGTTGCTTTTCAAAGGTCTTTAATTTGGAACGCGACGAGATTTGCAGACCCAATACAACGAGAACTATTAACAGAACTATTAGTTCTTTCGATGATGAGCGTCCGTTCATCCAATAAACCTCCCAAGTAATTTAATCTTCCGTAACTAACGACTATCAACTAACAACTAGCGACTAGTTTAGCGACTAATTCGCATTTGCCTGTGATTTAGACAACGCCGGCGGAACAGTCTTAGCGGTTCCATCCGCATTTTTACCATAATCAAATCCAACAGATGCCGGCATTTTACCGCTTCCTGAAGCCGAGCCGAATGCCGAATCACTTTCCGTAACCAGTGAAGCCGTATCTTTATCGATTGCTCGTTTGAAATTTCCGCTCCACTCCGGCACAAACGTCGGCATATATTTATCGCTTTGTGTAATTACAGAAGCGAGATAACCTTTGCTTGTATCGCCGATAACCTGCTGACCTGTCGTATATCTTTGTATCGCCACTGAAAGCAGCGACGCGAAATATTTCGCCATAGTCTTGGTGCTTTCAGGCTCTGTTTTCGTTCTATCAGCTAATGCTTTTAAAATGACATCATCCGTGATTTCTTCTTTAACCGTCCACGCAACATACTGGTCAATCCTTTTTTGTGCGATTGCCGTCAATATCTCATTGCCGCCTGGATATTTTATTCCTGATGCAAATTGAGCGTAAATCGCCAAAACCTCCGGCGACTGTTCCGATTGCACCGCTTTGAGGATTTTGCTTGCTGCGTTTTTCCGGTCAGCCTCATTGCCCTCGTTCAGTTTACGTATTACGTTTCCATTTTCAAAATTCTTTGCCGCCCAATACCTTATCAGCGTGGAAGAATTTTGCAGATAATCGGCCGCTGTTTTGTAACTGTCAGGATTGCTGATGTCGTACGATAAAATTAATAAATTTGTGATAAGCAAAGTTTTTGTTTGCCCATCCTTCATCGCATTGGCTTTTGAAGAAGCGTCTTTAAGTTCATTTTGGAATGCCGCAAGATACTTTGCGTCATAAAGGATTTTTCCGGTTGGATTTGTCGATGTGCTTTTACTAACTATAGAATTACGCAAAACAGAAGCATCTGAAAAATCTGTTTTGATCATTAGTTCAGCAAATACGTCCGCTACATATTCCTCGATAATTGCCGCATCAGCGTCAGCAATCGATTCTTTGCCGCGTACGGTATCAATTTGAGTATTACTGACCGCGAAAAGGGGGTTAAAAATTGCGAATATTAACAGAAAGCTAAGAAAGATTTTTTTATTGTGCATAGTTTGTAAATCCCGTCAAAACTTGAAAATAGGTAAAATAACGACTCAAAAAATAATAAAATTATATCTTTCTGTCAAGTTATTTCGCTAATTCAACTATTTAGTGCTCTATATTTACCCTTTAATTAAAATTTAGGCTGGATATTTGCCTGTTTTTTATTAGAATTCATTGCTCAATACGTAAAAAATGGTCCTTGGTTTAAAATAGCTTAGGAAAATATGGTTAAATATTTAGCATTATTATTTGTTGTTGTCTTTGTCGGCGCTTCGGTTCTGCCCGTCTGTGCCCAAAATCCAACTAATATGATTGCGCCAAATATGTCCAATTCCGACCCGAATGACATCAACGACACCAACAATATCATCGGTATCGCTGAAGTTGAAGGCCCGAACAATACGAGTCAATATATTGGCGGAGATGCATTCAATCTTGAATTCGAACCAATATTCAAAAACTATGTCGACCCTAAAGGCCTTGTTAATTATGCGAAACTAAGAAGACATCGCGCAATTATAGGCAATATGCTCCAAAGACTTGCCAATATTGAACCGGAAGTTTTTATTACCTGGTCGCGTAATGAAAAAATCGCCTTTTGGATAAATACGTACAATGTTTGCACACTGAAAGGAATCGTAGAAGAATATCCAATCAGCCCTTCGAGATTTATGCTCTTGTTCTACCCGGCCGACAGTGTTATGCATATCCGCGGCCTTCGAGACGAGACATATTTTATGATAATGGGAATTCAATATACTTTGGATGAGATCGAAAGCGAGGCCTTGCTTGCTCGTTTTGAAGACCCAAGAATTTGTCTCGCTGTGAACTATGGAACTATAAGCAGTGCTCCTCTGCGTGCCGAACCGTATATTGGCAAAGTGATTGATAATCAGCTCGATGAACAGGTACGCAATTATTTCTCCACACCTAATGGGCTCCAGATAGACCAAAATAATAATATCGTTCGCGTTTCACCCATTTTTAGAATGTATAAATGGCACGAAGATGCGTTTGTAAAGGCTTATGGAACTAATAAACTTTTTAGAGAAAGAGAACCTGTCGAAAGGGCGATCCTTAATTTTATAAAGGATTATGTCTCACCGGCGAATGCTCAATATTTAAAACAAAACAAATATACTATCGAATATTTAAAATATGATTGGAAGCTGAATGATCAGCAGAATGATTAACACAATAAGGAGTTTGTAATGTCAAAAGTCAGTAGTAATGTAAAAATTAAAAATGGCAATTATTTGTTTACAAGTGAATCTGTAACAATGGGCCATCCAGATAAAGTCGCGGATCACATCTCCGATGCTATACTCGATGCGCATTTGGCACAGGACAAGGAAAGCAGAGTTGCTTGTGAGACTCTAGTCAAAACCGGTATGGCTTTGGTCGCAGGTGAAATCACCTCAAAAGCCACAGTTGATATTTCCGCTGTTGTAAGACAAACAATAAAAGAAATCGGCTACGATGACCCAATGATGGGTTTTGATTATGATAATTGTGCCGTTCTCGTTGGAATCGGCAAACAAAGCCCGGATATTTCGCAGGGCGTTACCGAAGGTCAGGGAATGCACAAAGAACAGGGCGCCGGCGATCAGGGGATTATGTTCGGTTTCGCTTGCAAAGAAACACCGCAGCTTATGCCAATGCCTATTCAGCTTGCACATACCATTTGTGCCAAACTTGCTCAAATGCGTCAAAGCGGCAAAATGAAATGGCTCCGTCCGGACGGCAAAAGCCAGGTAACTGTTGAATACAAAGATGGCAAACCATTCAGAATCCATACTGTCGTTGTTTCAACGCAGCACTCTCCAGACATTGCTTATAATAAACTTCGCAGCGAGATTATTAAGAAAATCTGGTATTAAAACTGCACACTACTCCTCTATAAGTATTCATAATAGTGAAAAGGAAACCGTAAATGAGAACAAAATGACTACGCCGGGTAGAGGGCATCTACATAAATTTCTCGCAGATTCTGTACAACGAGGTGCAACACACGCAATAGTTGAAATTACCTCAGAGGGTATTAAACAATGGAGACATTTTGGAATTCTTTTTGATGTTCTCGTTTATACGAACATCACTCCAGAACATACTGAACGGCATGGGTCTTTTATCAAGTATAAAAGAACAAAACTATCATTACTCAAGGCACTAAAGCCACACTTCAAAAGTACATGTGGCGGTGTTGTACTGTGGAATGCTTCAGATAGTGAACTGTGGAAAGAGCGTTCTACATTTACACAATATGCTAATCAAGGAGTATATATCAAACCTTCTGAAAACGATAAAAATCCTTTCATTGGGATAAACTACCAGCTTGCAAAGTGTGTGGCATCACAATTACATGTGACTGCTGATTTAGATGATGAAGAAAAGTTCTTACCTGGTCGTTTCGAATTATTTAGGGCTAACCCGTCTGTCCTAGTAGACTATGCACATACCCCCAGAGCGGTTGAGATGTGTCTTGAAGCTGCTCGAAAATTAACTTCGGGTAAACTCATCCATGTCTTTGGTGCAGCGGGTGGTGGACGCGATTCATGGAAACGTCCTATACTTGCTCAACTTTCTGAACAGTATGCTGATGTTCAAATCCTTACCGAAGAAAATTCATTTGATGAACCAGTACGTACTATTATTTCTAACATTCAAAAAGGGTTTTCAAAAAATGCCGAAGTATATATAGAATATAAACGAGAAGAAGCAATCAAAAAAGCGTTCTCACTCGCGAAAAAGTATGACTTAATAGTTTGTACCGCAAAGGGATCAGAGGTGGTTATTGCCGGACCCAGGAGAAGTAAACGACCATATAATGAAAGAAATTTTGTTACACAATGTCTACATATAAATCAACATTAATTCGTTATATAGCTAGTTGTATTTTTTTTCTACGCTCAAAAAGCCTTTCTTCTGAAGAAGTAAAATTTGTGGTCTGTACTGGGAGTGTAGGGAAAACTATTATGCGTCGTTCTTTAGCTCTGTCTCTAGATCAGAACTGCTCTGGTACATACTTTACCTTGCAGACTGACTACTGTAATGAAATGGGTGTTCTTTTATCACTCCTTAGGATAGAAAGTTTTTCCTTTCTATCTCCACTAAGCTGGGTGGAGTTATTTTTCAAAAAGCCAGATAAGAACGGTTATATTCTTATTG
>MHYA01000172.1 GCA_001825675.1 Planctomycetes bacterium GWF2_42_9 | reverse complement strand
CGCCGACAGTATAGCCTAGTTTGCCATCAGGATTGAACTTGCCGCTGTAGCTTAGCGTAAAATCCCATTCCGTGAATTCACCGCTGTCATATCCAAGACCTTTATTATAATCCGTAAGCCCCATGTTACCCCAGGCGCCTACCGAGAATCCCTTATATGTTGCTGTTACGCCTGGCTGGAATACGAAATCATCATTCAGTAATTGTCCACGCCAAACATACTTGCTGTAAAAATCACTTGTGATTGTAACCCCTATTTTGTCCGGCGTGCTTTCTACCGGTGCGTTTGGGTCTGTGGCCAACACAGCCGAAGACATCGCGACGAGCAAATACAATGCTGATGCTGTTAGCTTTCTCATTTCCATTTCTTTTCTCCGTAAAATAATTAATAAAAAACAACGATGTCTTACCTATTTAGCAATGTCCGTGCCAATTTGGGAAATGTTTGCGTTTAATATGTAAGTACTTTATAAACCCCCATTTAAGATACTACAAATTGTCTTATCACGTTAGTGTTCGTAATTACAATAACGTAGAACAGTTAATATTATGGAACAAAAATGTATTTATCACGAGAGAAGTTTTGGGAAAATTCCATATTTTTTAATTTTATAACCCAAAATTCGCTCTGTTAAACCTAATTCTATCGCGGCTTTTCTTTGTTGGCCACCAAATTTTTTGAGCGAATCAATAATCAGTTCTTTTTCTTTGTTCTCAATTATCTCTGTGAGCGATCGGCCGGTAGAAGATTCAGTTTTTTTTATCATTTGCAAAGAAGGAGGCAGATGCTCTGAACGAATCACATCATCGTTACAAAGAAGAATCGCGCGTTCGATGCAGTTTTCCAATTCACGAACGTTGCCCGGCCAGTGATAGCTTGTAAGCATTTCTATTGCAGGGGTTGAAATGCGGGTGATGCGTTTGTTGTTTTCACGTGCGAATTGTTCCAGGAAATAATCCGCCAATAGCATTATATCGTCTTTACGTTCACGCAGCGGCGGCAAAAAGATCGGAAATACATTTATGCGGTAGTATAAATCTTCTCTGAAAAGTTTTTCTTTTATTTGCTCTTCGAGATTTTTGTTTGTAGCGACAATAATTCGTACGTTCGCTTTGATTGTTTCCAGGCCGCCAACACGTTCAAATTCTTTGAATTGAATAATTCTAAGTAATTTAACCTGCAGGTTCATTGAGAAATCGCCGATTTCATCAAGAAAGATCGTACCGCCGCTGGCTTTTTCAAATCGTCCGATTTTTCTTTCGATAGCTCCAGTAAACGCGCCTTTCTCGTGGCCGAACAATTCGCTTTCGAGCAGCGTTTCCGGCAGGGCAGTACAGTTTACTTTAACAAATGGTTTGTGTGCCCGATTGCTGTTATAATGAATCGCATGAGCGACTAAGTCTTTGCCAGTTCCGCTTTCGCCTCTAATTAGAACCGTTGCGTTACTGTCGGCTACTTGTTCGATAAGACGGTAAATTTCTTTTATTGCATTGCTCGTGCCGACCATATTATCGATATTGAAATGGGTTTTTAATTCCTGTCGCAAACGTAAATTTTCTTCGGATAAAAGTCGGCGGTCTGATTCAACTAATTTGTTAAGCTTAACGGCTTGTGCGATCATTGTTGCGATAACGTTCAAAAGATTTAAATTTGCTTCAACATCATCACCTTTTTGGCCTTGCCGATCGACGCTTAATGTGCCGATGGTTTTGCCTTCCAGCTTGATTGGAACACAATAGAAAGATATTTGTTTGCCTTCAGAATCTGACCGTGAATGAGTTCTATGAAGGAATCTGCCGTCTTTGGAAATATCCGGCACGACAATTTCTTTGCCGGTTTGAACGACGGTTCCAGTGATACCTTCGCCTATTTTGTAGCTGCCAAGTTGTTTGGATTTTTCACTTAAACCGTGTGCAACTTTGATATTTATCGTTTCTGTCTCCGGGTTGAGAAGGGTGATAGTTCCTTTTTGAAGTTTTAAATGCGTATCGAGAGATTTTAAAATTGCTTTGAGGGTCAGTTCGAGATCGAGAGTTTCCGCAAAAGCCCTGGCCATATCGCCTAATAAAACCACTGTGTTTGAAATTTTTCCGTTCATATTTGCCTTCAAGGATAATACAAAAATGTCAACAAAAACTATTAATATACAATTTTGTCGATTCTACATGATGGCAAGAATTTAAGCAAGTTAAATCTTATGGAAACAAATGAGCCAATGGGAATCTAAAATGTAAAGAAAGCCAGACCCTAATTTAGTTTCAGAATCTGGCTTAGGAGGAGGGTGATGAAAAAGATTATAAAAACCGACATGAAATGCCGTTAATTGTCCTTCTTTAATCGGAACATTATGCCATAGCATTTTTAAAAATCAAGTA
The DNA here is from genome assembly GCA_001825675.1 of Planctomycetes bacterium GWF2_42_9. Classification (GTDB taxonomy): domain Bacteria; phylum Planctomycetota; class Phycisphaerae; order Sedimentisphaerales; family UBA12454; genus UBA12454. Next base: position 9,660 of record MHYA01000172.1, on the reverse strand, counting down.
TTTTTTTTGTGTTTTAAAATTATTTTTATAATCAAGTCTTATGTTCGGGGGGCGGGTTATGTTTTCCTGATTTGGCAAAAGGTTCAAGCAAAGCTCTACGCACGGATTCCTCATCTTTCACATGAGCCAATATCGTAACCTGATCCCATCCGTGAAGATGGGTAGAGCCTTTAGGCACAACTACTTCAGACCCTCGGGTTATCAATGTAATTACTGAACCGTGCGGGAGTTGTAAATCACTTATAGCAGGACCTAGTGTGTTCTTTGGGCCGGGCAAATCCACCACAATGAGATCAAGATCGCTATGAGCCATAGTTATTAGTTCAAGGTTGTATAACGGCTTTGGACGTTGAACTTTGGCCAAACCAAGAAGTTTTGCAATTAATCCCAGAGTTGAACCTTGTAATAAAACGGATAATAGAACGGCAAAAAACACAAGGTTGAAAATATCCTGTCCGATCTCCAATCCTGCGGTTGCCGGATAGGTAGCCAGAACAATCGGAACCGCTCCGCGAAGACCTGCCCACATCATAAATAATTTGTTTTTCCATCTAATTTGCATGCCTAATGTTCCCAGCCATACCGCCGCTGGTCTGGCTATAAATGTCAAGACTAGAAACAAGATTATTCCATCCATCCAAAGCGTCGACCATTGTTTTGGATAAATGAGAAGCCCCATCAATGCAAACATGCCGATATTGGCTATGACTGACAGAGCCGATGAAAAATTGTACACACCTTGTTTATGAACAAACGGATGGTTTCCCAGCACGTATCCAGCTACGAAGACAGCTATCATTCCGCTGGTATGAATCTCTTCAGCTATGCCGTAGATAAAAAGCGTAATTCCTAAGAATAAGACATAGTAGTAGCCTCTGTCCTGGGGACAGAGTCTATTGAAAAGCCAAATAGCACCGCGGGCAATGAGCCAGCCGAGTACTGGCGCGAAAGTGAATTTCCATAAAAACGATAATAAGACCATTTCCCATTGAGCAGCCTTGTCTGATGTGAAACCAGCAACTGCTAATACCGTTAATAAGATAGCCATTGGGTCGTTCGCGGCACTTTCGACTTCCAGCGTAGCAGTTAATTTACGTGATAAAGATTGTCTTCGCAGAATAGAAAAAGTCGCAGCGGCATCAGTAGAAGATATAATTACAGCCAATAGCAGGGACTTCTGAAAAGGCCAGCCCAGGACTCCCCAGAGGGCGAGAAATGTCGCAGCAGCAGTAAGCACTACCCCCCATGTTGCCAACCCTGTTGCGGCTAAGGCAACAGATTTGAATGTATCACGTTTGGTATTAAAACCGCCCTGGAACAAAATAAAAACCAAAGCAATATTTGCAACCTGATTAGCGAGGTTAACATCGCTGAAATCATAAAGATTAAGTACGTCGCTGCCAAATACAATTCCGATGCCGAGGGCAACGAGAATGACAGGTACACTCCATCTATCCAGCCATACCGCTGCCAAAACTATGGCAATCAAAATCGTGGGCACAACTAGAAAAATTATATCCATAAAAATCTCTACCTAACCAATATAACGTTAATATTAAAGTATGTCCAAATGCAGGTCAATAAAACTTTGATTATTACAATATAATTTCATCAAATATAGAGGGAAAAATCTGCTTGCCAATATCGGGGTTTTGAAATATCCTAAGTTACGATGAATATGAAGGTTACTATCTCTAAATTACAGGAAGCGAAGAAATACGGGAAAAAGTTTTCCGTTGTAAGCTGCTACGATTATACCAGCGCGATACTTTCCGCGGCGGCAGGTGTTGATGTACTTTTAGCGGGCGATTCTGCATCGCAATTTATGCTGGGTTTTAACAATACGACTGATGTATCGCTTGAATATATGATTGCGATTACAGCAGGTCTTCGCAAAGCTAGTTCTGAACTTCTGCTTGTCGCAGATATGCCTTATAATGGATGCTGCAATGGTAAAGATGAGACTTTAAAGAATGCACAACGATTCATTACTGAATGCGGAGCAGATATTGTAAAGATTGAAATGGTCGAAGTAAATCTGGATACAATCAAAGCGATGGTTGATGCAGGTATTCCAGTTATGCCTCATATCGGTATTCGGCCGCAGACGGGAAAATATAAAGCGGAAGGAACGACTGCGGAAGTTGGCGCAGAACTTATCAGGTTTGCGGAAGAGTTGTATAATGCAGGCGTTCAAATGCTTCTGGTAGAAGGCACTGCAAGAGAAGTTGCGAAAATTATAAGTGAACAACTGCCGATACCCGTGATAAGCTGCGGTTCAGGCCCTGATTGTGATGGGCAGGTTCTTGTTTTGCCTGATATACTTGGCTTGAGAGATGGACAGATTCCCAAATTTGCGAAAAGATTCGGGAATATAGGCAGCGCAATGGTAGATGCGATCTCGTCTTACAGCAATCAAGTTAAGCAAGGCGTTTTTCCTGACGACGAACATAGTTATCATATGAAAAGCGGCGAATACGAAAAACTTGAAAAGATGATTAAGTAATATGGAAAACGAAATAGAAAACAATCAAGAGGGTATTCCGAGTGCAATCAGGCCGCTGATTATATCAGACAGAGAGACTGTCAATCAGTATTGCCCGCTTTTAAGGCATACTCTTTTCGGCTTTGAAGCGCAGGATGTTCCGTGCGCGATGGTTGTGCCGCCCAAAAGCGATATTGAGTTTTTGCTTTTCCCTGGTGCGAAAATCATAGAGTATCCCATATTGCGGTTTCCTTTATTTTATTCGCACAATCGTAAAGATTTGTTTGAACGCATTGAGGAAGTCCGGCCGGGGATCGTGCATTGTTTCGGCGCCGCAAAAGCGATGCTCGCCAAATCCGTCGCGGATTATCTCAATATTCCGGCAGTTATAACCATCAACGCCACGAACATTTCGTTTCGGCATAGAGCTGTAATCGGTAAAACTTTTGAAAAGATAATTGTGCCATCAGCCAAAATAGGTGAGGGGCTGGAGAAATTTTTCCCCAAAGAGAAAATCACAACTGTAAATGTGGGAACGTTCGCTGATGAAGCGTGCAGTTGTTTTGCATCGCCGAGCAGATTGGCGAGTTTTATAGTTCCCTGCAGATTTGACAATTTCGACCATTTTGAACCGCTGCTAAATGCTATAAGACATCTTGCGGTTGACGGGTATGAATTTGTGGTGATTTTTATGGGTCGCGGACGGGCAGAAAAAGAAATGCGGGATTTTATCAATCAAACAGGTTTGGCGCAGACGGTAGTGATTACGCCATTGGTAAGGCCGTTAAGATCGGTATTTCGCGGATGTGATATATTGATACACACCAACTATGCAGGGGGATTTGACCCTATGGTTGTAGAGGCAGCGGGAGCGGGGTTGGCGGTCGTTGCAGATAAAAATAATGTTCAGGAGTTATTGGAAGAAAATGCCACAGCGGTTCTTTTTGATCCCGCGGATGAATTGAGTGTTTACTCGTCAATTCAAAAAATGCTCGAAGATAAACAAGCGACAAGAACTATGGCAGAGAATTTGCAGGAAAAACTTCGCAGCAATAATTCCGTAAGCGCAATGGTTAGCAATCTTTTGAAAATTTATAGTGAGTCGAAAAAGTATTCTTTGGCTCTTCCTTTGCTTTAGTGCCCTTTTTATCATTAGAATCAGCGAAATTATAAAAAAAAATGCGCAATGGATTTGTAATTTTGCGCAAGCAGGTCAAAAAACGGGGGTAAAATCGGGACTTTTTCAGTGTTTTTCGAGACTTTTTCATAGAAAAATCGGAAAAATTCGGGTTTTTTTCGAGTTTTTCGGGATTTTTGGGAGAGAGCGATTGCGCTTATTTTGAAAAAGGCTTGTTTACAAAAAAGTAATGAGGGGGCAATTTTTGACGGGGAATAAAAAATCAAATAACTTGCAACGATTTTAAAAAAAGTGCGCGGAAATTAAAAAATGTGCGTGAATTTTGAAAATATGGTTTTTGCGACTTGCATTTTTTTAGAGTATAGGGGTTATGGTATAGGGTATAGATTAACCGCGTGGACTAAAGCCCACCTTACGAACTGATAGCCACACAGGCACAAAGACACTAAGAAATCACTGTATTTTTTTTGGATTCCACCAGCAATCGCCTTTGTCTTTTACTGCTTCGGCGGCGAGTGTTTTTATTTCTTCCATTTGCGGCGGCATCAAAGGTTTGAAATTTCGGGCGACTTCAAAAGCGGCATCCTGTTCGTTTGTAAAGCATAGACCCAAAAGCGCAACATCCGGGTCGATTGTTAAAGTATAATTCAAACATTGTTCTACGGAAAGATGCGGAAGTGTTGGCTCGGCGGATTCTTCGCCGCCTGAACTGAATTTGCCTCTTGGTCTTTGCTGCAATGGCTGATTATAGCCGGGGGTGTCGCCTAGTAATTTGCCTGCGCCGAAAGTTTTAAAGCAAACTGTTCCGACGTTATGTTCTTTGGCGAGCGGCAGAATAATTTCAATAAATCGGCTGTCGCAATATGGGCCAATCGGAAACATTATAACATCACAAAGGCCTGAAAGGATAGCGGTTTGAAGGACATCGGGATTATGGCTTGAGATGCCGCGGAAACGCAACATCGATTTTTTTCTGCAAGAATCCATCTGTTCGAATGCGCCGCCGGGTTTTACGGCATTTTGCCAGCCTTCGAGAGTATCCAATGCGTGCAGAACGAATAAATCTGCCATATTCGTTTGAAGGCGTGCGAGACTTGCTTCGATCTGCGGCTCAACGGGGTCGTTATGATTATCAATTTTATCGATGAGAAAAACTTTATCGCGAAAACCTTTGATCGCTTTTCCAACCACGGTTTCGCTATAGCCATCTTCATAACAAGGCGCGGTATCAACAATGTTCAAGCCAGCTTTGAGTGCACGTCTTATTGTGGCTGAACATTGCTCGACAGTGATTTTTTTATCTGCGATATCACCTATGCCGAGTTGGGTTGCATTAAAGCCTGTTTTTCCCAATTGGCGGCGGGGTTTGAATCGAGATATATTCGCACTAAGCATTTAAGCCATAATCTTTTAATAATTTGCGAAGCGTATCTTTTTGCGACTGCTCAAGCGGGGTCATAGGCAGACGCATTTCTTCCGAAGACATACCAAGCATTGCCATAGCGGCTTTGATAGGAATCGGGTTTGTGGCCATGCCGAGCATTGTTCGTGAGAGTTTGAAAAGTTTATTGTGCCATTTTCTTGCGGAGACTAAATCGCCTTCAAGAATTAAATCTGTCATAGCTTTTACATCGCCTGGTACGATATTACCGACAACACTGATTACGCCTTTGCCGCCGACAGAACAAATAGGAAGCGTTAGTGAATCATCGCCTGAAAGGATCGTGAGATCGCAGAGGTTCGCGATTTCGCTTGAAACATCCAGTTGGCCTGTTGCTTCTTTGACGGCGACGATATTTTCGATTTTCGCAAGGCGCGCGATTGTTTGAGCTGTCATACCTGCGCCGCATCTGCCGGGGATATTATAAAGCACCATCGGCAAATCAACTTCTTCGGCTATCGCAGCAAAATGCTGAAAGAAGCCTTCCTGTGTGGGTTTATTGTAATAGGGCGTTACCTGCAACGAAGCGTCTGCCCCGATTTTTTTCGCGAAAGCGGTGAGTTCGATCGCTTCGGCTGTACTGTTTGAGCCTGTGCCAGCGATAACAGGAATTTTGCCGTTGACGACTTTGACAACGCGTTCAATAACCTGTTTATGTTCAGAATGTGAAAGCGTCGGCGATTCGCCGGTTGTGCCGCAAGGTACGATGCCGTCTGTTCCGCCTTTGAGGTGAAACTGAACGAGTTCATCGAGTGTATTGAAATCTACTTCGCCATTATTGAACGGCGTAATTAACGCAACCATTGATCCATTGAACATTTTAAACTCCACCAATTAATAGCCACTAAGGCACAAAGACACTAAAATATTTAAAATAGCCTATTAAGGCACATTGAGCAAAAACGAGATTCTTCGCTACCCTCTACGAGGGTTTCCGCTTCGCTCCAACGCTCAGAATGACAAGAAGATGCGGTTTGGTTATCCGCAATCTTCAAGAATCTTTATATACTCTTTAACCGCATCGGAAAGCCCCATATCGATCGCATCTGCAATCAAAGCGTGGCCGATTGAGACTTCCATTACCGGCTTTACATTTTTACAGAAAAATCCCAAATTATCAAGGCTCAAATCGTGGCCGGCGTTTACACCAAGACCAATTTCGGCCGCGTGTTTTGCGGCGGCAGCGAATTTTGCGGTAAGAGACTCAAGGTTTTTCTTAGACGCGAAGGCGCTGGCGAATGGTTCTGTGTAAAGTTCGATTCTGTCTGCACCGATTTTTTTTGCCATTTCGACGGTTTCGATGACAGGATCAACGAAAAGGCTTGCCCTGATTCCTAAGGATTTTAACTTGTTTATAACGGGTATCAACCGTTGGCAATTTTCAGGATTGAGATCCCAGCCGTGGTCAGAGGTAATAGCACCGGGCATATCAGGAACCAAAGTTGCCTGTGTTGGTCTGATATCGGGCATTAAATCCATAAATTTGCCCGTAAATGGGTTTCCTTCGATATTATATTCTACGCTGCTTACTACCGGTTTCAGGTCGTAAACATCGGAGTAGCGGATATGGCGTTCATCCGGTCGAGGATGGATGGTTATGCCGTACGCACCGGCGGCGATACAGGTTTTGGCGGCCTTGATAACGTTTGGTATATCAAGCGAACGCGCGTTCCTGATCAGCGCAATTTTATTCAGATTTACACTTAAATGGGTCATAATCGAAAATTCCAGCAGGATTATACAAGAACGTAGGATATGGGCAAGGGAAAAACCCCTTTTAATTATCTCTAAATGCGGTTAAAATACAGTGCCTCTCAAACTGACAAAAGTCAGTTTGAAGTCGTTAGTTGCTAGTTTTTAGTCGTTAGTTACTGGAATCCCGACTTTGTCGGGTATATTTCAATTGCAAAAAAATATGATTACTTTTCTATAAAATTCAGTCGGATTAAGTATGGATGTTAAAGGTAAAACAGCGATAATTACAGGTTCAACCGGCAAGCTCGGCAGGGAGATAGTGTTGTTGCTGGCGGGTGCGGGGGTAAATTGCATCTGTGTTTATAATAGGAATAAAAAAATAGCGAACGCTCTCGAAGCATCTATCAAAAAAAACGGTGTCAGGAGTTGTTTTGTTCAGGCGGACATTACAAGGCAGCAGGGTATCGAAAAAGTCTTCGCGAAAGCCAAAAATTTCTCACAGCCTCAAATTTTGATCAATGCGGCGGCGTGTTTTGAAAAAATGCCCATTGCAAAAATAGATAGTGAGTATATAAGGCAAACTTTCGATTTAAATTTTACCTCTGCGATTTTGATGACTCAAAAATTTGTAGAAATAATGAAGACAAACAGGCAGGCATTAAAGCCAATCGGGAAAATTGTAAATATTACCGATGCGTCTATTATAAAGCATCCGGCAGTTTATAGTATTTATACGGCATCCAAGGCGGCACTTGAATCTGCGACGATTTCGCTTGCGAAAGAATTGTCGCCGAATATTACGGTAAACGCAGTTGCGCCGGGATTGATTCACTGGCCGAAGGGAATGAGCGAGGAACAAAAAAGAAAATTGGTCGCGCGTGTGCCTGCGAACAGGCCTGGTTTGCCGGTGGAAGTTGCCAGTGCGGTAAAGTTTGTGATTGAAAATGACTACATAACGGGAAGAACAATCGCAATAGACGGAGGCTGGACATTATGACGCTTAATCATGCAAATAAGATTACGATTTTTAGGATGCTAACGATTGTGCCTTTTGTGATTTGTATGCTGAAAGTGGGCGATCCAAGCATTGGCACTATGATGCGGTATGTTTCTTTGGTACTATTGGTATTAATGGGATTGAGCGATGCCTACGATGGATATATCGCTCGCAAGAAAAACGAAATAACGCGGCTGGGTTCGTTTCTTGATCCGATGGCGGATAAACTTTTGATGGCGAGTGCGTGTTTGCTTTTGACAATAAAAAGCACGGCTGTGGAAGGTTTTCGCTTGCCGCCGACGGTTGCGGTTTTAATTATCGGCAAAGATGCTTTTTTGCTGATGGGATTTATGGTGCTTTATTTTTTAACGCTTCAGGTTAAAATAATACCAGCTTATATCGGTAAATTGGCAACGGCGCTGCAAATATCGATGGTTGGGGCGATATTGATCGCGCCTGACGTTTCGAGAGCGTTTGAAGGATGGATTTGGGTGCTGCGATTTTTGTGGTGGTCTGCGGCGGCGACGGCAGTTATCGCAACACTTATTTACATTAACGCCGGAACGAAATATATTGAACAGTTTGATGCTGGTCGCTAGGAGATAGTTGTTAGTTGATAGTTGTCAGGAGATAGTTAGTGGAAGAAGATAAGAAAATTAAATCTTTTCAAGATTTGCAGATTTGGCAAAGATCAATAAGACTCGTTGAACAAATTTATCAATTAACAAGCAGCTTTCCAAAGGATGAAAAGTTTGGAATTGTTCTTCAAATAAGACGTTCGGCGGTATCTATCCCATCAAATATTGCTGAAGGCTTTGGGAGATGGGGTAATAAAGAATTCAGGCATTTTTTATATATTTCATTGGGTAGTTCTGCTGAATTAATTACTCAACTTGTAATTTCATCCAATCTGGGGTATATTGAAGGGCTTGATAAAGAAAATAGATGAAAATATTTGTAAACAATAACTATTTACTAACAACTAACTACTAGCGACTAATTATGATAAAATTGAGTGAAATTCCAGAAGTATTGGAAGATTTGAAAAAAGGTAAAATGATCGTTCTCATTGATGATGAGGATAGAGAAAACGAGGGCGACCTTGTTTGCGCTGCCGAGCTGGTTACGCCTCAAATGGTAAATTTTATGGTGAGACACGCCGGCGGGCTGATTTGTCTGCCGATGACGGGCGAAAAATGTGATGCGCTTGGACTTTATCCGCAGGCAGTTGAAAACACCGCAAAGTTGGGTACTGCGTTTACAGTCAGTATCGATGCGGCAAACGGAATTACGACCGGCATCAGCGCAGGCGACAGGGCACATACAATTCTTGAATGTATCAAAGACAACGCTAAGGCCACAGACCTTGCCAGGCCGGGGCATATTTTCCCGCTTCGCGCTAAAGACGGCGGTGTGCTTGTTCGCTCCGGGCAAACAGAAGGCTCCGTGGATTTACTGAGACTTGCGGGAATGAAACCTGCAAGCGTTATCTGTGAGATTATGAATGAAGACGGGTCGATGTCGCGTCTGCCGGAGCTTTTGGAATTTTGCAAAAAACACAATTTGAAAATTACGTCGATCGCGAAATTGATCGAATACCGTTTGCAGCGTGAAAGTCAGATAAAACGTATTCAATCTGTGTTTCTGCCGACTGATTACGGCGATTTTCAGCTTGTCGCTTTTCAGAGTACTACAGATGCAGAGCCGCATCTGGCACTTTGCAAAGGCGATGTCGGCAAGGTTGATGAGAATGGAAATCCGGTTGTGATTAACGAGCCTGTTCTTGTTCGGGTGCATTCCGAATGTATGACCGGCGATTTGTTTCATTCGCAAAGATGTGAATGCGGGTATCAATTAATTACCGCGATGGAGATGATTGAAAAAGAAGGGCGCGGCGCGATAAT
>MHYA01000171.1:19866-30212 GCA_001825675.1 Planctomycetes bacterium GWF2_42_9 | reverse complement strand
GCGGCCATTGCATTGATTTGCTGGAAATGTTTTTTGGGCCGGTAAAAGAAGTTTCGTGTTTTGTACGTAGCGGCGTGCATAAATATAAATCAGAAGATAGTGCCGTCGCGATGCTGCAATTTAAAAACGGTGCGGCCGCGACAGTTGATACATTTTTCTGTATTCCTGACAATAGCAGCAAAAACGTGCTTGAATTATATGGTTCGAAAGGCAGTATTTTGGCAAAAGGCACAATCGGCCAAGGCCAAGCCGGAGAAATGACCGCTTTTCTCGAAGGCGAATCTAAAGGTTATGAAGCACAACAGGCAAGACAGTTGGCAGAAGGTATAAAGATTGCTCCGCAGCCGCTTAATATGTATAAAGCGGAAATTGAAGAATTTAGTCAGGCAATAATTGATAAACGTTTGCCCGCGAATAATGCTCAAATAGGTATTCAGAGTCAGAAAGTTTTGGCCGCCTGTTATGAGTCAGCAAAAAAAGGTAAATGTACAAAAATAAAGGCGTAAATAAATAAGACAATATTGGCATTTTTATGCCATCATGAGATTGCGATTCATAAATGTCTCAAAAAATATTTAAAATTGTATGATTGCTGTTTGTGGGATTTGGTTTCCATATACCTTTAAAAGATTATTGATGTTGTCAAAATCAAATTTTAAATCTTTTCCATCCGCGGTAATTTTTTGGGGCTGATATGGCGTTGAAATATAAGCGTAATCAGTCAAATTCACTGTCAAAGTTTTGGCAGTCTGGTCGAAAGCTCCTGAATCTATTGAAGCAGCTTTTCTTAATGTGCCGTCAGAGTAAAGGCAGACAGGTGTGCCATAAGGTTTTATTACCCAGATGTGAAAAGACTTTGGATAGGAAAATTTTGCACTGAAATTAAGTTTATCTGACGGACATTCAATATATGGGCCATTTACCAATTTCTGTTCGAAAGCATCAAACACGACAACCTTGTCTGATGGTACATCGCATTGAATCTGCATATCAAATAGTTGTTTGTATTTGTCTTTTGCAACTACCCAGGGGTAAACCGCCTCGGGGGTGAAAAAATAATCATCCATGAAATAATTGGCAAGCAGACAATCTTTGCCTTTGTAAATATGCAAGCCGTTCATATTCGGTAGATTTATACCTGTGGTTTTATGTGCTATATGATTTAAAAGTTCAAAACGTTTATTCCATTGTTCAAAAGGCAGAACAGCACCATTTCGGAAAAATTTGAAAACTTCCGGGTCGTTTATCAAAACCAGTTTGCCTTTTCCCTCATTGCGCTGGAAAACAAGCGGGAAGTTTTTATTATCAGATGTTTTTATTGTCCCAAAAGTATTAAAATCGACAGAACCGTCTGGCCGGTACAAACACAATGCTCCAAATGATGATAACAATGTGTTGCCATCACTGATTTCATTTTTTATTCCAAAGTTAGTTGTGTTCGTTACAGTAACGGTTAGACCACGAAGACTTGTACTCAAATTTCCAAAAGGACTAAGATAGAAAATATTTTTTCCCGGATAGTCAGGCGCATTTTGCTGCCGCGTAATGGAATATTTTAAGTACAGGTATTTTGAATTGCCAAGGTCGCTTTCGACCAATAATTTACGTGTTTGGTAATTCAAAGCGAAAGGCTTTGAAGGGCAGGGCATTTCTTTCCAGTTTTGGGCGTCGGAAGAATACCATGCCAGTATTTTACCATATTGATCCCAGGGCTGGAGCATATCTTCTATCAAAACCAGTTTGGAATCTTCAGGTAATGGGAACTTCCAAATCATAGGTTCAGGTTCGGCTTTAATCTGAAATTTATTAACCCTTGAGTTTTGCGATTGTTTCACAAGATACGGATTCAAACTTGAGAGCCAGCCGATGCCGTCGGTGCCGTAACTTGCGACAATTTTATTATGTGTGGCAGGAACAAGTCCTTTTAAGAAATATTGCTTGTTGGGTATTCCTCGTATGTCCTGACCTTTCGCCGCTTCGTGAGCACAGGCTATAACCGTGCCTCCAACATTCATAAAGTCTGTGAACTTTTTGAAAAGCTCACTTGACATAATATGATCGCCGTAAGGAGTGAAGTAGATAATCAACTTATATTTTTTGAAATCAATCGTATCAGGCTGTAATAAAATCGCTTGTTCCGTAGTTGCGTGAGCTTCGAAAACAAGTCTTCTTGCGGCCGGAAAGTTCGTGCCGCCAAGTACCCAAAGAATGCCGGAGTTCTGCTCGTTTGATGAAGAAAAAAACTTGCTGATAAACGGCGCGAATTTTGGGAACGCTTCCCATCGTGCGTCGAAAACAGCGGGCTTATAAATGGTTAATTTATCTCCTGTCGGCCATTCTGTGTATGGTTCGCCGAGCCAATTACCTTTTTGTCCCCACCAGTCAATAATGTTATGCCATGACCAGTCTCCCTGTCCTGATTCATCTATATACGACATCGTAAACCATTCATACGCACTTGCGTAAGGTAGTGTGGCGGCAATGTAATTGTAAATAGCTTCCGGTGTGTCGTTGTGCTGAATATTAAATTCTGTGAGAAACAGCGGTTTGCCGTAAGTATGCGCTATGGATGCGGCAACGATGGAGAATGTGGGATCCATATAGGTGTTTCTGAAAAGGCCGCGAATTGATGGCTGTGAGGCGAGAGTCGCCAGGTCCTGACCGCCGCCTTCAGTACTGCCGTTGGAGCTTTCACACACGAAAACATCAGGGCGTATTTGCGTTACAGCTTTTGCGACAGATTGCTGATAGTTTGCCCATTGTTTGGCTACCCAGACTTTGGCAAACTGCGCGCGCGCAAAATTCGCTGTCGCTTCGTCCAGTTGGAACAAATTTGGCTGATCCCAGGCGAGCTTCGTCGTGTCGACCGCGGTAAAAACCTCCAGCTGATTCCACTTTGTATAATTGCAGTCATAAGCCTTGTTGAAAGTTGTACCGTCATTATTTGTATCCAGTGCCGGCGTATCATCGACGAAAATATCTTTGGCAAATTGGATAAAACTTTCTTTTCCCCATTTATCAAAAGTCGGGACTCCTGCGGTTTCATTTGAAGGCTGAATTGTTCTGAACGCCTTATTGTCAATAAATGTTTGCGACAGAGCTTTTTCCCAATCTAAAACTGCCTGTAAGAATTCTGGATTGTAAATATTGCCTGTTGCGCCGCTTCCGGGTATATAGCTTTTTGAACCGTCATGATTTGTTATTTGATCTTCAATTTTCGCTAATCGTTCTCTCGGAATAAAGCCCGCCATATCACGATTTCTTACGCCTGCCTGGTTGACCGCGAATGATATTCCATAATTTTCAAGACATTTGAAGAAGTTTTTGAAATGGTCTAATGGTACGCCCGGTGCCATTTTACGTGCAATTTGATTTAATTCGTTTGGTTCGCCCAGATATGCCGAAGAACGTACATGCGTTACGCCTTGTGCGAAGAGCAAGGCAGCTTCGTATTCGGCTTGTTCCATTGGTTTGCCTGCACCGTTACGGATGCAGACACCCCACAAGCCTTTGCCGTTAATCAGCGGAATGTTCACACCCCCGACAATTTCTTCGGAATATACCAAAGGATACGGTGCATTAGATATTATTATGTTTATATACTCGTTGGAAAAAAACGGTTTAAGATTATTTGGTTCCTTCTGGTTTTCACAAAGGCTTGTCTGTGCAAACATAAGGCATATTAATGTCGAAATAACGAATCGCATATTTATCTTTCCTATAAGTTTTTATTCGAGCCAAACTACGTTAATATAACCTTTGGCATAGTCGAGGAAATCGTCGAGCTGGCCGGTGTACATAAAATCATAATTTTTTCTATAATTTTTGAGTGCCGATTCAAAGGCGGTAAGGGCGGCTCTGGCAGCGAGCAATTCGCCTTTCCAGATTTTTTCCTCCGGCACAATTGTACGTTTTCTAAATTTGCCTGGATAGCCTTTACGTGCGTTCCAGATTGGGCCGTGGTGCATTTCAGCGATTTTATAATATCGCAGAAAACTTTCCCTGTATGTTGCAAGTAGTCTTGCTGCGCTGACTGCGTGTTTGAAACTATGCAAGACCTGTTTATATTTTTTGGGGTCGTCGAAATTTCTTTGTGTTTTAATTATTGCCGCTTGCATTTTTTCGACAAGTTCCAGACCGGAATATCCATTGCTTATTTCTTTTTCCAGCTTGTCTTTGCAGCTTTTATATATGTCCAGAAGCAGCGAGTTGATATTCAGGTCATTTGTGAAGACTATCCAACTGTAAGGGTATTTAGCCAATATTCCTGCTTGTACCATTGGCATATTTAATCCGAATTCACCTGCACTATATATATACGAATCGATATACATTGTGCCAAGAGCTGCTTGTTCCGAATTGATAAGTGTACGACTTAGTGGGGCGGCAGTTTTAATGCCGAATTCAGATGCGCAGAAATCGTAGAGTATTTCCTGCGGATTTAGTTTTCTATTCCATGTCAGTCTCGACAGCAAATAAACATTTGCCTGCGTCCATTTTGTAAAACCTCTGAAATATGTTACAGGGTATGGCTTTGCATTGGATGAATCCGGTTTGAGCGTCATATTCACAAATGATTTATACGCTGCGGGGGTGCAGCCGCTTTCACACGGCCAGACCCAAATGCCAATAACATTTGCTTTGTTTTTCAACTCAATAATTCGTTTTTTTGAGTTGGCCGCAAGTATTGTTGGAATTGTATGCAAACCTTCATAATCGCGATGGCAGTCAAACTCCACCATTTGCGGCAGTTGGCCGATGCCGATTGTTTTGTTAATATCTTTGTTAAGCAAAAAATCACCATTGGTATTTTTGATTACCGGCACTAATCTGCTGTCTTTCATTTTTCCAAAAGTTTCAAGATATTTGACTGGGTCTGTGTGGATTGTATGAGGCTGTGCGACCCACGTTCTGTAAAATAATTTTCTGTTAGGGCCAATGACAGAGAGCAGTTCGTTGCAGGTCTTCTGATGCAGATATGCTTCGTTGCGATGCCGGCATTTGTCGCAGCGGTGAGAACGAAGCATTACGCTTTTGTACTCCAAATGCCCGCGTGCTTCGCCCATTCTGACCATAACTGAATCAATGGCGGGAAATCTTTCGAGCATTTCAGTGTATTTGGCTTTTAGGAATGTCCAGACAAGTTTGTTTTCGGGGCACGGATTGCCTATCCATTTGAAAATTTCATCACTGGCCATTATCTCGTCTGAATAAACGCATATATCAAGACCTAATGACTTGGCATAAGAAATCATTGTCTCATATTGAGGCAGATATTTTAATGCACGGAGTCTTGCGGGTGAATTTTTGGAATATATATTTAACGCGTCAAGTGTAACCATGTGGATGTTATCTGATATCATAACGCCGTTAAAGCCCTGTAGCATCAAAATATCACACAGTTGTTTAAATCTCATTACTGCGTTTTCAAATTCATTGTCAAGAAGTTTGGGGGCCGGCAAATCCATCTGCGCGAGCCAACCATTTTTGCCGTATTCATACAATGGCTTGCGAATGTCATACATCGCAGCGGTTGTCTTGGCATAACGAATCGGAAATTGGGGTTCGTAAGTTGTGCTGTTGATTTTATTGAGTTTTCCGCAGGCGGCTCTATCGGCAAGCCAGGCTACTCCAAAAGCAGCAGATCTAACATTATGCGCGAATATATTAATGTTTGAATTTCGAGTTTCAATTTTGAATGCATCCAAATTCAAGTCATTGTCTATTTGAATGTTTATCAATGAAAGACTGATTTTATTTTTAGAGACATTCTTTTTGAGAGCACCCATAGCCACTTTAACAGCTTGTGAATTGGTTATTTCTGGGCTTCCGTTTAGATTCATTTATTCTTCCAATCCATTAACTTTTTTGAATGACCATTGTTTGCCGGCGTCATAAACCTTAATAGATGTAAGACCGTTAGCTTCAATGTGTACTTTGAATCGGCAGTCGATACATTTTAAATCGAAAGTTGTTTCTTTGCCAGCGGTTTCCCAAAAACGCATAATATAACCGGTATTATCCTGGCTGCGTTTAAATGCTGTCAGTTCTACATTCGGATGGCTGATTTCCACAAACTGCCAATTCGGGTCGAAGTATCCTTTATGGCCTGTAGTTGTGATTGTGCTGACAGGTTCATAGAATGTTTTTGCCAGTTCTGCCAGACTTGCCATATTAAATTCCTGATTCTGCCAGACAGGTAAAATTCCGAAAGAAAATTCGTGAACTCCCATTTCCATAGCCTCGTGTCCCGGCGTTGGAGGATACGATCTTTCCAATTCTTCGTGGCAGTAAATCGGACTTCTGACTAATGTCAATCTGATTGAACTGCCAGTAAAATCGGCACTGTGCATGCCGGGGCCGACGATTATAGCTAGTCCTTTCAGTTCACCTGAAGGCAAAACTGCTTCTGCGAAAATCCAGTCATGAAATGGGAATTCATATTCTTCATGTGTCCTGATTGCTTTTCCGAATGCTAGTCCGCTATATACTCTGCAATTTTTAAAAGGAATCGGAATTGTTAATTTCATCAGGCTTCTAGGCTGATTCCAAAACAGTTTGGTGCACACTTCAATTAAGTCTGAAGAATCATGAGTTCTTATTTCCTGCTTGATTTCTGAAGTATTGAAAACCAAATTCTGCTGCGCAGACCATCTCAACTGGCCGGTATCGAGCTGCAGAGGAAAATCTTTTCCTTTGAATTTGCCAAGAAGTTTATGTTTCGCGAAATTACGATGATGTATTGCCCAGGTGTCGCTTTTATCTTCATATACTTCAAAATCAAAAATTCCTTTGGGCGATAATTCAGTTGAATTTTTATGTACCAGCGAATCTATGCCGCCTGACTCATTAAACACAATATTGTAATTCGGCGATTTAATTTTTTTGACCGGTGGATAATCCTTCTGCATAAACTCGGCTGTGTCAGGATGTATTTTTGATAAGTCCGGTTCCGGGCCGATTATTCTCAAAAGTTTAAAACCGTTCGCAGGCAAATCGGTTTTAATAATTAATTTGGTATGCCCTCTGGCAGCAGGTGAGGGAATCGTTTGCTGACAGGGAACCTCGCTTCCTTTTTCATCAACAAGTTTATAATTTTTCCACTTCTGCCATAAAAGCCATGGCTGATATTCAAAATAAAACAATCCATTTCGATTAGTATTATTGAAGGCAGCAAATCGCACAAAGGCTTGTTGTGAGGTATCGACTTGGCTTAAAATCCTATTTTGAGCGAAAACACCGATTCGAGATGCTTTCGATAGAACTGAACCGGCTATGTGTTTAGCATCTTCAAGGCCATCTTTGACTGCCGTGCCGGGCAGAAAATCATGGAATTGGGTGAACAGCAAATCTTCCCAACAGGAATTCATTTCCTTTAAATCGTAATTTGCCAAGCCGAGCTTAGATGCTATCGCAGCATATTTTTCAGCGATCAATAATTTAAATTGTGCCTTGTCGTGAAGCTGTTTTAAACTTATTGCGTTGGAATAACAGCCTACACCGAATCTTTCAAAGCAGCCCCTGTACACAGGAATATTTGGATTGTCGTTTACAGACTCAAAAAATCTTTCGGGATGACTGAAAGCGATTTCTGGAGCATCAGGCTGTTTGGAATAATTTATAACACGTTCGATTTGCTGCTCGGTAGGGCCGCCGCCGTGATTGCCGACACCGAAAAAGCACATCATCTCATCGAGCCATTTCGGTTTTCTGTCCAAAACCTGTTTTATTCTTTCAATTTCATTCGCATAAGTCGTATAGATGACGGGAATTTTATAGCAAAGTATGTCTGACATATCATCGCTTAGCCATTTAAACAAAGGCGATTCAAGCGGTAGTCTGTCTTCGTTTGGTCTGCAAAAAATAAAGTAATCAAAACCGGAATGTTTTAATATTTTTGGAAGGGCAGCACCAAGCCCCCATGTATCGGGTAAATAGGCCACTTTTGATTGACTTCCGAATAATCCTTTAAAAACTTCCTGACCTATTAAAGCCTGTCTTATTATGCTTTCGCCGCTTATTGAGCAAACATCAGCTTGTGTGTAGAATCCTCCAATAGGTATCCATCTGCCTTGGTTGACAAATGATTTAATACTCTCAAGCAGTTTTGGGTCTGCCTTTTCAATCCATTTATAAATAAGTGCATCTGAACGAATAAAAAGCAAATCATTGTATTTATTAAGCTTGTCAATAGCCGCCTTACAAGTAGCGATGGCTTCGGCCAAACCTTCCTGCCATGTCCACATAAATACAGGGTCAAGATGACTTTGAGCTATTAGTCTGATAATCAAATCAAAATACTCCTTAAAAAGCGTTTTTTTAGAACAAAAACCAAAATATATTGTAATAATTACTTATAAGTTTACAAGTCTTTTTTGAAAAATATAGTTTTTTGGCTTGACTTTGCTAATTTGAGAATATAATATTAATGTGTAATTTAGAAGATAATGTCAATAGTAGGGTAGCGTGAAATGATAGAAACTGATGACAAGAAGATAACTAAAATGATAAATCACTCTAGTCCTTTGCCGTTGTACCACCAGGTGGCACAAAATATACAAAGTCGAATAAAAGATGGTTATTTTAAAGTAAATAGCCGTTTGCCGAGTGAGGTAGAATTAATAAATGAATTCGGTGTATCTCAACCGGTTGTACGGCAGGCTTTGAATATTTTAGTTCAGCAAGGCTTACTTGTAAGAGAACGCGGACGAGGAACATTTGTCAGGCCGCATTCATTAAATACTCAAACTGAATCTAAGGTTATTAAATATCGCAGGATTGGTTTTGTGTTGCCATGGGGGCCAGGAACTTTTTTCTCTCCTCTATTGGAAGCGATAGAAGATGTTGCGCATCATAATGAATTTCATGTGATTCTTGCAAATAATCGAGAAGATACTCAGGTTGAGATTTCCAAAATACGCGAACTTGTTAAACATGGGATTGATGGTCTTATATGGATATGCCCCAGTACTGGTCCAAATGAAGCATATTCCAGAACTATTCAAAAATCTATTCCGGCGATTGTAGCTGTAGATAGGTTGGTTGATCTACCTGATTTCAAAGTTAGCCTTGTTCAATCCGACAACGTTAATGGGATGAAAAAAATTGTAAATTATCTCATATCCAAAGGTCGTACTAAAATAGCTTTAATACGTGAGCCAGGAACTCTTAGCTCGATTATAGACCGTGAAAAAGGTTTTATTGAGGCTATGCAAGAATCTTATCTTGGTTTTGATCCTGAATGCATTTTTAAATCAAGACAAACATATATAGAAAACGGCAAACTCTGTGCAAGTAAAGTTGTTACAAGCAAAGTCAAATATGATGCGATAGTTTGTATGGTTGATACTACAGCGATTGGTGTAATTCAGGAATTAAACAGACGCGGAATTAATGTTCCCGATGATATTGCTGTAACGGGATTTGGCGATGAACCATCAGCCGTGATGGTTATGCCGCATCTTACAACAGCGAAGATTGATGTCAAAAAAATGGGTTCAACCGCAGCAGAACTATTATTAAAACAACTAGATAAACTCGAATCAGGTCAAAATATAGAACCAATTGATATAAAAATTCCAGTAGAGATCGTAATTAGAGACTCTGCTTAAATTTTACCGGTGGTTACTGCAGTAGCTTACAGGAAGTAAACAATTTCGTTTTTCTTATTTGAAGAAACGCGTAAAGTTGGACTGTAATTAGTTAACATTAGAATAAATTTTTAGCACGAAGTAGAACTGCTGCTGCACAATGCAACTCTGTATAGTCGTATTTTAACGATCAGCTGTAGGGGTGTAAATTAATTGGATTATCATTTTATACAATGGAGGAATGATATGAGTAATCTTTCAGTAAAGATTATAGTTTTATGCGGTTTATTTTTCGCATGTGATGCAATGTGTTATACGACATTGACTCCGAATTCAGCTCAAAGATTGCAGACAATGGGATTTTATAATCAAGATTCCCGTGATGATGCGGATGTGAACTACGTTTGTAGTTTTGTGCCTGTATTTGTAATCAGCCGAATTGATACAGATAGTTGGTACATGGATTATGAAAGATTATATGATATTGCTGTTCGCAAAAATGGCGTGCCTGTCGAGTTACATTTCCACAATTTATTCGGGACAACATCGAAAGACCAGTGGGAAAGTAAAATATCATGGCTGCATGATCGTTTCGCGGCAGGCGACCGTTTGGCTGGATTGAAGTATGTAGTCGGGCCAGATGAACCGTTCAGAAATGATTATAATGATGCTGATCTTAACTATGCATTGGGGTTATTGAAAACTTATTTTCCCGATGCGAAAGTAGTTTGCGATTTCGATAGAAATTCGACATTT
>MHYA01000171.1:0-19847 GCA_001825675.1 Planctomycetes bacterium GWF2_42_9 | reverse complement strand
AGCCATCAAATGTTGATATATTACGAACAACATGGGCACCTTTTACCGAAACGGCAAGTTATACTGCATCGACATTTAAATCGACTCTTGCAGGCAGGTTGGCGTATTTCCGCAATAACGGTTGGGTCAAACCGATGGAGGTAATAGGCCAATCTTATGGGTATGATCCTGGTGAATCATCTCCTTATCGAGTTATGCCGACTTCGCAACAGATTATGTGGTACTATGAAATGTTCGAAGATCCTGCGTATGCGTATTTGAATGTTACAGGTCTGTATTGGTATTGCTGGTATTCCTCACAAAGAGATTGTATCGGCTATTCGACAAGCGACAGCATCGGTTCTGATGTATGGAGTATCGGCAGCGGCGGAACCCCAAAATATCCTGATCAGTTGAATCAATATATTCAAATCGCGAAAGCGATTGGTAAATCTGATTCACCAAGGACAAAACCGATGTTCAATTCTTTCGATGGTTCTGTTGTGCCTGGTGTAGCTTCGCCTCAATGGACAAGCACCGATGCAAATGATGCTAATGTTGTGCCTGTTGTTTCAAGCGGTTCGGACGGCAAAGTCTATACTATGGAATCACAGACAGGTTCAACTTTAAGCAGGTGGAAATTGGCAGGCCCATCGGATGTATGGAATCCTGCAAAAGCCATATCAACTGTTGAGACCAGAACTAAATTCAGGGCAACAAATGGTTCAACGTATGCGGGCGGAATGTCCGTATTCGCAGGCTTGAACCAGAATCAATTCACGGTTCTGTACGGACAAGGTTCAACCGATGGTTACAGTAATTATTTGAAATTCTCCGGAAATTCAGATCAGGGTCTCGATGCTTCTGTAAAAATCAAATCTCATAATCCTATCGCGGAAGATGATTTTGTCAGAACAAATGGTTCGAATCCAAATGCAAGTCTGTGGACAGTAAGCAAAACTTATGTTGCATCTGAAACGTTATCAGCAGCTTTAAATAATGGTTCTGTTGAAATAAAGGGAACTAATATGGGAACCGCCGGTTACAGTAAAATCGGCGTAACCAGCAACACAGCTTATGCAAAGAGCGGCTATACAAATGTTACGTATTTCGTGATGAAGTTCAGATACCCTTCGAGTAATACAAATGCCAGGTGTTACGGTGGATTGTATGTTTCGCCGGCACCGTTGAATTTATCTAATATGAATGGTTATCGCTATCAGTTTGCAGGTTGGAGCGGTCAGGGGTCTCACGACTTTATTAGAAGCATAAATAATGCTGAAACAACGCTTAAGAACTTGGATTCTGATTTCGGTAAACTGTCAGCGGACACTGATTATTGGGTACAGCTTTATATTACGAGCACAGATATTCGAGTAAGATTATCGAATGATGGGATTACCTGGACTCAATATTACAGCACCACGATAGATTCAAGTCTTGCCTCCAATTCATACTATGTAACATTGTTCTATCAGGGCAAGGCATTAACTACAACAGGCACAAGCTCATGGTTCTGTGATTATTTTGAGACATTCAACTTCGAACCTGCGTTCAACAAGTTCAAGATGGTATTGAAAACCGACGAAAATAAAAATACAAAAATTTGCGATGTATATTTGAATGATAATCCTACGCCTGTGATTACTAATTGGATTGGCTGGGGTTCTGTGTTTGAACAGGCTATTTTATTCGGCGACATCAAACGCGATAGCTGCAGCGGTATAATTGATACTGATTACATCGCCTGGACGAACGGCGGTGAAGTCCAGCAGCTTCTTCTGCCGGGTGAGCTGGATCAGAAGCCGTATGTGAACTTCAGTGATTACGCGGTTCTTGCCCAAGGTTGGTTAGAAGACAGCAATAATGAGATTTACGATCTCAACAAGGACGGGAATTTTGATTTTGCTGATTGGTCAGTTCTCGCGAATAACTGGCTCCAATATTAAACTATGTAATGCAGCGAATGACAGGGAGCAAAAGGTATTGCTCCCTTTTTTTAAATGTTTTTGTGGTTGATAGATGAAAAAATATGTTTTAGTTGGTGTTGGCGGCAGAGCAATGATGTACTGGGAGGCTCTGGCCAAAGATTTTGCGAATACGTCCAAATTGGCCGCGGTATGCGATATTAATAAAGGTCGGCTTGAACTGACACGGCAAAAAGCAGGCCGTCTTATATCCGATTTAAAGGCATATCATTCAAATGATTTTGATAAGATGCTTTGTGAGAATAAAGCTGATACGGTAATTGTCTGTACTCGTGATTGTTCGCACGATGACTATATTGTACGTGCTCTTGAACATGGCTGTGATGTAATTACTGAAAAGCCGATGACTATTGATGCAAAGAAGTGTCAAAGAATAATCAATGCAGTAAAAAAAACAGGCAAAAATGTCAGGGTTACATTTAATTATCGGTATTCACCTGTAAGATCGCAAATCAAAGAATTGCTGATGAAAGGAATTATCGGCAAAATATTGTCTATCAATTTTCAGTGGAATCTGGATACAAGCCACGGCGCGGATTATTACCGCAGGTGGCATAGAAACAAAGAAAACTCCGGCGGGCTTCTTGTGCATAAAGCAACGCATCATTTTGACCTTGTCAACTGGTGGCTTGGCGACATTCCTGTTGAAGTTGGTGCGCAGGGCAAAAGAGCGTTTTATAATGCAGAGCAGGCTAATCGTTACGGCCTTAAAAATCACGCCGAGAGATGTTTGGATTGCAGCTTAAAATCACAATGCAATTTTTATATGGATATACAAAAAAGTCAGCAGATAAAAGAATTGTACTATAATCACGAACGCGAAGATGGCTATATCCGTGATAAATGTGTTTTCAGCGACAGCATAGATATCGAAGATACAATTAGCGTTCAGGTGCAATATAAAAGCGGTGCAGAATTGACTTATACCTTGAATTCATTTGCTCCGTATGAAGGTTATAAAATTGAATTCAACGGAACCAAAGGCAGACTCGAACATATATGCCAGGAAACAAGCTATATAAATGGCGACGGAACTGTGCAGGGGGCGTTAAAGCCGGAAGGAACAAGCATCAAAGTTTTTCCGCATTTTCAAACGCCTTATTCAATTGAACCTCATGTTGGAACAGGCGGTCATGGAGGCGGTGATTCGGTTATGCTCAACGATATTTTTGGAAATCCCGCGGCCGATTCGCTTAAACGAGCGGCGAACTATGTACAAGGCGCATACTCAATATTGGTTGGCATCGCTGCAAATGAATCAATCGCAAGCGGTAAATATGTAAATGTCGAAAAGCTTGTAACAGGATTGCCAGAACACGGCTACCCTCAAAATTCTGGCGAAGATGAGCAGATAGCTTTTGTATCTGAAACAAAAAAAGTTCACTGTTCTAATTAAATGGATTTGTAATGACAGATGTTTTTCAAAAAAATGATTTAATTGAGCCTATGCAAATGGCTTGTGATTGGTTGTCTGATATTGCGCAGATCAAACATAAAAAAATAGCAGATGAAGGCGATAATGTTGCTTCGCTGTTTAAATATGATGATTACCGCGGCGCGTTGAAAGGCGAGTACTTACCTGCTTATAAAATGTGGTCTGATTTTTGCCCAATATGGCATACCGGCCAGGCTGTGGTAGCATTGCTTGAAGCATACAAAATTCTCAAAGATGAAAAACTTATTACCTCCGCGAAAGCCGGCGTGGATTTCATTATGCGAAATCGTAATACTGACAAGAGCAGCGATGATTATGGTTTAATTTACGCGTATGAAGGTTCGCAAGGCTTTTTGAATACTTCTGCGATAATAGAATCACTTTCCGCGTTGATAGATTTTTCACAGTATAGCGGAGATAATTCGTATTTGCAGGCAGCCGAGGATGTATGTAATTGGATTGTCAAAAAGATGTGGCGTGAAGATAAATCATTATTTATTGATTTATATAAAAATGGCGAGGTTGTGCCATCTGCGTATCGCGGCGATGAGCTCGGCAGACCATTAGCTGATGACGCAATATTTTTGAAGGTAGGAAGAATTTGTAAAAACGATCGTTTAGTAGAGATTTTTTATAAAGTACTCGCACGACTTATCAAAGATGAAAACCCTGCGGGCAATTGGGTTAAGTACGAACCTAATGACGTACGAACAGGTAAAATTCATCCTCGACACGCTTATTGGTGGGGGTTGCCGTTTCTGGATGCTTATTTGGACAGCAAAGACGAAAGATATTTGCAGACGGCAGAACGTGCGGCGATGTGGTATGTCAAAGCGCAAAGAACTGATGGCGGAATTATCAGGCCGACATATCTTGATTTCAACACAAACAGCTTTGGACATGCGACAAGTGGGTCAGCTTGTGCGGTAAAGTTCTGGTGCCGAATGTGGGCACAAACGCAAAACCAGCATTGGCTGGAGCCAATTAAAAAAGGTATCGATTTTTGTTTGAAAATGCAAATGAAGACACCTAAAGATTCCAATCTTAAGGGTGGGATTATTGAAAAAATAATAATGCCCAATCAGTCATTCCCGTTTCCTTCGGTAAGCAGCTTCGGAGTAAAACCCAAAAATAGCGATGATTCTTTAATCTATATACGCGATTTAGGGACAATTTTCTTTGTACAGGCGATATGTGAAGTCTTTAAACAAGGTCTTGTGAGCTAAAAAACTTAAAAAAGCTAATTTTTCTATTGCATATAGTAAAAAATATTGATAACATTATAAGTAATTATTGGGAAGATAATTTTTTGGAGTTAGTGATGAACTCGAATACAAAAACATTTCATAACCGTAGATCAGCGTTTACTTTGGTCGAATTGCTCGTAGTTATTAGCATTATAGCTGTATTGCTTGCAGTATTAATGCCGAGTCTGAACAAAGCTAAATCAAATGCGAAAAAAATTGTTTGTATGTCAACGATCAAACAAATCGTTATTGGTATGAATTCGTATGCAATCGCAAATAACAACAATTATCCATATTTATTGGAGGCACAGGATTGGTCGAAGAGTTGGGGAACTTATGCAATGGCCTATCAGCTTAAATCGGGTGATCCTTATATTCCGATGGGGCTTGGGTTGTTGATAAAATACTCTTATCTGGGAAGTGATCCGAAATTTTATTTATGTGCCGGCAGGGATATGAAGAAATGGCCTGCGAATTATCTGTTTGATAAAGCGTCCGGCTGGGTAAAAGATTCTTCCGGAAAAGAATATCCCCGTTCATCGTGTTTTAATTTGAGAGGCTGGCAGACCAGTGCGACAGAATGGAAGAATCTAAAGAGTATGGCCGTAACAGCGGATATATTTTTAAATTATCCTTATGCGATTGAAGCTCATAATAAGATGGGATTGAATGTTGGTTTTTCAGATGGTTCTGTAAAATTCATTAACGGAAATGAAAAACTTACGACCTCGAATTCAACCAAAACTATTTTTCAATGGCTTGATGCCTGGGATGGCGTCAATTCAAAACGGGACAGTACTATCAGTGCTGCCCAGCATCAAATAATATACAAATATTTTGACACACACTAAGACCTTTTTTAATATCATATAAGAGCATTTATGAACCTAACATTTTTGGATTTGGCGATCGTTGTATTCATATTCTTTATTGTGGTCGCCGCTGCGATTCATTCCCGCAAATATAATAGAAGCATTGCTGATTTTCTTTCTGCAAATAGAACTGCGGGCAGATATCTTATTTCAGTATCTGGGGGGATGGCGGCAATAGGAGTATTCAATGTAATCGGCGCGTTTGAAATGTACTATAACGCCGGTTTCTGCATTGAATGGTGGGGTTTGATGACGTTGCCGATTTCAACCATTATTGTCCTGTCGGGATGGATTATTTACAGATTCCGGGAAACAAGGGCGTTAACATTAGCCCAGTTTTTTGAAATGCGATACAGCAAAAATTTCCGAGTGTTTACGGGCATTATTGCATTTGTATCTGGGTTGATAAATTTTGGGATTTTCCCTGCGGTTGGCGCCAGATTTTTTGTACATTATTGCAACATTCCTCAATATTTGAATATCGCAGGTTTCTCGTTTGAAACATATATTTTGATAATGGCGGCTTTACTTGCTATTTCGGTGGTTTTTATTTTCCTTGGCGGTCAAATCACAGTAATGGTGACAGATTTTTTCCAGGGAATGTTCTGCAATATAGCATTTGTAATTATCATTATATTTTTTATGTTTAAATTTGATTGGTCTTCTGTTGTTCGGACATTGATGGACAGACCCGTTGATCAGTCTTTTTTCAATCCTTTTCAGACAAGTCAGGTCAAGGATTTTAATATTTGGTTTATATTGATTGGAATTTTTCATTCATTATATAACCATATGAGTTGGCAACAGGCGCAGGCGTATAACACTTCCGCCAAGAGCGCCCATGAAGCCAAAATGGGAATGACACTCGGACGCTGGCGTGTGTTGACGTTGTATTTACTTTGGCTTTTAATACCGTTGACTGCCTATGTAATAATGCACAATAGCGAATACTCTTCAATCGCCCAACAGGCTAAAACTGCTTTGGCGTCTATTAGCAATGAGCAGGTTCGTAGTCAGATGACTGTTCCAACGGTTATCGGCTTTACTCTGCCGGCAGGGCTATTGGGTATTTTTTTGACTGTTATGCTGCTGGCGTTTATCGCAAACCATGATACTATCATTCATAGCTGGGCGAGCATTTTCATCCAGGACGTTGTAATGCCGTTAAGGAAAAATCCTTTAACACCAAAGCAGCATATGTTCATATTAAAATTGGCAGTATTTGGCGTTGCTATATTCGTTTTCTTCTATAGCCTTTTATTCCGGCAAACACAGTATTTATTAATGTATGCGGCTTTGTCTGCGTCAATTTTTCTCGGCGGTGCTGGAGCCGTGATCATCGGCGGATTGTATTGGAAGAAAGGTACTACTAGCGGTGCATGGGCCGCAATGATTGTCGGCGCTGTAATTGGAACGGCCGGAATAGTGTGTGATCAGATATGGCCTTCGATTTCAGGCGGGAAAAAATTCCCAATGAACGGCCAATGGATATATATGATTAATATGGCTAGCTCTCTTTCCGCTTATATATTGGTTTCAATCATTACATATAAAAAGGAATTTGACCTTGATAAAATGCTGCACAGGGATAAACCAGCTTCGACGGATGTTAAGAAAGAATCTGTTCCTGTTTACGGATTAAGGGCAATCGGAATCGGTTCGGAATTCAGCAAATTCGATAAGGTTGTGTATTATTCACTTCTTGCCTGGTCGTTCGGCTGGTTCCTGCTTTTTGCTACCGTTACGCTTTTGAAATTTACAGTCGGTCTTCCGGATGGATTCTGGCCAAATTTCTGGCGTGCTAAAATTTGGATATATTTTACCCTTGGCACTATTATCACCGTCTGGTTTGCGATAGGGGGATTCAGGGATTTAATTAATATGTACAAGACACTATCGACTATGAAACGCGATAGTGGCGACGATGGTCATGTTGAACATAATGAATAAATAAAATCATTTCGCAATTTTAATTTTCATGGAATAGTAAATGGCACGTATTGTGTTTATTGGAGCGGGCAGTTTGCAGTTTACTCGTGCTTTGGTGCGGGATATTCTTACGTTTGATTCTCTAAAAGACTCAACAATCGTTTTAATGGATATAGACAAACAGCGATTGGAATGGGCGAAGAACATTGTTCAAAAACTTATCGAACGAACCGGTGCAAACGCGAGTGTAATGGTAACGATGGATCGGCGTGAGGCTTTGAAAGGTGCTGACGCGGTTCTTTGTACAATTCTAAATGGTGGGACTAATATATGGCGTCATGACATTGAAATCCCTAAAAAATACGGCATTGATATTAATGTTGGCGATACCCGTGGAGTGGCCGGAATATTTAGAGCTTTGCGAACGATTCCCGTTATGCTGGATATATGCAAAGATATTGAGCAAGTATGCCCGAACGCCATTATGCTCAATTATACAAATCCTATGGCAATGTTATGTATGGCGATGCAGCGTACAAGCCACATTAAAGTTACAGGTCTTTGCCATAGTGTTCAGCTAACAGTTGAAATGCTAGCAAGATGGATTGGAGCACAAGCAAAAGATATGACCTATTTGTGCGCAGGCATTAATCATCAGGCGTGGTATCTGGATTTAAAATGGAAAGCCAAAGACGCTTATCCTCTCTTGCGGAAAGCTCTGCAAAATCCTAAAATATGGAATGAAGAAATTATTCGCAACGATATGTTTAAGCATCTCGGATATTATGTTACTGAATCCAGCGGCCACAACAGCGAATATAACTGGTGGTACAGAAAGAAACCGCAGTTGATAAAACAATATTGCCACGGTGGGACAGGCTGGAATCCGGGTAAATACGCGTATATTTTAAAGCATTATTTGAATGCTGAAAAAACCTGGAAGAAACAAGTTCAGAAATTTTTGAAAGATGACAAATATCCGCTCGAAAGAGGTAACGAATACGCAGCGTATATAATCAATGCTTTTATTACAGGACAGACTTATCAATTTAATGGCAACGTCCTGAATAAAGGTTTGATTACGAATCTGCCGGAAGATGTTTGTGTAGAAGTGCCGGTGTTTGTGAATAACAATGGATTTTCTCCAATTAGTGTCGGCCAACTTCCTCCGCAGCTTGCGATTTTAAATTCGTTGAATGCATCGAGTGAAAAGATGGCAGTTGAAGCGGCTTTGACAGGCGATGCTGAAATGGTATTTCATTCAGTAGCTTATGACCCTCTTGTCGCGGCAGTTCTTGATCTTAAAACAATCAGAAAAATGACAAGTGAAATGCTTCAGTTTAACAAAAAATATTTAAAGAACTTCAAAAGTGTTAAAATTTAATGTGCATCAATAAGGACGATTTAAAACTCTGGTCAGATACTCTGCATAAAATTGCGGAAGCACCATTGGAACTATGCCCGCAGTTTCCTCTTATAGCTCGGCGTTTTGAAGCATGGTGGAATTGTGAGGTTATTGACCGTCCATTGTTTATCGCAGCTCCGACCAATCCTGGCGCTGGCAAACCTGCTGGTCGCCGGCTTGACATACTTACGGATTCTGATTTATGGTTTAATACTAAAAAGGAAGATATGCTGCGGATGAATTGGATTGGCGATTCGATTCCGAATATACGTATAGATTTTGGTCCGACAGCACTTGGTACTCTAATTGGCTCGCAATTTCATTTTGAATCTGATACCACATGGTTTACTCCGTCGATTTCTAACGATTGGAGTAATGCGACGGCATGGTCGATCGATGACAATGATAAATGGTGGCGAATAATGTGTGGACTTGCCGAGCGTGTAGCAGCAGATGCCGCAGGGCGTTATTTGCTTTGTACGCCGGCGTATGAAGCATCTGCTGATGTGGTTTTAAATCTTCGCGGTACGAGCGAGTTTTGCATAGATATTATTGACCGTCCTCAAAAAATTAGCCAAAGTATTGATGCGTTATATCCCTGCTGGCAGAAGACACTAAAAATGCTTTATGATACTTCAATTCGACAAGGCACTGGTTTGACTACATGGATGAGGATTTGGTCGAATGAGCCGTTTGCTATAGTGGCGGCAGATGTTGGATATATGTTAAGTCCTGAAGATTTTAAAAAGGTGATCCTTCCTAGTGTTGCTCGTGAAGCATCAAAAATTGGCAGGGCGATATTCCATATAGACGGCCCACCGATGTGGCGGCATTGATGCGCTGCTGGAAATACCTGAAATACGGGCGATTCAATTCACCCCAGGTGCGGGTACTCCTTCTGTAATGCCTTATATTGATATATTTAGAAAGATTCAATCGGCCAGACGTTCTCTCCTGATTTTTGCTTCACCGAACGAAGTTATGCATTTGTGTAAAGCGATTAAACCTGAAGGCCTGGCAATTCTACTCGATGTTGTACCACCTGCGAATGAATTGCAAATGCTGTTTGATGAAATGTGCAGGTATTATGGACGCAGTAGTAAGTAACTATTGCATTTAAGAAGCAAAAAAATCCCCGACATTTAGCTATGACGGGGATTTTAATTTGCGCCTTTTGTATATTATTTTCTTCTTTTCAATACCAACATTAATGAACTGATGCTCAATAATGTGATTGTCGTCGGCTCTGGAATTACTGTTATCGAATCAACATTGAAGCCTGTAGCTACGCTCTTTGTTGCGTCAGTTGTTTTAATCTGGCCTTTCATCATCGCATAATATGAGTTGCTTTCGGTGAAGCCGCTATAGACGAAAGATGTCGAACCGACTGAAACGGAATCTGTGAGGTTGTACAGGCTTAAGAACGCTGTGTTTGTGCCCCTGTTAATTCCCATTTGAATTTCATATTGTTTGCCGTTTGCAATGTCCCATGAGCCTATTTCATCATCATAAGATTTGACCCAGCCTGTGCCCGCTGAATTTTGTACGCCAAAAGTCATATCATATACTCCATCGGCATAATCTTCCATATTGGTAACGAATTGGATACTGTTACCTGCAGAGCCGTTGCTGTTGGGAGTGAGTGTGAAATATGAATAAGTTTTTGCCCACCAGTTGCTTGTATTTGCTGCGGGGCACATGAATTGTGCTGTGAGGGTTATTGTGTCCGATGCGGAAACATCAACTGACTGCTTGCTGACTACGCTTGAGCTGATGTAACTTGTGCTGCTTGTGGCGTAGGTGAAATTGAGATTGCCGGAATTAACATTTATCTGTGCGTTTGTGCTGTCAGAAGATACATTCCATTGGCTTAGATCTCCTGAAAAATTATCCGTCAGTACAGCTTCGGCCATACCTGCACTGAATGCGAATAGACACAAACTTACTAAAATACACTTCTTCATTCTCTAATCCTCCAAAAAAGTTGACAATAAAGCATTTACGGTTAAAATTACTTATATGTTTATCCTTACTTTTGTCATTATATCATTATGGATAATGGCTTGTCAAGACTGATTTGTATCCAATTTACTCAAGTGTTAAAGACTTATTAGGGTGGATTAAAAACCATAAGTGCTTTATAAAAAAATGTTTATGATTTAGTATAAAGAACTGTGTAGTAAGTTTTTTTATTTTAAATAATTGGTAAGATGAATAATATGATGATGCTGACACGAACTGATTGTTCTGCGGCGGTTAATACGGAATATATTAGATGTTTTGATACTAAATACAGCGGCACCAGATTTTCGCAGCGATGAATTTATTTTTATTGAAAACCCGGCCGATTTGGAGCTGGTTCGCTGTATAAAATTGGTAAACAGGAATTTATGAATGATAAAAAATGATAATATTTACGCCGCAAAAACTTCGGATGTTTCGCCGAATTATACGCAATGGCCACAGGGTGTTAAGAAAATAGAATATCTTAGTTCTGCCGATAATACACTGCAGCCTGCGATGTTTTATTGTCCTGTCGGTAAAAACTGCAAACCGCTATTAGTAGGGTTGCATACATGGGCAGGCGATTATAATCAAAGCGGCTTTGGATCTCCTTATGCACACTGGTGCATTGAAAAGAACTGGGCGTTTATCCATCCCAATTTCAGAGGCCCCTGCGAAACGCCACAGGCAACAGGTTCTGAACTGGTCGTCCAGGATATCATCAGTGCTGTCGAATATGCCAAAAACTGTACTGACATTGATATATCGCGTATCTATCTGGCAGGCGTTTCCGGGGGAGGATACACGGCTTTGTTGATGGCCGGCAGGTGTCCTCAAATATGGGCTGCGATTTCCGCATGGGTGCCTATATCGGATTTAAAGGCGTGGTATTTTGAATGCAGAAAAAATGGTCAAAAGTATCACAGTCAAGTCGCTGATTCCTGCGGCGGTGAACCTATCGCGGGCTCTGAAGCGGAAGATCAATGCAAGAAAAGGTCTCCGGTTACATATCTGGAAAATGCAAAAAATAATTTTATCGATATTAATGCTGGTATCCACGATGGCCATACAGGCTCTGTGTATATAAGTCATTCATTCAATGCTTTCAATCTGCTTGCAGCGGAAGAAGATAAGATATCACAGGATCAAATAAAATATTTTGTCGAAAAAGAAAAAGTTCCGCCGGATTTAATCTGCAATATCACGGACCCGCTTTATGGCGATAACAAAGTATTGTTTCGCCGGAGATCCGGAAAAGCGAGAATCACTATTTTTGAAGGTGGCCATGAAATGCTCTTTTGGGCAGGGCTTAACTGGCTGTCAACTAAAACAAAATCATAAATAATTCTGGGGCTAAGTCGCCGGTGATTACAGAGGTATGCGCAGAATCAGATCAGTAGAAAGCAATGGAAGCGGTTGTGAGAGTGGGATAATCTGAAATGCCTTAGTCTGGTTTTAACAATTCTTTATGCTAAAAACGGATAGTAGTGCATTTGCTGTATCTAATATTTAGCTTTGAAAAAAAGTTCCAACAATATTAAACCAGTGAATACCCCAGCATTTTCTCATATGCGGATAGATATGCATCGACCATCCTATTAAGTCCCCATTTATCACGAGCTTCCTTCATTATTCTTTTTGCCTGTTTTTCCCAATCTTTTGGTTTTTTCCTGAAATATCTATGATTTTCAACAGCGGTATGAAGTCCCCACCATAATCCACCTGAATCATAATTTTCAAAAAGAACACCATTGCCTGAATCTTTTTGGGCACCCAACCCTTTAAGCTGTAAAGGCACAATCTTGTCATGAAATCC
The DNA here is from genome assembly GCA_001825675.1 of Planctomycetes bacterium GWF2_42_9. Taxonomy (GTDB): domain Bacteria; phylum Planctomycetota; class Phycisphaerae; order Sedimentisphaerales; family UBA12454; genus UBA12454. The sequence goes on along the minus strand of MHYA01000171.1, from coordinate 7,172 downwards.
TCCGGTATTGCGGTTTGTTGTCGTTGCACCAAACAGATTTCCAATGGCATCTATCTGTCCAAAAGGTTCATACAGTGAAGCCCCAAAAACATCGCTTGCTGCAGCATATCCAAGGATACTTAGATCATTTTCAAATGGTTGGTAGATTATTTTTCCCTGGGAAGCACAAGCTATCCTTCCGAGTATATCTGCATGTGTCTTGTCAGAACCTACAGGATTACCGATTACCGCTATTTGAACATCATGATGTTCTATCACAAATTTTAATGCGATATCCTCAAGAAGTTCTATTCCTTTTTGCATCTGGTCAAGCCGAGATGGCCAATATAAGAGTATTGCATCTGGATCAACCTTTAAGCCTGTTTTCTTTTGAAACTTGATTAAATTAAGTCTTTTAGCTTCTATGATATTATCATGAACATTAAATTTTTTGGCCAGTCCTGGTTTGTCGATATCAGGATTTTCAAGCTGATTTTCTGAATACATTACAGGCGATATTCCGTTAGGTATTGCCAGAATCCTATTATACTGAAGCTTTGCTTTAGTTTCCTGCCGTACACTCCATGGAATTACATGCCTATCCAAAAAATAATCTTGTGTTGTTTCCTCAAGAAATTTCTTCCCAACATAGTTAACCAGTGTAGCGCTTTTAATCGCGGTTGCCTGGCAATCGATGCATTGACTTCCCTGGTCATTTGAAAAATATATGTCGTTTCTAAGTTCGTCAAGATTTACACCGTAAAACATATCTGTGGGTATATGGCCGGTATGTGAATTATGAACTGTGTGCAGCAAAGGTATTTTTCTCATTTTGGCATAGGCGGTTATAATTCCTCCAGCCATCCAGTCATGAGTATGGAGAATTCCCCTTCCCTCATTTTTTGAAATTATTTCTCTTATCATGGAATGCCTGATCGTTGTTTGGAATTCCGACGCAGTCACCCTCGGGTCTCCATCATAGGCGCTCATGTAATTTTCGAATAAGGCTGAATCTACAGTTTTAATATTATCGTTGGGCAGATGATAAGATTTATATATAAATTCATCCCTGCTTATTCCTGACTTTTCCATAAATGTTCTTTTTAAATTAAGAGTAATAATGTAAGTCAGTATTCCTTTTTCAGAAAGACCCCTGCACAGGGCTGCGACTACCTCGCCCATTCCGCCGCTCTTGCCTGAAACATATTTTGCGAAATCTCCCATACCTTCTGTTGGAAGCCTATCTGTTTCAGGGCTAATTATTATAACAGGTACTTTCGCTGTTTTTTTTAATGTGATGAAACTATCTGCTGATTTTTCCAATGCCCAGATTTTGTCTGTGAGAACCCTGGATGCTTCACCTATTGAGCCGTAAGGACTGAAATATGCATGTACCGAATGATCCGATCCATTACCTTCATGAAGAAAATATAACTGGTCAGAGGTTGTAAGATGCCGCCAATTTGTTAATAATTCGCCGCCTGTCCTTTTTGTTTTTTTCTGTAGATCTTTAATGCGGGAAAAAAGTTCCTGTTGTGTTCTATTCCCTAACCAGCCGAAGGTATCTTTTTTTGCATCTGCCCAGGAAGAAGTGGATAAGCCATGTATATCGGCAACTGGGCAATCAACTTCATTGAACAATTCTGCAATCTCGCTTGGATTAACTAATTTTATACTCTTGTGTTTTGAGAGCGTCTTTGGCAATGATTTCCAAAATTCAAATATACCTTTATCTTCCCATATATGCTCACCAAGATGCTCGTAATCGTATCCAAGCAGAACTGCTTCACCATCTATTTGAGCAATGCTCCAGGCATAATGTTCCGCTGATATCGGTGTATGCGGGAACCTGTATGCGACATCATCACTCAATTCCCTGTTTCTTGGAATAACAATTAGATTTGTACCTTTAGCCCTGAAAATTGCATTGGGAGAGATAAACTTCCCATCTTTTAGGCCGTACATATCGTCTCTCTTCTCACAAAGCATTGCCTTATATCCCATATCAGCAACAACATCTGCGATATCATTATTAAACATCAATTCTGTATTGCGGAATGAACGTGGGGCTATCCCAAAAATTTCTTCCATCTTTTTTTTATGCAATGTGACCTGTTCCCTGAATTCAAATCTTTCAGAGTCATCGAATAAACTGACAAGTGAGTGATAGTATGTTTCCTGCAGGAGTTCAACCTGGTTTCTTTCTTTACCAGCCTCGTGTAATTCTTTTAAGCATTTTATCACTTCAGGCTCATATTTCTCTGCCTGTTCAAGAAATGTCCCTGACATACTTAAAGTTATTTTGAAGCCTGGATTATCTGCTATTAAGTTTGTAAACATTCTCGTTGCAGGCAGATAATTTTTCTTAGATACTTTTTCAAATATTTCTTTGTTGCTGCTATCCCAGAAAAATCTGTCTTTTTCGGGATGCAGCCGATAAGGCTGATGTAGTTGAAAATAAAATGTTACTAATGGCATTTTTTAAACTTTGAATTAATTATAAAATAAGTTTAACTTACAGCGGGTAATAGATAGTTAATGTAAACTCAAATAATACTACGACAATTCAAAATATTATTGTTTTTATAACAGCCTATTTCATCCCATAGCTTAATTAAAACGCTGCTAGCGTTCTAGTTATTATAATTCATTTACGATTTGTGACAACATATTTAAATTCATCTTATATGAAAAATCCGTAAATAATGATACAAGCATTTACTATCAAGGAAAACAACGTAGAGTTGGCAAAATGGGCAGGTTTTGAGTGATATTATAGAATTTTAAAATAATTATATTTTAAAAAACACATCTATCTTCAATTGGCAGTAATCATTTACCAAATTTTTGATATTTTATAGGCCGTTCCTAACTTGGCAGAATCGGCTGGAGTGATTTTGCTGTTGTTTCGAGTTCGGCAAGTTCTGATTTTGTTGGCTTTTTGCAATCAGGGGCAAGTTCAAGAGCGAGCCTGAAAAGTTTTTCATCGCCTGGAGGCAGAGCGGAGGTAACTCCTTGCGAAAAAGTCCAGCTTAAAGCCAGCTTTGCTAATTTCGGTTCATCTATCGGCTCATACCAGCATTTTCCATACTCCTTGCGTTTGACTTCGTCGTTTTGCCATTTCTGCAATGCCATCGCTTTTAGTGCGAGGATTCCAATTTTTTTCTTTTTAGCGACTTTAAGGACTTCATCTTCGAAATTGCTATGAAAGTGAGTACAAAAATTAACCGGGTACATAATCGTATCGAAATCAAATTCATTCATCGCTACAAGTGCTGCCTGAGGAGAGTGTGCAGAAAACCCAATATATTTAATAATGCCTGCTTTTTTCGCTTCAAGAAAAGCCTGAATAGCACCATCTTTGGCCATCGCGGCTTTAACATCTTTTTCAACATCTGTCAAAGCGTGAAGCTGATATAAATCGAGATGATCCGTTTCGAGATGTTTGAGTGAATTATCAAGCTCCTGTTTTGCACCCGCCTTGTCGCGTTTGCCGGTTTTGCAGGCGAGAAATACTTTATCACGATATGGCTTTAGGGCAGGACCTAGTTTTATTTCAGCGTCGCCATAAGAGGGGGCAACGTCAAAATAATTTATGCCTTTTTCGTACGCATCTGCCACAGCTTTTGCGGCGGCGGCGGGCTCTGCGTTCATAACTACGATGCCACCAAAACCGATAATGGAAATTTTTTGGCCGGTTTTGCCCAGATTGTTTTTGTCTAGTTTATTCATGGGATTTTCATCACCTGACATGGCATTTGCCAGTTTGTTTGAAATTAACGCGGCTGAAGCCACAATTGCCGAGGTCTTAATAAATTCTCGTCTATCCATATTTTTACCCCAAAACCTAATAACTTGAAATGTAGCAACAAATACCGAATAATTCAAATGGAAATCTAAGATTTTTTGTAGACCTTAAACGAATAAGGTATAAATACTCGTCAATACGCAGGAATTCTGTCCTTCATAATACAATGTAAAGTTTTTCAGCAGCCATTGTCGAAGTCTTTGTCGAGATGGATCAGCAGAAAGCGATGGAGGCGGTTGTGAAGGCGGGGTAAAATGTATTCATCGTACATAATCTGATTTGAATGTTCTGACCACTCATGATAGACTATCTTCTATCTATAATGGGAAAGCAAAAAGTAAGGCTATGGGAATTCGGCATAGTTGACATAGATCAAATTGAAACATTTATAATTTTAAAGTAAGGGAATGGATAAGGTTGGCAGGAAACTGACTTTTTCATGTTTACTTGTTTTGGCTTGTAATGACAAGCATGGAGAATTAAAGTAATGAATAATGCGGTAACTCACACATTACTTCCAAATCACAAAACTAAAATCGTTGCTACCATTGGTCCAGCATCTGAGTCCTATGAGATGCTCGAACGTTTGATTCGTGCTGGCATGAATATCGCGAGGCTGAACTTTTCACACGGTGACTTTGCCAGTCATGCTGATCGCATCGAACGTATTCGAGCTGCTGAAAAAGCAACAGGCTGCCGAGTCGCTATCATGGCCGATTTGCCGGGGCCAAAAATGCGTATTGGAAAAATTGATCCTGAGCCAATCCAACTTCATGCTGGAGAGAGCTTCATACTGACCAGTGAGGATATTGTCGGCAGTCGACAGCGTGTATCTGTCAGCTTTGAGCGTATTCCTCAGGTCGTTAAGCCCGGTGATCAGCTCTTCCTCAACGATGGTATGGTGCAACTGATCGTCAATCATATTAATGGTAATGATGTTCACTGTAAAGTCGCGGTCGGCGGCGAGTTGCGATCCAAGAAGGGGCTAAATCTTCCTGGAATTAATTTGGGAATTTGCGCGTTTACCGATCATGATCGCGCCTGCCTTGAATTTGCGATCAGAAATGGTATTGACGCAGTGAGCCAGTCGTTTGTGGAAAGAGCGGCTGATATTGAAGCTGTACGTAGTGCCGCCAAGGCCATAGGCAAGCAGCCTTTCATTATCGCCAAGATTGAGCGTTCAGATGCATTGACCCACTTTGATGAAATTCTCAAAGCTGCCGATGGTATCATGATTGCACGAGGGGATCTGGGCGTAGAGGTGCCGATTGAACAAATGGCTGTCTTGCAAAAGCAGCTCATAGCCAAGGCAAGTCTTGCGGGCAAACCTGTCATCACAGCCACACAAATGCTTGAATCCATGGTCTCCAGCCGCTTGCCTACTCGCGCCGAGTCTACAGATGTGGCCAACGCTATCTTGGACGGTACCGACTGTGTTATGCTCTCAGGGGAATCGGCGATGGGCAAGTATCCCGAGGAAGCGGTGAGGATGTTGGCGAAAATAGCTGCATTTACGGAATCGCACAGGCCACCTATACGACATAGCGATCTGGAAACTCAATCTTGCCAGCACCATCTGGCGAGACCGGCGGAAGCAATCGCGTCAGTGGTGGAACAATCTTTGGTAACCATGCCATGTGCAGCAGTGTTTGTGCCCACTCGGACAGGCACTACCGCACGAATGATCTCGCGATTTAACCCTCCGGTATGGATTATCGCCTTGAGCCAGAATGCCAACGTCTGCCAGGGGCTCGTTTTTTCCTATGGTGTGCACCCTGTCAAGCTAGTTAACGACCCGCAGAACTGGAACGAGTTTGTTCGCCAGTGGCTTAGCGACCATCAAATGCCCGGTACCATCGCGATGCTTGTGGCCGGTCCTTCTATATGCAATCCTGATGCGAACCACCGACTTGAGTTTCTACGGATTAACAATTAACAATATAAAACAGGAATTTGTTGTGACTAGGTTTTTGATTTATCTTTTTCCAGCTGTAGCTGATGTTGTACTTGCAGCTACAATGTTTGTATGCAGCAACCGTATTGCTGATGCCGGCAAGAGCAGAACAGAAGTGGCGATGGTATTCGCTGCATGGGCAGCAATTTACATCTTGAGCAATCAGGTACTTGCCCGAATTGTTACTTCACGCAACGCAGCAGCACTGATGATTGTTGCAAACTTGCTGTTCGCTGCGTTAGCCGGGGTATTTGTGCTTATTGAAAATGTTTGGGCAATATATACTGCAATGGCGGCTTTAGCAGTGGCAACAGGATTGTTCTTCCTTCCTTTCCAAGTGTTTATGAAGGCGGTAGAGCCTGACCAACATCAAGGCGTTGTGCGATCTGTAGCTTTTTACACGTTCTCATGGAGTTTGGGTTTTGCAAGCGGACCTTTTATCGCAGGGATTATTTATCAAGGATTGGGTTGGCGCTGGTGTTTTGCTTTTACAGCCCTGATTAGTTTGCTGACAGCCTTTGGCATACAATTATTGAAGCATCATGCCAAACATCATCATACTGACACATCACAGCAAGCCCATTCACAATTAACCTGCAATGCGGACAATATCAACTATCATACAATGCCTGATCTGGCTTGGCTGCAATGGATTGTTACAGGTGTGGGATGTCTTGGTTCTTATGCTTTGTTGGCCTTATTACCATCTATTGGTGTATCGTTTGTAATACCTAAATCTCAGGTTGGATCAATGGTAGCACTGCTCTATGTTGTTCAAGCATTGGTTGGTTTGGGTTTAGTGCGCAGCAAAATTTGGATGTTTAGAGCCTTGCCTGTCATTTGTTTTACAGGGTTCGGATTGATCGGCATAATATGTTTTGGTATATCACTGCTGCCGAATCTAAATGGAGTAGAACTATTAACTGTACCATTGAGGACGATTGGATTGTACGTTTCGACCGCCTTTTATGGGGTGTTTTCAGGTTCATTTTTCTTCGGATTGGTATTTCACTCGCTGGTACACCCAAGCCGCAGCGCAAAATATGTAGCTATTAACGAAATGGTGGTGGGGATATGCGGCGTGGTGGGACCGATTTTGGCCGGTACGCTGGCAGATAAATTTGGATTTTCTGCGTTTCCGGTAACACTTATATCGCTGATAACAGGTGCTATGATACTCCAATTCGCCGTACTGAAGCGTTTGACCGGCAAAAATGGAATTTGACAAAAAGAAGGTGATTGAGGTGGTGGGGAGGGTAGGATAGGTTTGGCTATTGCCTCAGAATAGACCTGCACTCTGGGGATAGTGCAGCAAGTCAGGGGTGGGGAAAAACTGAAAAACTGGGACAAAACAAATATAATGCTTGAACTGCTAACATAGGTTTGATATTCTTTTGTAAATGAAGCTCAGTGGAGTAGCTGAGCAAGTAT
>MHYA01000170.1:1443-13551 GCA_001825675.1 Planctomycetes bacterium GWF2_42_9 | reverse complement strand
GTAAGATCAAGACGTTTGCTCCGCGGGCCAAGTTTATTCATATCGATATCGATCCAAGCAGTATAAGCAAAAATATAACGGTTAATATTCCTGTTGTCGGCGACGCGAAATATATTCTCAGCGAGCTGGGCAAGGAAGTTAAATATAAAGAACGCAAAGAATGGTTTGCGAAAATCGCGGATTGGAAACAACGTTTTCCACAGCGATACGATAACAAAAGCCCGAATATCAAGCCGCAGTATGTTATCGAGCAGATTTGGGAAGCGACGAGAGATAACGCGATTATCGTTACCGGCGTAGGTCAGCATCAGATGTGGACTGCACAATTTTATAAGCATACGCAGCCGAGGCATTTTATTACATCTGGCGGACTTGGAACGATGGGTTTCGGATTGCCTGCGGCGATCGGCGCGCAGGTTGCAAAGCCTGATATGACGGTTATCGATATTGACGGCGACAGCAGTTTTAATATGACGATGAACGAACTTTGCACGGCGGTTCAATATGAATTGCCTGTTAAGGTTTGCATAATGAATAACGGTTATATGGGAATGGTTCGGCAATGGCAGGAACTGTTCTACGGCAAACGTTATTCTAAAAGCTCGCTTAGGAGTCCGAATTTCGCGGCTGTCGCGGAAGCGTTTGGAGCGGTTGGTATTACGGTCGAAAAGAAAAACGATGTTAAGACCGCGATTGATAAAATGCTCAAGACGAAAGGGCCTTGCGTTCTCGATTTCAGAGTCGAACGCGAAGAAAATGTTTGGCCGATGGTTCCGGCAGGTAAGAGCCTGCACGAAATGGACGGGTTGGATATTTTCGAGAGTATGGCGTAAAACGAATTTGAAATTTGAGATTTGAAATTACAGATGAGGATAATATGAAACATATAATAAGCGCGTTAGTTCAGAATAAGCCGGGCGTTTTGGCACATGTTGCCGGGATGTTCGCGGCGCGGGCATTTAATATAGATTCGCTGGCGGTCGGCAGAACAGACGACCCAGAGTTGAGCAGAATGACAATCGTTATAATCGGCGATGATAAAGTTGTTGAGCAGGTTCGCAAACAGCTCGAGAAAATTGTCGAGATCGTAAAGGTTCAGGATTATTCGTTCAAAGATGTTGTCGCGCACGATTTGATGCTGATGTGTGTTCACGCACCGCCAGAGAAACGGCACGAAATTCTTGCACTTGTCGAAATGTTCAAGGGCAAGGTTGTCGATATCGGGCAAAAATTCGTGATGGTTGAACTTGCGGACAGCGAAGAAAAAGTCGAGGCATTTATAGCATCGTGCAAACCTTACGGCATTAAAAACCTGGTTCGGACAGGTACAGTAGCGATGGGCAGATTAAGCGCTATCGTGCCGGATGTAGTGTAAGGGGCGAATTTTTAATTTTGAGTTTTTAATTCTTAGGGCGGTTGAAGGGTTTGAACCCCTCGAATAAATCGAGGGGCTAACGAGATCCTTCACTTTGTTCAGGATGACAGGGGGGGTAAATATTTACTTGCAAAAGTGGGTAATTAGGTGTAAAAAAAGGTAAAATCATACTAAAATTAACTAAATTTTTTATAGGAGTTATTTAAATGGCAAAAATTTATTATCAGAAAGATGCCCCAATTACAGCATTAAAAGGCAAAAAAGTGGCTGTAGTAGGTTTCGGAAGCCAGGGACATGCTCATAGTTTGAACCTTCGCGACAGCGGAGTAAAAGTTGCGGTAGCGGAATTGAAAGGCACAGAGAATTTTAAACTTGCCCAGAAATGGGGATTCAAGCCAACCGATATTAAAAACGCAATGGAAGGCGCAACATTAATTATCATTACTCTGCCGGATGAACTTCAGGGAAGAATTTATGAATCACAAATCAAACCGAATCTCGTAGCAGGTCAGACATTGGGCTTCTGCCACGGATTCAATATTCATTTCAAATACATCGTTCCGCCAAAAGATGTGAACGTAGTTATGATCGCACCAAAAGGGCCGGGACATCTGGTTCGCAGCGAATATGAAAAGGGCGGCGGCGTTCCTTGTATCGTAGCGGTTCAGCAGGATGCAACAGGCACAGCAAAGAAAATCGCACTTGCCTGGGGCAATGGTATGGGCGGAGCAAAAGCCGGTATCATTCAGACGACCTTCAAAGAAGAAACTGAAACCGATCTGTTCGGCGAACAGGTAGTTCTTTGCGGCGGTTTGACAGCGCTTATCAAAGCAGGATTCGATACACTGGTTAAAGCAGGTTATCAGCCTGAAATAGCATATTTCGAATGTATGCACGAAGTGAAACTCATCGTTGACCTGATGTATCAGGGCGGTATGAGCTATATGAGATACAGCATTTCAAATACTGCTGAATACGGCGATTTGACACGCGGGCCGAGAATCATCACCGATAAGACTCGTGCTGAAATGAAGAAAATACTTGCTGAAATTACAAGCGGTAAATTTGCGAAAGAATGGGTCAACGAATACAAGGGCGGTATGAAGAAATTCAACGCACTGTATAAGAAAGACTACGGCTGCAAACTTGAAGTGGTCGGCAAGAAACTTCGTAAAATGATGAAGTGGATCAACGCTAAAGAAGTATAAACCAGAATACAGAACTCAGAATTCAGAATATAGAAGTTCTAATTGAAAGGAGTTCGTTGTGAAACATAGATGTTTATTCGCGGCAGTTGTAACGTCAATTGCTAGTTTGTTTCTATCAGGATGCGGGATCGAAGAAGTTGGTGAAAGGCTTTGGTTCGAAGAACCGCCTTATACCAACCAGCAGCCTGAAGCGTATCGATTGATTCAGGTGGATAAGAGCACAAGCGCTGAAGTTCTCGATATGGTCAAGAAATACGACAAAGAACTGACCAGTCAAAGCGAAAGCGTAGTTGCCTGCTGGGGTGAAAAGAAAACCACCTCTCAATTCTGGGTTACAATGGTAGCTTTTGACGAAGAAAACTTCACGGTTGCCCGCAAATATTTTATGGCGGTTGACGAAAGGCCGGTTCATCTTCATAACGAAGGCCAGGATCTGCGGTTTGACAGCGAAGTGAAAATGGATGAGAAAACTCTTTCGGCATCTTACACGAGCGAAAATGAAAGAAGGATTTCTATTATAAAGAAAACTCTTGAAATAATTCGCGATGATTTTGTGGAAGTTCGACAAGACAGCCGAGTTATTAATCAGGCTGCTATGATGTCTAACCAGATGTATGAAAGAATTCTTTATGTTCTGAATGAATCGCCTGCGCTTGCTCAAAGACTTAGCGAGCCGAACGGACTCGATTACACGAGTCTTGTATTCAACAAAAGCAGAGTCGGTTTGTATATCGATGATGTGAATAAAGTCGTTGTTACGAAGATCAGAATGGGCAACGTCAAGAGACTTTGGAATATCAAGTATTGGCGCGATAAAAAAGGCGAAGTTATCTGGTAAATTTTAAATGGTAGAAATAAAAAGGCCGACGAATGTGTCGGCCTTTTTTGTTTACTGATTATCAAGTATTTATTTCTTTTTCTTTTCGCCTGTAAGTTTTACGATCATTGGTTCCATTGCTTTTGCCCAGATTGCATAGCCTTTTTCTTTCGGGTGGAGTAAATCAGGCATTACATCTCTTGGGAGCTGGCCTTTTTTGTTCAAGAATTTTTTGTTGATATTCAGATAAAAGATCGTCTTATTATCAGCGACTTTTGCGAAAAGTTTTGATGCCTTATCATTTCTTTCCCATTGAGGATTCAATGAAGCACCTTTAGTTTTGTCTTTACGCTGTTCGGCATCGCCTCTGGGGAAAATAGCAAGCATAAGAATTTTTGTATTCGGGAGTTTTGTTCTTACCTGGCAAACAATGGCTTTAACGCCGTCAGCGATTTCTTCAGATGTATAATCGCCGCCGGAGTTGTTTGTGCCAATCATAATAATTGCGAGCTTTGGGTTGATGTTTTCGATTTCGCCGTTTTGGAGCCGCCAGATAACGTGTTCGGTTTTGTCGCCGCTGAATCCCATATTAACGACGTTTCGATTAGCATAATATTGATCCCAAACTGGTTTGCCTGCACCTTCCCAACCATGTGTGATTGAATCGCCAATCATAATAATATCAACGTTGCCTTGCTTAACGCGTTCGACAATGGCCTTATGACGCGGCTGCCACCAATCCTGATCGTTTTTATCGACGGGTGTAACGGCTTTGTGCGAACCGATCTTTACATCACAGGGGTTTTGCGCGGCAAAAACAAAATTAACAGCAGCTAAACAAAAAACAACAACCAAAAACTTTTTCATAATTGACCTTTCAAAAAAATTATTTCGCAAGCAGCCAACTTGCGAGGCTGAAATAAAAAATCAAAGTAAAAACATCGGAGACCGCTAAAACAATCGGGCCGGCTGCAATTTTTGGGTCGATGCGGAGTTTGCGAATCAGAGCAGGGATCAAAATTCCCAAAAGGCAGGCGTTTGTCATTGAAAAGAAAATGCTCAAAACAATGACTAAAGTGGCCATTAATTGTTTTTTCCAAAGCAGGGCGATAATGCCGACGCTGATTCCGCCGCCAATGCCGAGCACTAAAGCGATAATGATTTCCAGTCGAAGGGCTTTCATCATGTGCTTCCAATACATTCTTTTGCCTGAAAGGGCCTGCAATGTGATTGTCATTGACTGCATACTGACGCTTTCGGCTAGAGCGAGGATGATGGTAATGAACAAAGCCAAAATAGTAACCTGACTGATGAGCAATTCGTATCGGCCTGCGATGAAAGCACAGATAATGCCGCTTACGATGTTAAATATCAGCCAAGGGAAACGGTCGTAAAAAGTTCCCATAAGCGAAAGACGTTTGCCCTGTGCGAGGTGGATACCGATGAGCTGAAAGACATTGTCCTGTTCGCTTTTTCGTGCAAAGGCGTTTACTTCGTCTGTGAAAAGTGAAATATCGATGACGCCTTCGATTTTTTTCTCTTTATCGACGATCGGCAGCGCGAGGAAACGATGTTCGAGAAATTTATTACAAGCATCGAGCACGGAGTCATAATTGTGAACGAAAACCACGTTCTCAATCATAATGTCGGCAAGTTTCTTTTTGTGATCGCTGTTGAGTAATCTTCGCAGCGGTAAAACGCCGACGAGGGACTGGTCATCATCTACGATGTAAATATAAACGATTTCGTCTGTGATGTTTTGGTTGCGAAGAAACGCGAGCGCCTGTGCGACGGTATCTTTTTGCGGGAGCGCAACAACATTTTTGCCCGCGTATTTGATTACAGGATCGTTTAAACGGTCTGTTCTGATTTTCGCTGTCATTATTTAACTGCCTTGAATGCTGTTTAAACGATAAGTGGTAAGATAAGATTTGGCAAGTTAAAATTGAGATGTTTTTTTAATGTTTGGAAAAAAAACAGGCAGCATAAGTCTTGCAGGCAATGGATTTCGTTTTTCTTCTATCCTTAACCTTTATGCTTCGACTTTGCAAAGTCCGTTCTGCTGCTGCCTGAAGCGGTCATCCGTTACCGCGTTTTCTTCTTCAATATTCATTTCTGATCTTGTTTTGTTTATCGAATTCTGCTGCTCTGCATTCATAAAAGACTGCATCAGCCATTCAACCAAAAACTTCACAAAATCAGCCGGTATAAGATGGAAACCGGAATCAAGAATCTTTTCCTCCACGAGCGAGGCAATTGTACGTGCACTGGCCTGGTCAAAATTCTGTTCTGTAATCAAACTATTTATAATTTTCGATTTATTCCAAGGCTGCGACTGGTTCGCAAGCTCCGCAATCCTTAATGAGCCTGCTTTAGCGACAACCTGAATCCTTGAGCGTAACAGGTTTCGACGGTGATTATGCTCGGCAATAACCTGTGCGGCAAAATCAAAACCTGTCGAACTCAAAACAGCTTTAATAATCGAAAAAATCTCGCTGCTTGTAATCGTTTCCGAATTACGACTGTTATACAAATAATAAGTAACAGATTCCGCGAGCTGCGAAGCGAGAAAAGTATTTTTCTCGGCGGGCTCGACAAAAGCGTTCACAAATGTCGCGATAACCTTCGTATGTAAATACGGTTCCTTGCTGCCATCAGCTTTTATTACCTGCAACTGCACTTCCGTGTTCCTAAAAAATTAATCAGAATAATTTTGGCTGACTTGCGTCGTCGGGCTGGGCAATGGCCTGTGTAACTTCGTCAAGCAAATCGCCTGCGTCGTCGAAATGACGATACACGCTGGCGAATCGGATGTACGCTACTTTGTCCATTGATCGCAAATGCCTCATGGCGCTTTCGCCGATAAACTTCGAATCAACTTCCCTGTCAGAATGCTTAAAAATATCTTCTTCGATCTTGTCGGCAATCTGCTGAATCTGCTCGGCTGAAACAGGTCTTTTGTAACAGGCTTTTTGCAAGCCGGATATTACTCTTTCCCTGTCGTATGGTACGCGTGAATTGTCTTTTTTAATAACGCTTAATTTAAAACTTTCGCCGACCTTTTCATAGGTGGTGAAGCGTCTTTTGCAGGAAAGGCATTGGCGTCTGCGGCGAATAACACGTCCTGCTTCGCTCGAACGCGAATCGATAACCTTATCACTGTTCTCCTTGCAATATGGACATTTCACGATATTTTTACACCGCAAAAAAATACAACATTTAGTTTTGTAGTGATATTAATCGCTATATGTAGTATGTCAAATGAAAAGACGAAAGAAATTGGTGTGAATGCGCGGCACAGGCTGTGAGTTACTTTTTTTGATTATTGCAAAGTGTGTTCTATGCTGAATTAAGAAGAAATGAAAATATAAACTCACAGGCGAAAATAATTTAAGATTTTAGAATTGAAATTATTTTTAAATGAGTTCCCCCCTCTAAATTTTCTTTTCGAGTCCCGCAAGGGGATTGAAAGAAGAAAATTTCTGAAGACTCGGGGGTTTTCACTTCGCTCAAAGCGCATAAAAAAGGTCTCTGCGTCCCCTTTACGAGCAGAGACCAACCCCCATGTAAAAAGCAAAACCCCCCAAATTTTTTTGATGTTCCGAAAAGCAATTTTAAAATTGCCCCCGGTTTTCCGCCAGTGGAGGGCAAACTCACTTTTTTCGAGCTTGCTCACCAGAGGCGGTCAATTAAAAACAACATCATATTTACTAAAGCCTGACAGGGCTTTTTAAAGTCGCCTGCCTTGTTTCCAAGGCAGGAAGCACAAGTTAAAGGAGGAGAGAAGAAAATCAATTTTTAGTTAGCGATAGCATTTACATTAAACAGATAACAAATAAAAATCCGAATGCCAAATCCCTAGTCCTTTCGGCAACCTCTAAAAATTCCTTTTGGCTACGACCGGCTGCAATTTACGCCGCCATCGTTATCGAGCCAAAATCGTCCTCAAAGTAGGTTTTCAGCTACATTTGCGGCGATTTTGTCTCTGCTGCCTTGCCAGCGAAAATTTCGCTCGGTCTCGCTTCAAAAGCAATTTTTAGAGGCTGCCTTTACACATATTAACTTATAATTTCGCCTGCCTCGGCTTAAAACACAAGGCAGGAGCACAAATAGCAGAAGGAGAATAGGAGCCTGCATTAAATACCAACCGCTTATACCACGGGCATTTTATGACCATTTGGTATTTTCTTTCGCGTTTAACTCATTTTCAGTTTTCAGTGAGCCTTTTTGCGAAAGCGGTTTTGAGACGGTCGGTAGCACTCAATCTCTTTTTCCGCTCTCCATTAAAAATATAGGAAATGAAAATGCGATGTGCAAATCGGGGAAGAGATTTTTTTTAGATTATTTTTACAGGAGGAAGTGGAAAGATTATGGGACGTGAGTAGAATTTAATATTTTAGATTTTATATTTAATATTGTTTTCAAAAAAACCTCCAGAAATGTCATCAAAATAGAATGATATTTTTGGAGGTTCAATTTGTAACAATTTTAAATTTTAAATATTCAATATAAAATTTATTTACCCTTTTGCTTTTGCGTACCAGTCTGGGTCTTTGGCGAGTTTTTCTTTTGCCTCTGCGGTCATCATCGCAAATGCAGGATGCGTTGATTCCCACGCGCGTTTTTTGTAATCGCCATCGCGCATTTTTTCAACTTCGGCGGCGGCATCTCTAAAATAACTGCCGTAAATGTGCAGCGAATCTGTGATGTCGACGTAGCGGCCGACGCGGACGGTTTTTTTGAGGTTGGCGGAAATTTTTTCCGCGATGATGCGCTGAAGTTCTGTCAGAGCGTATACGTTCATAAACCAAGCCTTGTATAAGTCTCTGCTTCGCCAATGTGTGTTCATATTCAAACTGAAACTGCCGTCCGGGTTTTCAATGAGTCTGCACCAGATACGCTGGAGGCATGGCGGGTCGTCTGTTTTGACATCGGCGGTCGGCATCCAGGTTATTGCTTCGGCGCGTCTTGAGTATGGAGTTTGCGAGAGGTTGTCGATTATATATTGGATTTGATTTACAGCGATAAACGGCTTTGGCGATTTTGGGTTGCGGATATCTTCCACGGGATTATACGCGAACAATCTTTCGTGGTATGTGTATGTCCATTTGCCTGCGACGGGATCGATCCAATGGTCGTGGATGCCGCTGACGACTTCCTGCCGGTAGGATTCGAGCTCTTCTGGGCCGCCGGGGAAATTTTTGTGAATGCGAGGTTCGGCAAAGGGGTCTGTTACTGTAATCATAACAGTGGCATCTTTGCTGGGCGGATCGTTTGGTTTGTCGTATTGTGTTTTAATTTCCAGGCCGTTGTCCCAAACAGCTAAAACTGCGGCTTCCCATGCTTCCGGTAAACAGCTTGCTTCAATATTGAAAACAGGTATGTCAGACATTTTTCTTACCTCCGTGTAAAAACTTAAAACTTAAGGTTTAAAAGTTAAAATTTTTGATTATAAACCTAATTCGGCGTCGGTGATATTGTAATTTGCGCGGAAGCGTTCCGGGACCTGACGCATAAGTACGCGGGCTTCCTGTGCGTATTTTGTATTCGGATATTTCGATATTACCTTGCGGCACAGTTCAATCGGGTCTCTGTATGAACGAGCCTGCATTTTATTAGCTATTTGGAATAAAGTCTTAGCATACGAAAGGTCTTTTGACGCTTCCACATCTGCTTCGGTGAAATCGCTGTTGTTTTCCTGCGGCTGCGGAGCAGTTGGAGCAGGGGTTGTTTGGGTGGTTGTATTTGTAGTTGTTGGAGCTGCCGCCGAAGTCTGATTTGTATCTGCAGGTTTTAAATATTCCATCTGGATCTTATTCGGCTCTTCAACGGCTTTCGAAGCGTTTGGTTCGTTTGCTTCATTCGGCTCTGTAAATTCTTTCGGATTTAGCAGAATGTTTTGAATAATCATATTCGGAAGAATATTGTTCACATCGCCTGCGTAGCGGATTTTTTTGTCAGGGCCTGCGATAATTAACATTGGCTTTGCTGGTCTTTCGCCGAGAACTGATGTAACTAACTGTTGTGCCATCGCATTGGGCGGGATGCACTGCCAAGGCTGGGGACTTTTCGCGAACCAATTTTGTACGTTTGCGATTTTGGCCGAGTCGTTGAAGTTTATGCCAGAGAATTGTACTTTTGGATTTTTGCTGTAACGATTGTATAAGTTCGTAAAAGCTATCACATCAGGAATTGGAGTCGGTTCGAAATTCTCCTGTTGAAAAGGCGGCACTTCGACAGGCTGCTCTTCAACGGGCGGAGCGGGATTGTTGGGGTCGTCGACTTCATTTACATCAGGCTTGGGAGCGGGTGGAGTGTAACGTTCAAGTTCTGATTCGTCAATTTGCCAAATCAAAGTTGAAATAATAACTTTGTCGGTGCCGACGATCAAAGGTGAAAAATCTTTGCCGAGCAGATTGGTATTGATGCTATTGAGTGGGATATTCAAAGTACCTTCCGGCAACTGGCTTTGTTCTGATGAAATGTTGGAATCTGTAAGATCGGAAAATTCCGAAATGGAATTGTAATCTTTGGTAAGCACTGACATCGCAAGAGCGGTACGTTTGAAATTATCATTGATCGCTTTGTCTTTGATAGCGGCGGCGATTTGCTTTTGTACTCTGTCTGGTTTTTCATCGAAGTAAAGTACCCAGGCAGAAAGAGCATAATAAGTTCCGGCGTTGCCCTGCTTGTTCAAAACGGTAAGATATTTTTTATATTTGGTAACGAATTTAAGGCCTTCGCGGACGTTGGCATCGTCGGGAGTTCTGCCTGCGTTAATGATAGCGACGAACTTATTGTATTGCGTTTCAATTTCGGGGCCTGCGCTGGCGGCTTCCTGTTCGAACTGCTGTTTGCGTTCGGCGATTTGCTGCTGACGCGAACTAGCTCCGCCGCCACGGGGCGTAACTTCCGCAAAGCAGGCAGAATATGAAATTAGAAAAGATAGAATGATTACGAAGCTAACTGTTTGTTTTAATGTTGTCATATTTTATCCATAATTCCTATAAAAGTATTCCTTATTTTACCAATTCCGTTCTAAACTTTAAACCAAAAAAAGGATAAGAAAAATGGTAATTGACAGTCAATAATCAATAGTCAATAATCAATAGTCAGTAGTCAAATTCAATAGGAATTCGAATGTTTACAGGTTTAATTGAAAAAATATGTAAGGTTGCGGCTGTGATAGGCGGTTCAAGCGGGATGAAACTACAGATTAATCTCGGACTTGATGCCAAAATCGGCGACAGTATCGCGATAAATGGTATTTGCCTGACGATAAGCCGATTTCAGGGCGGAGTGGCGGAATTTGAAGTTAGCGGCGAGACGGTTTCGCGGACGACTTTGAAAGACCTGAAAACAGGTGCGATGGGCAATATTGAAAGAGCGATGTCTGCGGGCGGCAGGTTCGGCGGGCATTTTGTGCAGGGACATATTGATGCAGTAGCCAAAATTAAAAAGATTGAAAGAAGGGGAGATTTCTGGCATTTTGTTTTTGAAAACCCTAAAGAAATCAAAGATTTTCTTATTCCGAAAGGTTCAGTCGCAATCGATGGGGTAAGTCTGACAATCGCGGAAGTTAGCGATAATAGTTTCAGCATCGCTATAATTCCGACAACTTTCGATGGCACAATTATGAAATATTATAAAACTGGCGATATGGTCAATATCGAAACGGATATATTGTGCAGGATTGTAAGGACGCAGCTTGTAAATATTCTGCCGAATAAGAATTTGACGATGGATAAATTAAAAGGTTTGGGATTCTAACTAAAATCAAAATAAAATATAAAAATTAAAAACGACAAAGAAAAATTAAAAAATGATTTTGGAAGGCAAAAAGTAGTTTTAATTTTTTATATATATTTTTAGATTTGATTTTTTATTTTTAAAATAAAATGCGATAGCAATGACCGAAAACAAAAATAATAACGAACCGATAGTTATCGGGATAACGATGGGTGAGCCGATGGGAATCGGGCCAGAGATAATCGTTAAGGCGTTGTACGATCCATTCGTACGGCGAGGGGTGAAGTTTATTGTTTTCGGTATGGATGAATTTCTGGAATACGCTGCGGATCAGGCGGAAATATCGCCGTTTTGGGGGCGATGTCAGCACGAAAAAATCAGCAGAGATTTTCCGCATAATATTATTCTTGCTGATTATGACGATTATTCAATTCCGATGTTTGCCAATAACGGGCCGAGTAAGGCAGGCGGTGAATCATCGCTGCGGTTTTGTACGGATGCGATCGATGCGGCGAGGGCGGGAATTGTTGACGCGATCGTTACGGCTCCTATAAGTAAGGTAAGCTGGAAAATGGCAGGAGCTGAATGGCCGGGGCATACGGAATTGCTGGCGGCAAAATGCAAGACGCCGAGAAAGGCGATGATGTTTGCGGCGGGGCCATTGAAAATCGCGCTTGCGACGATTCATATAGCGGTTTCAGATATAAGAAATAAATTTACAATCGGCAGCGTTTACGAGCCGATCGATTTACTTAATACCGCATTGAAAGAATACTTCGGTATAAAAAATCCTAATATTGCCGTTGCGGCATTGAATCCTCACGCTGGTGAGAACGGGCAATTCGGCGATGAAGAGCAGCGGATCATCAGTCCGGCGATTTTGATTGCGCAGGAAATGGGAATCAAATGCTCCGGGCCTTATCCGGCTGATACGCTTTTTCCGAAAGCGGCAAGGGGCG
>MHYA01000170.1:962-1158 GCA_001825675.1 Planctomycetes bacterium GWF2_42_9 | reverse complement strand
CTTTTAAAATTTTCTTAATTTCAAAACACGATTTCAATAATATTTTGAACGAGTATCGCGGCATAACGGGCGAAGTTTCCAAGGTTCTCGGCGAATTAGAAACCGCGATCGCGGCGGAAGCCAAAAGTTCCATGCAGCGCGAAAATATTGTTGCGCAGGCGGTATTCGTGGAGGACGCTCCGATAACAAAAATGGT
>MHYA01000170.1:0-901 GCA_001825675.1 Planctomycetes bacterium GWF2_42_9 | reverse complement strand
TGACGGCGTTTTGTATAACAGCTTGATATTACCGCTTTCCGTGCACGAGCCGGTGGTTGCCCGCGTCAAAGTTTTGACCAACATGCTTCTTGATGAAAAAAGAAAGCCGCAAGACGGAAGGTTTTCGGCGCGCATAGACAACCGCGACATAGATTTCCGCGTTTCCACTTTTCCGACTTATTTCGGAGAAAAAGTCGCGATACGTATTTTGGACCCGGAAGTCGGGATAAGGTCATTGCCGGATTTGGGTTTTCGGGGCAGGAATCTTGAGGCAACGACAGCGGGGCTTGAGAGGCCTTTCGGCCTCATACTCGTTACCGGTCCAACTGGCTCAGGAAAGTCAACGACTCTTTACGCGATGCTTCAAACTTTAAATAAAGAAGGCCTGAATGTGGTTAGTCTTGAAGATCCGGTTGAATATTCGATCGCCGGCGTAAATCAATCGCAGGTGCGTTCGGAGATAGGATACGATTTTGCCCAAGGATTAAGGCATATCTTGAGGCAGGACCCGGATATCATCATGGTCGGTGAGATACGCGACAAAGAAACGGCGCAGCTTGCTATCCATGCCGCGCTTACCGGCCACCTTGTTTTATCGACCTTGCATACCAACAACGCTATCGGAGTTATCCCGAGACTCATAGATATGGGAGTTGATCCTTATCTTATCGCGCCTACATTGGACTTGGCTATCGGACAGAGGCTTGTAAGAGGGCTTTGCGAGAAATCGAAAGAGAAAATACCGTTTGAAGGCAAGATCAAAGAAACAATTATGAAAGAGATCAATGATATGCCGGAAGCGGTTAGAAAAAACATTAAGCTTCCGACGCATATTTATCGGGGAAAAGTATCAGGGACATGTCCAAAGGGCTCAAGGGGCAGGATGGCTATATTTGAAGTG
>MHYA01000169.1:640-12783 GCA_001825675.1 Planctomycetes bacterium GWF2_42_9 | reverse complement strand
TACTATGAACTGGCAGCTGTTGATGCTGAATATGATGGACTGCTTAATACAGTAAGCGCTGATCTTACGGCTTATAAAGGTGAGACATTAACATTTATACTTGAAGCCGAAGCATGTGGCAGTTCTGCCTATTGCTGGGCGTCATGGAAAGATGCAAAAATCGTAACATACGGTAATCCTGTGGAAGTGGTTTACGATTTTGTTGCCAATGCCACTAAGGGCAGCTTTGCGACAGGAGCAGGTGCGATACCCTGGGGCAATGCCAATGCAGACGGCCATTGTTATTTATATTCCGGCAATCTTGAGAACAATCAATCATACACATCCATATTTACACACCCTGATTATGGCGCTGTGCCGAGCCATGTATTAAATGCCGTATTTAACAATGTGATCATTCCTAACAATCTTACGAATGTTCAGTTTACGGCGACGGTGGGCTTTGCCTCAGGCGCAAGCGGTACTGATGGTGTTACTTTCAACGTATATGTGATCAGAGATGCGCAATATACACTGCTTTGTACCAAGACCAAGACGTATGACAGTACTCTTGCCACGATCACGGGTAATCTGTCAGGCTACCAGGGCCAGAATATCACGATTATGCTGCAGGTTTTGCCTGGCGCGACGGTTACTGATGATTGGGCTTGTTGGACCGCAGCTAAGATTACAGGCCAACTGCCGATGCAGCTTCATGTAAGTGATTTTGGTGCGGTCGCCAATGACGGCATCGATGACGTAGCTGTGCTGAATACAGTAATCAATAATGCCAAGATTATACAGCCTGCCGAGATTTATTTTGATGACGGCACATATAATTTTAGCAATGTATGGAACATAACCGGTTTACATAATACCAATATTAAAGGTTATTCGCACCATACTCCGACGAACATAATCAATAGTAATCCGGCGGCAAGTACATTTCTTATTATTGGCTGCCGTAATATAAATACACGTAATTTTGTGATAGACTATAATCCTCTTCCATTCACTCAGGGAACTATCAGTAATCTAAGCGGCAATACATTCACATTGACGCTGGATTCAGGATTTCCACAATTGGATGAATCAAGATTTACAAGTAATCTATCAATATGTCTGGGGATATATAAGGATCCATCCATGTCGGTTACCGGACGTATCACGGCAGGCAGCGACGGCTATACCGGTATTACCACAGCACCTGTAAAATTATCTGCCGGAGTATATCAGATTTCTGTCAGCGGTGTCACTGGCGCTGCCAATGGACAGAAATTTACATATCATGCAGTTGGCGGTCATGCATGTGGCGTTGGTTCCGAACCCAACTCTCATATCGCATGGGATAATGTTACATTATACTCTTCGCCTTTTATGGGATTCGTGGCAACAAATGTTGAGAAGCTCTTTGTCAGGAAGTGCAATGTGATCATTAAGCCCGGCACAAACCGGCTCCAGAGTGCCAATGCTGATGGTGTGCATACAGTAGATTGCAAAAATGGTCCAGATGTAACCAATAGCACCTTTGAGGCATTGGGCGATGATGGTGTAAATGTAGCCGGATCCGGCGGAAGAATACTGGCTCAAACTTCGCCCACACGACTTTCGATTTATCCGTACGGACGAACGTACTCAATTGGTGAACGTTTAGTTCTTTTTACACCAAGTACAGGCACACTTGGTTATGCCAATGGAGTAACGGTAACGGCGCGTTATGCACCTGTCACCATAAACGGCTATCTCTGTGAAGATGTTGAACTTAGCAGTACACCTGCAGCTACCATTGTGGTTGGCTGGGATAATGATAAAATGTTTAGTATTGATTGTACCGGTAACAACTATTTGATCAAGGATTGTATTTTCCGGAACTCTCGTGGCAGAGGTGTTCTCGGAAATGGGTTCTACGGTGTGGTTACTAATAACACCTTTACCGGACTTAGTAATAGTGCTGTTCGGATTGCCAACGGTTCTTATTGGGACGAGGGCCTTGTAAGCAAAGGTATTTCCATTAAGAATAATACCATTACGGATTGCGGATTATCGATGGGTGAGATTGCTTGGTATTACGCAAGTCAGATTTTTGTTGCCGCACTCAAGGGTACTAATGAAGATCCTTCGACCAGCATTATCCAGGGTTCGATCTCCATTACTAATAATACGATCACCAACTGGCCGCGTAATGCTATTTATGTGTGCTCGAGTGATTCTGTAACGATAAGCGGTAACACCATGACAAACTATTATCCTTCTACCGGCCCTAAATCACCAAACAGCTGGCGAGGAATAATGTTCTTTGATAATTGTTCGAATATCGCTGTAACCAGAAATACAGTTATTGACCAGCGGCCATCGTCAGGAACTTATCTGATTAATGGGGTACTGTTCAGGAAAGGCTTTACCGGCAATCTCACTGAAAGTGGTAATTCATTTACCGACAACTACTCCGGCAATAATATTCGAGATGTGTCATCATATTGATAGTTGTAAGAGTGGTAGGAAATTTTGATGGGTTAATTTGGGAACTGATTATAAGCATTATTTTGTTCATACTATTGTGTATGGTAGTGCAGGTCAGGTGGCAAAATCATGTGATATGAATTAAGTGATTTCAAAAGGAAAATAATGGTGTTTGGAAAATTAGTTTTAGTTTTGCTTTTGTTACATATGAGCATATCTAAAAATTATGCGCAACCAGTAATGCCTGAAAATCCAGCCGCGAATAAACAGGAAAATAAAACTTTTGCAACTTCTAATACTAGCACAAAAACGAGCTGCGATTTTGGTGTGATTGCTACCGCCTCGGCGAAAACCGTTGAAGTTAAAGGGGAATCGCTTCACTTATCACTTGAGAAGCCTGATTCGTATGTGAGCGGCAGCAAACTTAGAGAAATTCAAACACTGGGGCCAGGCAACGGTATTACGGCTACTGGTGCTATTGATCCGAACAGTGTGATAGTTCGTTATAAGGGAATAGTACTTCAGCGCGGGAAAGATTATCTTTTGGATGCGAATTGGGGCGTGCTGGGCATTGGGCCGGAATCATGTGTGACTGCGGCAGATGTTGTTGAGGTTGATTATAGATATTCGCTTAGGCGAATTGATTCCTATGTGGTTGACACAAATGGAGCCAAAGTTGTTGTCCAAGGTATAAGTGATCTGACCGTTCCGCAACCACCGGCAATTGCTGATGGGCAATTGCGACTTGCCAATATTTTTGTGGATTACTTTAATGATGGCAAGACTGCAGAGTTTTTTCCAATAACAGAAACGCATATTACCACTCAAACAACATCTGGGCGAATACCTAAAATATTGGCAAAGCTTCAGGCAGGGGAGCAGGTAAGGATCGTTTGCTGGGGTGATAGTGTTACTGAGGGTGGGGATGCAAGCGCTCCGGAAAAATGTTATCCCGCTGTATTTGAGCGCATGTTGAAAGAAAAATTTCCTAAGGCTAATATCGTTGTTAATGTTGTGGCAGTGGGTGGTTCTGGTTCGCCGCAATGGCTTTATCCAGACAAGTTCAAGGCTCCGGCGGGCAGATCACAAGACTGTTTGTGGGAGAAAGTGGTACAGAGCAAACCAGACCTTGTGACTGTAGAGTTCGTGAATGATGCTGGCAGAGCAGTGCCTGAATTACACAGTATTTACAGCGATATATTAAACAGGATTAATGCCGCTAATGCAGAAGTTATCTTCATATCTCCTCATTTTACTTTGCCGAGTTGGATGGGATTTAAGGGGCTAAAAGAAAATGAGAACCGTCCATATGTAAAGATGCTTAAACAATTCGCGGACGCAGAAAAAGTTGCTTTTGCAGATGCTTCCACAAGATGGGAGAATCTGCACAAAGAGGGTATTCCTTATATCACGCTGCTCAAAAATGGTGTAAACCATCCCGATGATCGTGGGCATATGTTCTTTGCTGAAGAATTAATTAAATGTTTTGAATAGTGATTTTGTTATATATCTGGTAAAAAACAAGGAAGATTAGGAATGCGTCAATTCAAGTATCTGTTGTTTGCAGCATTGATGTTCTACATGTTATTGTTTCCATCTGAAGTTAGTGCTGCAACTAACGCAGCAGGTCCCGGCGGTGGGTCTTTGCTGACATTGTCTGCAATAGACATGGTTGTTATTGTTCTTTATTTTGTAATAGTGTTGATCATAGGATGGTACTTAAAAAAATATGCCAGTACAGGCGATGATTTTTTTCTTGCCGGTCGCAAAATGACGATGTGGATTGCCGGCCTTAGCTTTATTTCGGCCAATTTAAGCTCTCTTGAGACCATGGGTTGGTCGGCAATGACGTATCAATATGGAATGCTCGGTGCACATGCCTACCTGATCGGTGCAATTCCTGCAATTCTGTTTCTTGCAGTTTTTATGCTGCCTTTTTATTATATCTGTAGAACCCATTCTGTTCCCGGCTATTTGAAATTGCGGTACGGCGAGGGTGCAAGATCACTGGCCGGCATTTCTTTCACATTTTTGACAATTATGGTCAGTGGCGCCAGTATGTTTGCAATGGCCAAGATTTTACATTTGTTACTTGGCTGGGATATGAATGTAAGCATCTGGGTATCGTCCATCACAGTGGCAATATATGTAACATTAGGCGGCCTGCTTTCGGCAGTGTTCAATGAGGTGTTGCAATATTTTCTGATCTGGGCTGGGTCGCTTTTGATTCCTATTCTTGGTCTTATTCAGGTCGGTGGATGGCATAAAATGATGGCCGCCATCCAGGAAAATGTCAAGGTGATCCATCCAACAGTTCAAAATGCCGATTTCACAGGTTTATGGCGGAACCTGGGTTCATTCGATACAAATCCTATGGGAATCGACTGGTTTGGTATGGTATTTGGCTTGGGGTTGGCAGTTAGCTTTGGATACTGGTGCACGGATTTCCTTCAGGTACAGCGGGTGATTGTGGCCAAGGATCTTCGCTCCGCACAAAATGGTACCATAATTGGTGCTGCACTCAAAATGCTTGTGCTCCTTATTGTAACGCTGCCAGGCTTGCTTGGCCTTGTTGTCTTGCTTAATCCGGATGGGACACCGATGATATTGGTTCCTGAAAGTGATCCTAGGGCGGGCATTACACATCACACATATAATGATGTCCTGCCATTGTTAATGGGGCATTACCTCGGACCTGGTCTACTTGGACTTGGCGTTACTGCCATGATCGCTGGTTTCATGTCCGGCATGGCAGGAAATATCAGCGCTTTTGCAACCGTGTGGACCTATGATGTTTATAAGCCGTTAATCAACAAGAAGGCACATGACAAACATTATCTCAATATGGGAAGGTGGTCTTCGCTCCTGGGGGTATTCATCTCAATAGGAACAGCGTATGCTCTATTTTTCTTCTCGAACATCCTTGAATATCTTCAGGTGCTGGTGTTCTTTTTTATTGTACCGCTGTTTGGTACAGTTATCTTAGGTATGTTTTGGAAACGTGCTACGCCTGCAGCAGGATTCTGGGGATTTCTAATAGCAATCCTTGCTTCGATGAGCATGTGGGCTTATGTACACACTTTCCCTGATGGATATTATCCACAGCCAAACATGTCTATATCTAAAAATGCGGTTGTGATGGTAGAAAGAACACCTGATCCCAAAGGCGACAAAATCACAAGAATCGTTGTCGAGAGCGGCAGCGTCAATCTTATAAACGTGCCTATCTCGATGGAATCAGGCCAAAAATTAGAAACAGCCGGCAATTTTACTATAAAAGACGGCATCGCCAATATCCTAGCCTCCAAGAAAGAGAAAGATCGTGATGTTCAGATAAGGGTATTTGCCCCTGAGGTGATGTTGGCGGATACGCACACTGTTGGTAAATTTGGTGTCGAAGGCATTCCGGTAACGCTCAAGCCTGGCGTTGAGGTATGTGCGAAACATATTTCAGCGAAGTTTGCTCCGGCGGCATTCAATCCTGATCATACGCAATACATTGCACGGTCAAAGAAAGCCATGCCAATGGCAGTGAACATGTATAGCGGGTGGTGGTCGTTAGTGGTGTGTTTGGTTGTGACAATATTAGTAAGTTTTGTTACCAAACCAAAACCTGTTGCAGAGTTAAAAAATCTTGTCATGGGATTGACACCGCTTCCGGATGAAGGCCCATGTCCATGGTTCCAAAAGCCAATTTTCTGGGCAGCGGTGGTTACAGCAGTCCTGGTGTTAATAAATATTATTTTCTGGTGAGACAAATATGAATAATGACGAAAAACAGATTCCCATTTGGTTTTTTATTGGTTGCTTGCTGACGGTTTATGGTGCGTTGATCCTTTGCTCGGGTATTTATAATTTCCTAGTGCCTCCGGAGCACCCAGTTGCGTTGGCACACATTCATGCTGATATCTGGTGGAGTATACTGCTTATGGTAGTCGGGCTGTTATACACGATTAAATATTGGCCGTCTAAAATTAAGTCGTCCACCAAAAATGAGAAAGCCTCAAAAGAAATGTCAAAAGTATCCTAACGTTCGTAGAGGAAATATAGTGGAAGTAATGGCATCTAATATTGATCGCGCATTCAAATATGATAACAGTGCAATGATAGCTCAACCATTCATCATGAAAAAGGCTCGGCCGGTCTGGCTTGATGGACTTGAATTCGAGAAAAACATTTTCGCTGGATTTAGAACCGTCGTTGGCAGGGCAAAAGACACGACAAAAATATGCATTGCTGCATCAAGTCTTTATAGATTGTCGATCAATGGTGAGTTTATCTGTCACGGCCCAGCTCGTGCGGCTCATAACTTCTATCGGGTTGATGAAATAGATATCACAGCAGCGTTAGTTCAAGAAATGAATGTTGTCGCTATTGAGGTGGTGGGATACAATATAAATAGTTTTTACATTCTGAACCAGCCGTCTTTTCTTCAGGCTGAGATAAGTTCCGGCGACGAGGTTATTGCTGCGACATCAGCAGGTCCCAATGCTGATTTTTTTGCGTTGCGGCTGGATTATAAATTGCAAAAAACTCAAAGGTATAGTTTTCAAAGATGTTTTTCTGAAGTGTATTCACTCGCGCCTGGCTATGATAGTTGGAAGTCTAATACATCATTTTTGAATCCGGGCAACAACTTGCGACTTTGCGAAGACAAGAATCTTATCACTCGAAGGGTGCCATTGCCGGTTTTTGAGGTGTTAAAACCCGCAATATTACGTTCGACAGGCGTAGTGTCCAGGCAAAAAGAAATCGCGAAAATAGTAAAAGACCGGTGTCTGACCGATATTAATGATCAACTCTTGGGTTTTGAGGAGCAGGAACTTGAGTGTATACCCTCTATCGAACTTCAATATTATAAAGTCACAGAATCTGTACGCAATGATCTCGAATCGGACAATGCACAGTTCAAAATCGGCATTAATGAGTATGCAACATTTGAATTCATCAGGAATTCATCAGGTTTTATATGTGGTACGATAGATTGCTCCAAGAAATCAACTGTTTATTTTGTTTTCGATGAAGTGCTTACTAATGGTGATGTTGATTTCCTGAGACTTGACTGCGTTAATATTATTGTCCTTGAGATGATGCCGGGCACATATAAATTTGAATCGTTTGAGCCTTATACGATGAAGTATTTGAAAGTGCTGGTTACCGAGGGAGCATGCACATTAAATTCTGTCGCACTGAGAGAATTTAAAAGCATTATCCCGCCTAAAGCACATTTAAATTGTGAAGATATGCCCCTCAAAAGCTTATACGACGCGTGCATAGAGACATTTCGGCAAAATGCGATAGATCTTTATACGGATTGCCCGTCACGGGAAAGAGCGGGATGGCTCTGCGACAGTTTTTTCTCATCCAGGCTTGCCTATGACATAATGGGCAATGTCGATTTGGAAACAAATTTTTTAGAAAATTATGCCATTGCTGAGTCGTTCCCAAAACTGACGGACGGTGCCTTGCCAATGTGCTATCCTGCCGATCATTACGATGGCGTGTTTATTCCAAACTGGCCCTTATGGATGATCCTGGAACTCAAAGAGTATATCGACCGCGGCGGCAGCAGCGAACTTGTCAAAAAACTTCGGCCGCGTCTGTTTCGCTATATCGATTTTCTTGCTAATTATGAAAATGCCGATGGACTGTTGGAGAACCTGCCTGGGTGGATATTTGTTGAGTGGTCAAAAACAAATGATTTTGTAAAGGACGTGAATTACCCGACGAATATGCTTTATGCCGCTGCACTCAAATGCCTGGGCATGATATATTCGGACAGTGATTTGATAAGGCGAGCAGACAAGCTCAAAGCCATTATTCATCATCAGTCATTTGATGGCAAGTATTTTGTTGACAATGCGATTCGCGAAAACGGTGCACTGCAAAGAACGTCAAATTGTTCGGAAACATGTCAATATTATGCGTTCTACTTCGAGATTGCTTTGCCGAAGAGCCATTCTCAGCTTTGGAGTGAAATTGTAAATAAGTTTGGTCCTAACAGAAATGTACCGGGTGTCCATCCTGCCAATGCTTTCATAGGTTTTTATCTCCGCCTGGACCTCCTGCTTCGTTATGGCTTGACTAGCCAAATGAGCAAGGAGATATCAGAATATTTTATGCCTATGGTTCAATGTACTGGTACGGTGTGGGAACACAAAGACCAGAGGGCGAGCTGTTGTCACGGTTTTGCTTCGTACATAGCATATCTGTTGCACAAAGCTTGAGAGACAACGAGATGGCAAAATTGCCGGCTGTCAAAGACATTGTTAATTAATTCAACTCAGACACGCAATGTTTTTCATTGAATTGTTACGCTCGATTATAGAGCCAAACTTTTCATATTGGAAAAATAGTTGAAAGGCTTTGAAATGTATCGAGTTCAATTACTGTTCGTCCTCGTGTTGTTGAGCTGGTTGCCTGTCACCTTGTTTGCCGAACAAGCCGGTTTGCAGGATGTGGCTTATTTAAAGGCAAAAACTGAGGACATGACATGGTTCAAGGCGGCTCGTTTCGGCATGTTTGTCCACTGGAATCAGGTCAGTCAGTTGGGTTGTGATCTGAGTTGGAGCCGTGGAGAAGTGCGTCCCGGCTTGCCTAAAGATTACCTACACTGGGGTGACCTCTATAATACCGATCGCAAAGGAATTCCAGTCTATATCTATGATAATCTTTATAAAACGTTTAACCCTGACAAATTCAATGCGCAAGAATGGGTCGAAATCATTAAAGCTGCTGGGATGAAATATCTGATTTTTACTACAAAACACCATGATGGCTTCTGCATGTTTGATAGCGCCTTTACTGATTATGATATTAAGAGTACACCGTTTGCCCGTGATATCTGCAAGGAACTTGCCAAAGCCTGCCAAGAGGCTGGCATACGCATCGGCTGGTATTACTCCCCGCCAGACTGGCACCATCCTGATTTCTATACTGAAAACCATGATCGATACGTTAAGTATATGCACGCCCAGGTAAGGGAATTACTGACTAATTATGGCAAAATTGATGTAATGTGGTTCGACAGTCTTTTAGGCCCACCTCCTGAAAAGATGGGGTCGTACGAATTGTTTAAAATTATTCGTGAGTTACAGCCGGGTATTTTAATTAACAACAGATTATCACTAGCTGGCGATTTTGATACCCCCGAAGGGTACGTTGGCATGTACAATACAGATCGTCCTTGGGAATCCTGTATCACGATCGGAACTCAATGGGGCTGGAAACTTGAAGACGAGGTCAAGCCTTTTAAGGACTGCTTGCGTAATCTAATTTACTGTGCCGGCGGGGACGGCAATCTGCTATTGAATGTAGGCCCGATGCCCAATGGTCGCATTGATCCACGCCAGAATGAAATCCTCAAACAGATGGGGGCCTGGCTCAAGGAGTATGGCCGAACTATTTATGGAACTCACGGTGGTCCTTTTGTACCTACAAACTGGATGGCATCTACATGCAACGAGAAAACTGTCTACTTGCATATTCTGGATTGGCCTACCGACAAGATCACGATTCCGAAATTCCCGGCCAAAATCATTAGCCATCGCCTGCTTACCGGCGGTAAAGCCAAACTGACCCAAAAAAATCAGCTTGTTACGATTGAGATTGCCCCTAAGTATCGTAACCAAATTGATACTATTCTGGTCTTGGAGATGGATCAGAAAGTGCAAGGGCCAATCAATCTGCCCTCCAACTCTCTGGCATTCGACAAGCCTGCGACAGCATCCAATTTCTATGGCGGCTCCAACAGTGCATTTGATTCTGCCTATGCCTTCGATGATAACCCATTAACTCGGTGGGCTACCGATAATGAGATTCCGGAATGCTGGCTCCAGGTTGATCTTGGAAAACCTACGCCGGTTAACTTCATTAGAA
This sequence comes from Planctomycetes bacterium GWF2_42_9, assembly GCA_001825675.1. Taxonomy (GTDB): domain Bacteria; phylum Planctomycetota; class Phycisphaerae; order Sedimentisphaerales; family UBA12454; genus UBA12454. The sequence goes on along the minus strand of MHYA01000169.1, from coordinate 2,466 downwards.
TTGTCGAATGTGGCTCGGGTGTCGGAAGTTTTGCTATTGAATTCCGTACTGATGAAAAAGCAGATTGGAAAACGGTCTTGACCGGCAGTCAGCTTGGCACAAGTTATAATGCCGGATTCGAGACGGCCATTGCTCGTTATGTGCGGCTTAATATAAAGAAAGCTTACAGCCCACCCACCATTTGTGAATTTCAGATTTTTCAAAAATAAGTGAAAATGCACAATAGAATCAGGTTTTATGATGATAGCGAGAATGGTGAATGACTAATGTTGAACGTTTCCATGCGATAATGAATTTTCAGCCTGTAGATCGTCTGCCGATGCTCGAATGGGCATTTTTTTGGGATAAGACCATTACTCGTTGGCATAGTGAAGGGTTGCCAACCAATCTAAAATGTGATGGCGAAGACGATGTTGGAAATATTTCTGAATACTTGGGGCTTGACAGTATTCGTCAGTGTTGGTTCAAGATTTATAAGGAGCCTGAGTTTGCGGCATACTGTAAAAACAATTGCTTCCATGGCGATGGACCTGTCAGAGGTATGGAAAGCTATTCTAAAATCCGACCGCTGCTGTTTGTAGAAAAACCGTTTGATCAAAATTATATTCAGCAATGTGCAGCTCGCCATGCCAAAGGAGAAACAATTGTCTGGATAACATTGGAAGGTTTTTTTTGGTTCCCTCGCATGCTATTCGGTATTGAACCGCATATTTTGGCATTCTATGATCATCCTGAGGTGATGCATGCGATTAATGAGGATATTGTCACTTATTATCTGCGTATACTGGATCGTTTTTGCGAAATATGTAAACCGGATTTTATGACATTTGCTGAGGATATGTCCTACAATCACGGTCCTATGTGTTCCAAATCCACCTTTGATGAGTTTCTTGCTCCATACTACAAACGGATCGTACCAAGGCTAAAGGAATACGGCATTATACCATTCGTCGACACGGACGGCCTCGTTAACGATTTGGTACCCTGGTTTCTAGATGTTGGCATTGAAGGATTTTTGCCGCTTGAACGTATGGCAGGAGTTGATATCAGTGAAATGCGAAACAAATATCCCAAACTTAAGATGATTGGCGGATTTGACAAAACAAGCATGTGTCAAGGTGAACAGGCAATGCGAAATGAATTTGAGCGTATATTGCCGGTAATGAAACAGGGAGGCTATATTCCGGCTGTCGATCATCAGACGCCTCCAGATGTATCACTGGAGAATTATAAACGGTATTTAGGGCTTTATGCAGAATATTGTGCCAAGGCTGGCGCACGAAAAAATTTTGTAAGCTGACTGAAATTGACGTGCGAGTGCTGTTATCGCCAAAAAAGCAGGTCAACCATATTTCGTTGCCAATGTCTCCGTCATGTCGGAACAGCACCGCATATAATCACCACTTCATTCCGTGCCAATCGATAGCACATACTCAGTGAGATCGGCTATTTGTTGTGGCGTCAGACCTGAGGTAATACCATGCTGATCAGTAGTGTTAAAAACTGTTAGCACTTCTTCAATTGTTGCAGCTTGGCCACGGTAGAGATATGGAGCAGTTCGCCATATCTCAGCAAGGGTCGGAGTATCAAAATTTGCGTTGAGATCGCGAAGGCCAAATCCAGTACCGACATTGTGCTTTTGCATATCCGTGTAATACGTCGGACGGGCATGACAGGTTGAGCATCCTGCTGTCCCATCGAACAGTATTTTTCCACGAACTGCCGCTGCACTTAGCTGGCCATCGACTAAGTATGGGCTTGGAACAGGTGCCAGAGTCTTAAGATATTCATCGACTGCAACAGCATTGGATTCAGGCAAAACATTG
>MHYA01000169.1:0-570 GCA_001825675.1 Planctomycetes bacterium GWF2_42_9 | reverse complement strand
ACCCACTGACGTTCTTTCGTTCCCACAAGGGGCAATTGGCAGTTATGCCAACTGGAAACTGGAAACTGGAAACTATCTTTACCCTGCCAACTGCCCCTTGCCCATTGGCGATGTTGTAATATCTGTAGAAACAGTAGAAAAACAGGCAGTCTTGGAGGGTATCTCTTTTGATGAGGAAATCATAAGACTTTTAATCCACGGCATACTTCACCTTTTTGGTTTTGAACATGAAAAAGGCGGACAAAAGGCAAAGGCGATGAGGGGAGAGGAAAAAAGGTTGTATGGTTTATGTTGTTTCCATGGAAAAACCTGATATCAGCGAAAACATAATAGAGAGTCTGGCTCAGGGTGTAATAGCCGTGGATAATCTTATGAATATTACGGTCTTCAATCAGGCAGCAGAAAAGATTACCGGCATATCGAGTTCTTATGCCGTAAAAAGGCATTTTACAGATGTGTTTACAAGGGACAGGTGGCTGCACGATATCATAAATGCACCGATTAAAAAATGCAATGTGTTTACAGAATATGAAGGGAGCATCGTTCAGAGATATGGCACTCCACGGTCTG
>MHYA01000168.1:23872-24135 GCA_001825675.1 Planctomycetes bacterium GWF2_42_9 | reverse complement strand
TTTATATTTATATCCATCAAATGACAGTAGAATGGCTAAACCTATCGATTCAGAGACGAAGTTCTTATGGAAGTTCTTACTTAAGATGCTCCTTACACCTATTACGCTGTTTCTCGTGCTCATAGGAAAAAAACAGTTCAAAGAATTGAATGAGCCGTTCAGTCTCTTTTTCAGATTTCTTTTCGAAGCGAAATTAGTGTTGATATTAGTGATATTGAACGTGTTAGTATTTGTCGTCAGTCTCTTCATAGATCCAAATATCG
>MHYA01000168.1:23608-23845 GCA_001825675.1 Planctomycetes bacterium GWF2_42_9 | reverse complement strand
GGCGTATACACTTATAACTTCAGGGTTCTTGCATTCAGGAATTGTCCACCTGTCAGGTAACATACTCGCGTTGTTCATATTTGGCAGAGTTGTGGAGAGAAAACTTGGCTCAGGAAAAACAGCAGCGATATATTTCGGTGCATTGATACTGTCAGGAATATTTAGTTCATTGATGGATCTGTTCGTTACAGGTTCTAAGATCCCTGGTGTCGGAGCATCTGGAGCCATAATGGGGTT
>MHYA01000168.1:12881-23586 GCA_001825675.1 Planctomycetes bacterium GWF2_42_9 | reverse complement strand
GATCCTTTCTATATTTTTACGAATAAGACAAAATATCACAATATGTTGCGCATTATTACGATAGAATCAGTTTGTTAATTAATCCATAATATATGCTGATTTATGGAGATTTAGGACTCTTGAAATCTTTTAAAAACGATAATATGAAGCCAATAAAGATTGGTTCTTATTCGGCTTTATGACTTATACGAAAGGAGAGTGAGTATGTTGGACGTGCTTAAAAATGTCAATGTATTTTGGAAAGGAGGATCTGTGATGTGTAAGAACGTAAGTTTGTGTGTTATGTTGCTGTCGCTATGTACCGGAACAGTTATGGCGGGTTATGTAGGCAATGCCGGTTATACCTATACCTATAGCTGGAATGTAGCACAGATGCACCCTGGTCCTGGAACAACTCCGGGGACGGATGCCTATACTGAGCTGAATACCCCATCAATTCTCAATGATGGTGAGATCACCGAGGATAGCGATATTGCTGCATGGCCTGCTGTCCCGTGCTATCAGTTAAATGGTGAGTTGGATAACGGCACCTTTTTTGGTCCGAGCAATGGCGGTCAAATTACGTTTGATCTGGGCAGTGCAAAAGCTCTTGCCGAGGTTATCATCCACATGAACGTACATACTGCCCATGGTGTTGGGGTGATAACAGACGTAAATGTGACCATTGACGGCGGGGCGCCGTTTCGTATTTCTGGTCTGGGGGTAGCCCCAGGCAATAATGTCGTGCGTACATGTATTATGAATTTAACCGGCTACACGGGCCAAGTAGTGACTCTTAAATTCGTCGCTGGTTGCAGTGAATGGACCAGTTTCAGTGAAGTCGAATTCTATCAACCGGGACAGTCTTCGGCCCTGACAGTTACGCCCGGTTTGGACGTAAGAGTATTAGCCGGCCAGACGGCGACCCTAAGCGTTACCGCACAGGGCGGAGGCGGCAACTACAATTATCAGTGGAAAAAAGACGGTGTAAATTTAACTAATACCGGCAAGGTCAGCGGGGCAACTACGAACACGTTGGTGATAACGGATGTGGATTTTTCTTTTGAGAATTCGAACTATACCTGCCATGTCACCTCCGGCGGTAATTCGACGGGTATCGATGCCGGTCCGATAGCACTGGATGTAGCTGTTGTTCCGACCCTGACTGATTACGGCAAACGCATTCTGGCGACAGATCCAGTCGCTTACTATTCCTTTGATGAAGGTTCGGGCAATACCGCGTTGGAAATTGTATCCAAGAATCTCAAGTCCATTCTAACAAGCGTTGACCCGTTGCACACGGCGCATGGAATTTACGGTTCTGCCGTTGATACTTCCGCCGGTAATACGAACGTACATCCGGATCGTACCAAGGCCGTTTGGGGCAATACTAATACGGGCATCAGTGCTGTTGCCGGAGCGCATGCTGTCGAGTGGATGATGCGGTGGAATGGTTCAGCCAATACAGGTGATAACGCTTATCCGGGCGGTAATATTGTCGGAGCCATACACGATAACGTGTCGGTTGATTTCCGCGATTTTGACTCGCCACCGACTGGAAATATGGGCCTTGTCGTTAATAATAATATTTGGCATTCCAGTTATTCTGACAGCTTTTCAACGAATATCATGGCCAGCGCCGCGAATCCTAACTTTCAACAGTGGCATCACTTCGTGTTTGTAGATCGCAATCAGCCTGGTTTGTGCGATTTGTACATCGATGGAGTCAAACGGGCCGGTTTTGGCTGGAAAACCGCGACGGATATGCCGGGCGAAATGATACTAAGCACCATCAGGGTTGGTGGCTGGGCAGATCCGGACTATGGTCGCTCGTTTGATGGGGAGATTGATGAAGTGGCCTGGTATGATTTGAGCGGTGCAAGCAACATGGATGCCGCGGGGGCAGCGATTGCCTCTCATGCGGTGGTTACCGGAGCGGCATACGTCGCACAGTCCCCATTGGATGCGACCGTTGAGCCCGCAGGCACTGCGGAATTTCGATGTGTCGCGGCTGGTGCGCCGACAATCAGCTACCAGTGGAAGAAAGGCGGCGTCAATTTAGTTAATGGCAGCAATGTCTCCGGGGCGGATGGTCCGATCCTTACGCTTAGTAACGTTGGGTTTGAATTGCAAGGCCAGAAGTTCACCTGTGCCGTATCGAACGGCCAAGGATCAGCCATTTCTGGCGAGGCGACTCTGCATATTACTTGCTACTGGGATATTCAGGGTGATTTGAATGCGGACTGCAAAGTTGACTTTAAGGACTTTGCGATACTTGCACAGCATTGGCTGGAAGACAGCAGCACACCTGCCCCATAAGATGTATTCGGTGTGAAATGAGATTTCCCGCCTAACTTGGCAGGAAAGAAACTGTATGGAGTGCTGCGTCGGATATTCGGCGCAGCACTTTTCAGTAATACATCAGTAAATGATTGCCGGTTTTGGGTTCTGAAATTTAAAATTTTCAGTGTGGGATGATTGTGAATTGTGTGGGAATTAAGCGGTTGTGAAATTTTGCTGTAAACGTTTATTCGTGTTCCAGAAAGTTTGTGGTAAAATGATCAAGACAAAAGTAAAAGTATGTTTGTGTGCAGTAATATTGTTTTTGCTGTGTGCTAAAACGGTTCTGGCGGGTTATGAAGGCAAATCCGGCTATGCTTACATCTATAGCTGGAATGTGGCGAATATGAACCCTGGTCCCCAGACAACACTGGGTACGGATGCCTATAAGGAGTTGACAAATCCATCAATTCTGAACGATGGCCAGATCACTCGTGAAGCTGACTTTACTCCGGGGGTACAGCCGTGGTGTTACGCGATGAATGGTTCACTGGATAACGGCGTCTTTTTTGGTCCCTGGGGCGGTCACGTTACGTTTGATCTGGGCAACGCGAAACCTCTTGGCGAGGTTATCATGCATCAGGCGATATTAACTGCCCATGGTGTTGGAGCGATTGAGGAGATACATGTTACCATTGACGGTGGGGCGCCGATTAGATTCGCGGGTTTTGATTTAAGCTCGGGCGATGGTATCGTACGCCAGCAGACATTTGATTTAACCGGCCACACAGGCCGAGTGGTGAAGATTGCCTTTGCCACTGTTACCCGTGAATGGACGAGCATGAACGAAGTGATATTCTTACCTCCAGGTAAAACACCGCTGTTGTATACCCCTAAGTCCGGCTATAATTTAAATGATCACATTGTCAGCGCCAGTGTGTTTCACTGGTACATATCAGGGGGTGGGCAGGTAAGCGGCCCCTGGCTTCCGCTGGAAGGAAGGGCAAACTGGACCGGCGAGGTGGCCTGGTGGAAGAGCCAGATCAAGCAGATGATGACGGCGAATATTCAGGTGCTCTTTGTAGAATTGATTCCTTTCATGGAACAACAGCGAATCAATCTTTTTCAGGCGCTGGGCGAATTGCGCAAGGCAGGATATGATGTTCCCAAAGTAGTCCCATTTCTTGACCCGGTGATTACATGGTCGATTTACGGTACGCCACCGGATCTGAGTACGACGGCGGGGAAGGATGCATTTGTAAATGAATATATCCGGTTTTTTCAACAGTACTATTCCGTCAACACAGACGCCTATGCGGATAATTATCTGGCTACGATCGGTGGAAAGGTTGTTCTTGACAGTTATTCTTTAGCCACACTTACCAATGTCGGATCATTAACACGTAATGATGTGGAAAGCCGTTTGGCGAGTGCTTTTAGTGCTGCGCACCCAGTTTTTAACCAAGGTATCTACATGATCAAGTTGGTTGCCGGTCCTGATTTAGTTTTTACCGATGAAAAAATCGTTCAATTTGAAAACAATTCTTATTATCAACCATACACTTATAACGGAGTTACGAGTGCGATGGTCAAGCCAGGCTTCTGGAACCAAAACGTAGAAAATCCAGGAGCTCATTTGGCCCGCAATGACGGTTCGGATTACACCAGCGCCTGGAATGCAGCAGTTGCGAATCGAAATACTGTGAAGCATGCCTATATTGAGAGCTGGAACGAATATGATGAAGGTTCTGGTATCTATGCGGTGGATATCGTGAATTCTCCTTACGTTATTCCGCCAAATTCCGGCACGGATTCATGGTCTGATGTAGATGATCCCTATGAGTACATTAGGACCACTGCAAATGGGGCAAGGTCATTTAACGATATTTCTGACTATGGCTTCAGTGTTCTCTATTGTGACTTTCCGGATTACATGTACCCTGGCGAGCATAAAACGGTTCGGGTTATTGTTCGGAACGAAGGCGATTTGATGTGGTCAGAGAATGATCTGTTTCGCTTTGGTCAGAAAGAGTATCTGCAAGGCGAGACGCTTTTTGGTACGGGCCGTTACACGATTGACAATACTGCCAACGAAGTTGATATATACGGCGGCGTATGCAGGGGTCGGCCGGTAACGTTTGAGTTTGAGTTAACCGCGCCGCAAACCGAAGGTACATATGTGACTCACTGGGGAATGGTGCAGGAAAATGTTACATGGTTCGGGCCGGAGCTGGTACATACGTTTAGCGTCGTGTGCGACCGGATTCCCGGGGATTTGAACGTGGATTGTGTCGTTGATTTTGCGGACGTTGCGATAATGATGGAACATTGGCTGGAAGACAGCTCTACTCCTGCTCGGTAACATGTATTAATGCGTGTGAAGAGGAAGTTTTTGCTAACGTATGAAAAGCAACTGTGTAAAGTGCAGCGATGAATATTTATCACTGCACTTTACATTTTCGCTGAATTCCGATTTAGAAAAAATGTTATTCTTTGGAATATATTCAAAAAAGAGCATTAAATCCAAATAAGTCAGGCAAAATCACTATAGGCATTTAGATGTTTTTTTGACAAAATAACTAAAAGAATTCACAATAACTCTTAATTGTGTAGAGTGCGTATATTATCTTTCAAGATTGCACTATATTTTGTTTTGGGTTTTTGCCTAAATGCGAGTTTATGTTTCCCAAAAGCATTTATTCAAAGAAAAATGTTAGAGAAAAATGTGGTTCCTTCATTTCCAGATAGTGCAAAACGCGGTTAACGGATCACCATGATTTGAGCAGGAGTGCTTTTTATCTATAATGAAACCGGCCGAGCGGACAAGAATAAGGATTGAACGTAGAAGTTGCTGGCGGGGTATTTTTGTGGCATTGATTATTGTGGTATGAGAGATATTTATATTTTATTGATTGTCTTGGCAACAAGCTTATTCATTGTTGAAAGCCCTTCAACATGGGCAGCCAATGAAAATTCTGATGGGGAAAACAAACAAAAAGACTTCGGGTTAGCCCCTAATCCGTTTTTTATACCCGAGAATGCACGCTGTAACGACACTTTTCCATTCTACCATGAAGGAATATGGCATCTTTTTTTAATGCGTCTGCCTGTGATTGCTCATTATGTCAGCAAAGATTTGATCCAATGGCAGGAACGACCTATAGCTGTCGAATACCCAGGAAGTAATATGCTTACAGGATGCGTCGTAGAAAGCAAAGGCAGGTTTTACTGCTTCTACACATTTAACGGCATTTCTTTATCTATAAGCGACGATCTGGACCATTGGAAGAAATATGAAAATAATCCTGTTCTAACCGGCGATGATGTAACATATGAGCAGTCGAATTTTCGAGACCCATATGTGTTTTTCAACGAGGAAGAAAAAATCTGGTGGATGGTGTTTTGTTCGCGGATGCCAGGGCAACCAGGCCAACGGGCAGGTTGTGTGGGGCTGGCCAAAAGTAAAGATTTGATTCATTGGGAATTTGCAAAGCCGGTTTGGGCACCAATGGCTGAACCTTTTTTAGAGTGTCCCCAACTTTTCAAGCATAAGGACCGCTGGTATCTTTCTATGTTGGCTCGGCATACTCGTTGTCGAGTGGCGGATTCGTTGTCAGGCCCGTGGAATCGCCCGTCAATCAGAGATATGGGTACGCTGATGGCACATGCCAATTCGCGGCCAGCTACCGATGGTAAGCGTTGGATAAGTTTTCCATTTATTTTGGTGCCTACGGAACGTAAGGAACTTTTGGCTAATGCTGATTTTCTGGGAGGGCCGATAGGGATTCCGCGTCAGTGGAATTTTAACGAAGATGGTAGCGTAACGCAGCGACCTGCGGATGAAATAATTTCTGCGATGCATGCGGCTTGTAACGGGGCACGAAAGTCGCTTAGCATGGCCAGGGTTGTGGCAGGAAAATGGGAATTAAATGACGGCAGTATTGCTCGATGCGTGGATGAATCTGCGGGTACAATTTTGTTGGATGGTTGGCCAAAAGATTTTTATTTTGAGGCGGATGTTAATTTTTCGAAAGAGGATATGGAATGCCATGTCTTACTGAATGTTAATGAAGAAATCAGCGGCGGATATGAATTATCCTTATGCCCACGACCCAATATGGTAACTCTGCGTCCGCTTACTGTCTGGGAGCGTGCTCAAAGTCGGGTTTTGGAGATGTGCCCGATTGATATGGCCGGCAATCGGCCGATCAAACTGCGTATTTTCCGATCAGGCACAATTATAGAGGTGTTTGTGGACGACCGTGCCGTGTTGACTCATAGACTTTTTCAACATAGCGGCGGTTTTCTGGGATTAGAATTTCGCGACGGTGCCGGGACATTTTCAAATATACTATCATGTCAACTAGCCCCTGTGAATGAAAAGGATATATGATTAATCTAACTGATAAAATTCGGCGCAGGTATTTTTTGTCGGGTGTAGCAGTTGTGGTTTTTTTGTCGGGAACAATAATAGCAGAAGCAACCGCAGAAAATGCCAACTTGGTGTTCTGTTGTCGTGCAAATAATGATTTATATAAGGTTCTTGCTGCTGGAGGAAATGATTATGCCCGGTATGACACCGCCGATGAAGCGATTACAAAGGCATGCGAGGGTGCCGGCGTACTGATCCTGGCGGACGGATACCCCGAACAACTGACGGTGGTCGATGATGCACTTTTTGATAAGGCGGCCCAGAAAAAACTTCGGGTTTATATAGAGTTTCCTGCCAAAGTTAAAGGCTTGAAAACAGAGGCCCCGAAGCACTTTAGAACGGGTCCGTATGGAGTTCGTTATGATCGAACGGTTATCTCCTCAGGCTTTTTTTTGCCCGCTCTGCCTGAACGTAGTATTTTGGTAATTCAGGATTGCTACTATATACCAATTGACGTCAATAATCCACATATGGTACTGGCCAAAGTTGTGGGTTACAACAAAGCGGTTTTAGGGTTGCCTAAGGAAGTTTTTCCCATTTTGTTTGAGCACCCTGAAAATTGCGACGTGATGATTTCAACGACCAAGCTTAGTCATTTCGTTACCGGACGATATCTACCCACAGATGCTTGGGGGCCGATTTGGCAGAGGATACTGGAATGGCTTGCGCGGGACAAAACGATGCCAACGTTAAAATGGGAACCGACTGTTGTTGTGAGTTATGGCTCCAAAGAGAAACTTCCGCAGGATGCTCAATTACAAGCCGTTCGCCGTAGTGCTAATTGGTTGGTAAACTCTCGTTTGCTCGTTCATGAGTCATGGAAACCTCAGATAAATCCAGCCGGAATTAAAGAAGCGATACCTCGTGATTGGAAGGTCGGCGATGGGTCAAGAGGTATTTCAGAGGCCTTTGATGACCATATTCTTTTCAACGGCAGCCATACGGTTTGTCGGGATGTACGAGCCGATTGCACGACCGAATCAGCGATGATTCTGGCAGTTAGTTCACAGCTATTCAAGAATGATTATCATCGGCAGGTCTCTCAGAATCTCACCGATTACATTTTGTTTCGTTCGACGTTGTGCCAGGGGCCACGGATTGATCCGGCCAGTCCGACGTATGGATTGATCGGATGGGCTGAAAGTATCGAACCCGGCAAGCAAAATATGTACTGGGGCGATGACAACGCGCGTAGTTTATTTGCGACGATGGCATCGGCGGCGTCATTAAAAACAGACCGATGGGATGAAGCTATCGTAAGGGGAATTCTGGCGAATTTCCGCACCACTGGGCCGTTGGGTTTCCGTGGCGGAATGCTGACGGAAGAACAAATTCAGGCCAATGGTTGGCAGCATTACTGGAAAACCGAGCGGGTTAATTATTCGCCTCATTATGAGGCCCGCTTGTGGGCGTCTTATTTATGGTTATATGACAAGACCGGATTCAAACCATTGCTGGATCGAGCTAAAGCAGGTATATACCGCATAATGGAGGCTTATCCGGACAAATGGATGGCTGAATGTGGACGCATGGAAGAAGAACGGGTAGCAATGATACTGCCTTTGGCTTGGTTGGTAAGAGTGGAAGATACCCCGTTACACCGTAAATGGCTTGACATGATGATTCAATATATAGCCAAAGCACAACATGCCTCGGGGGCAGTTCCGCAGCATGTCGATAAGCCCTATATATCCAACGACCAATATGGCAGCGGTGAGGCGCCTATCGTTTATAAAACAGGTGATCCCGCGACGGATTTGCTCTACACAATGAATTTTATCCTGTCCGGCTTGCACGAAGCCGCATCCGCCACCGGCAACCCGGAATATGCCGCCCTTGAAGATCGTACAGCCGATTTTCTCATACGAATTCAAACACGTTGTAAAGCTAACCCGGAACTCGATGGGATGTGGTATCGAAGCTTTGATTTCGAAAAATGGGATTATTGGGGTTCGGATGGCGATCTGGGATGGGGCGCTCTAATGGCGGAAACGGGTTGGACGCAAAGCTGGATTGCTTTTAGTCTGGCTATGAGGGAAATGAAGACTAGCCTGTGGGATTTGACCAAGTCGAGCAAGGCGGGGCGGCATTTTGAGAAGTACCGTGAGTTGATGTTGCCCGCAAATATTATCCAACAGGGGCCGAGCAAGGCGGACGTGCCAGCGAACGCAGGCGTGGAGGTTGGGGCTCGACCAGTGATTAAGAGGCTGGGGGCGGTAGAAACCGACTCGCTGATTTGCCCGTTCGTGTTTAATGGGCGGTTGTATCGGCTGGAGCATCGACTTCCACAATATTACGGTGTTCGCATATCGGATTGCGCGTCGGACGCAGAGTTTTTTGGGCACGCACGCGCCTGCATTGTGGATCATGAGACGGGTGAGATGGTGGCAGAGCCGAACACACGCGGTTTTGTCATGCCGAATGTTTTTGTTGACGGCCAGACGGTGTATGTGCTGGCTACGGATTTCATGACGCCAAGCCCTCCCTATGGTCGCACGGTGCGGGTATGGGCGACAAAGGACCTCAAAAAATGGGAACAGTGGACGGCGTTGAAGCTTTTAAAGGAGTGGATGGTCGGCAGTGTGAGTGTCTGCAAGAAGGGGGATGAGTTTTATATGGCGATGGAGGTTACTGGGCCGGTTGAGGAAGTGGGGGTAGGATTTACTGCGCGTTTTGCCAAGTCCAAGGATATGAAGAATTGGGAGCTTCTGGGTGATGAGTACGTCTATGGCAAGGAGCGATCGGTTTGTCCCCATTTTCTACGTTATCTGGACGGCTTTTTTTACTTGTTTTACTTGGAATCCGGCAAATGGGAGGGCGGCAGCGGGTATGTGACGAACGTGGCGCGTTCACGCGATTTGGTGAACTGGCAGGAGAGTGTGTTTAACCCAGTGCTGTGTCCTTCGGAGGAGGATAAGCAGATTGCCAATAAGCGTCTGACTGCGGATAAGCAGGCGTATGTCAAAAATGGAGGAAGGCTCGGTCAAGCTCACATAAATAACTCGGATATGGAATTTACAGAACATAACGGCAGGGTCATCATTGGTTACATGTGCGGGGCGCAGACGCTCGAATATGGATTCATTGCCGAAGCGGTTTATGAGGGAACAGAGGCCCAGTTTTTGCGGGCGTGGTTTCCCAGTAGCATCGAGGCGCGGAAATAGCTGGTTAATTGCCACAAAGAAAAAAAGGTAATTGTGTTTAATTTATTTTTGAAAAGAAAGTGGCTCAAAAAAATGATTAATATAAAGCACTTTTATTGTTTAGGTATCATCGTATCTCTATTGCTAACGTCAGCTTATGCCGGTTATGAGGGCAATTCCGGCTATCCATATACATATAGCTGGACTGTGTCACAAATGCACCCTGGTCCTTCGACAACTCCGGGGACGGATAGCTATGAGGAGTTGAACAATCCATCTAATTTGAAAGATGGAAACATTACCCGTCAAGCGGATATCGCTGCAGCATCGGTTAATGGGTATGAACTGAATGGGGCTCTAACAGATGGCGTTTTCTTTGGACCATACAACGCCAGCATCACTTTTGATCTGGGAAGCGCCAAAGCCCTCGGAGACGTGGTGTTGCATTCCACTGTTTGGTATGCCTATGGCGTGGGGTGTTTTTCGTCGATCAAAGTTACTATTGATGGCGGTATTCCGATTACAATTACCGGTCTGAACAATACGTCCGAACAAAATGTCGTACGGGTTTCGACGCTTGATCTGAGCGGACACACGGGCCGGGTGATCAAGATGGATTTTACTTATGATAACCAATGGGCCAGTATTAATGAAGTGGTATTCTATTCTCCAGGAAACATTTCCATCAAACAACAACCGGTATCGATTGTCAAACAACTTACCAGAAATGTGGAATCGGTTCGTTTTACAGTTGAAGCTTCCAGTTCTTCTTTTTTATATTATCAATGGAAAAAGGATAATATCAATTTGGGTAACGGCGGGGATATTTCCGGTGCTGACACGGCTGTTTTGGCGATTAGTAATGTCGAAG
>MHYA01000168.1:0-12866 GCA_001825675.1 Planctomycetes bacterium GWF2_42_9 | reverse complement strand
ATATAACCAGTTGAACCCTGTTGGCGTTGAAACGGATTACGCAAATCTTTCTGTTGTGGAAGCCTCCGGTTATGCTAAAAGAGTTTTAGCCACCAAGCCAGTGGTGTATTGGAACTTCGATGAAAACGATGGTGCAACTGTTGCCGCACAAGAGGTAATTTCGTCTGAGGTTTCCAAAAGGCTGACGGCCACAGTTGCCCAGCGGACGATTCATAGCGGTTTTGGTAACGCCGCCGTAGTGAATGGTACTGCCGAGAGTGTTTTTCATAATACTGCTTTGGGAGCAGGATTTCTTGGTGGTCCGTATGCGATTGAATTTATGATACATACAGACGATCTGAACCAAAATGAAAAATACATTCTTTCGTTCGGAGCTGGCGGCAATGACCCCGCAATTATCTTTAATTTCGCTCCAGCATGGTCTCCAGGTAATGCGATAACCAAAACAGAAAACATTGATATTACCAATAACGAAGCATGGCAGCATTTTGTTATTGTGCAGTATTTCAATGGTTCAAATATTGATATTTATCAAAATGGTGTTTTGCGTCCAGAGATCGGTTTTCAGGATTACCAGTACGATCCGGCCGTGAATCTTGAAAATGGCGTTGCTGTGGGGGCGGTTGAGGATAACATATCCGGATTACCGCAATATATCTTTACAGGGGGAATAGATGAGATTGCGTTTTATGACCTTAGTGAAGTGACAAGTATTGGTGCAATTGAAACGGCTGGGCAAATTATTGCGTCTCATTCGCATGCGACCGGACTGACCTCTATTGTCCAAAGTCCTGAAGGCGTCGTCATTGATGGAGGGGGAACTGCTACCTTTCGAGTGGTTGCTTCGGGGGCGGAACCATTGACTTATCAATGGAAAAAAGACGGTATTCCAATTCCGAATTCAAATTATTCTGTTTTGCTTATTTCTTCCGCGACAAGGGGAGATCAAGGTCTTTATACCTGTACCGTTTCCAATCCCGAAAGCAGCGAAACAACGTTTTCCGCGATGCTGACTGTGGAAATGTATTGCCCTGATTGGAGTCCGTACGATTTTAATGATGACTGCATCATTGATTTAGTTGATTTTGCTGAATTTGCGGCGCATTGGCTTGATGAAGATTTAGTTGATTTTGCCGAATTTGCGGCGCATTGGCTTGACGAAAAAGGCATTTAGGCATGGATAAGCATACTTTAATGTTTGAGTAAGGGTACATTCGCAAAAGTTTTGGAGATGAATAATGATGAGTATAAGAACAAAGCAAAACAGAGTTAATATTTCATTCATTTTGACAACATTTTTTTTATTGTCGTCAGGTTTACTTTGGGGAGCGGATCTTCAGATGGTGAATGCCGGCAATAGGTTATATAACGAAGCCTACCGTCCTCAGTTTCATTTCACCTACCAAGTCGGTTGGATGAGCGATATCAATGGTCCGGTGTACTATGACGGAGAATACCATTTGTTTTCCCAACACTGTCCCGGAGGTCCCGGTTTAAACTATCCCAACGTTCACTGGGGTTATGCCGTAAGTACGGATTTGATTCACTGGACGGAATTGCCGCCTGCCTTGGCGCCTGATGCTCATGGACCAATTTTTTCCGGTTCCTGCGCAATAGACTGGAATAACACTTCAGGCTTCCAATCGGGACAGGAAAAAGTCATTGTGGCGTTTTATACCGCGGCGGAATATATCTTGCCTAGCAATAAAGATGGAACCCAATGTATTGCTTACAGCAACGATCGGGGCCGGACCTGGACCAAGTATGCGGGCAATCCAGTTGTTAATGCCATTACGCATTATAATCGCGATCCCAAAGTTTTCTGGTACGCACCGACGAATAAATGGGTTATGGTTATTACCCTCAGCGGTGATTGTGCTACGGATCATAGATTTGCTTTTCTCAACTCCAGTAACATGGTGAACTGGACTGAAACCAGTCGTCTCGACATGCCGACCGCATGTGATTGCCCGGATATGTTTGAATTATCCGTGGATGGGAGTTCCAATAATAAACGCTGGGTGTTATGGGGTGGTGATGCAACCTATGCCGTTGGAACCTTTAATGGCCAGACCTTCCAGCGCGAAGGCCCGATCCGTCTTCCGCTGGTGCCCTCGACGCAGAATGGTCATGTCGGCTATGCGGCTCAAAGTTTCAGTGATATTCCCTCTGCCGATGGGCGTCGCATTCAGATGACCTGGCTGCAGCATGGAAGTTACCCCGGCATGACGTTTAATCAGCAGGCCTCTTTTCCCTGTAAGTTGTCTCTGCGGACTTTTTCTGATGGGATACGGCTGTGTCGCGTACCCGTTGCTGAAATCGAAAAATTGCACATCAAGACTTATCACTGGGAAAATCATACTTTGCCGCCGGGTCAGAACCTTCTTTCTTCCATTACGGGAGAACTTTTTGATATGCGTGCTCAATTAGAGCCGAGCGGTGCTGGCCAGGTTACGATTAATATTCGCGGCACAGATGTTGTTTATAATGCGACTACTCAAAAACTGTCCTGTTTAGGTGCTACGGTTGATCTGCCGATGATTGCCGGGAAAGTCCAGTTGCAGATTCTGGTTGACCGTACTTCGATTGAGATTTTCGGCAACGATGGTGCAATTTCTCTCGTTTACGGTTTTACACCAAGTTCGAGTAACAAAACGCTGGGGCTATATGCGTCCGGTGGTGATTCGAAAATAGTATCATTAGATGTGTATAAGTTAAAATCGGCCTGGCTTAAATAACGAATTCTGTGAATAGTGTAAGTGACGATTGTCAGAATTATATTTTTATCCATTGATGATTTCATCAAAAAAGGAATGTAGTCGAGTGTGTAGTTATTGAGAAATTCTCCCCAAATTAATACATTTTAATATCCTCAGATATTCAGGAGATGTTTTCGAATGAAAATGAAACATGTAAATATAATGTTAGTTATTTTTGGGTGCTGGTTGAACATTGGTTTTGCCACCGAGCCGCTCTCCAACAAGGAGGAACCGGCTGTTTCTTCTCAGTCGATCGATGATGTCAAGGCGCGTTTGGAAAGCTCCTTTATGAAAGGGCTTTTGACCAGAACTTATCGGAGTATTGTACAGCGTGCCCAGCCGGACGGTTATTTTCAGGAATCCTTAACGGGTGCTTATCAGGGCATGTTCCCTCGCAGCATCGGGGCGGTAGGTCGATTATTTTTAGAAACAGAAGAATTAGACAAAATTGAAAATATTTTGAATTATTGTCTGGAAGCCATGCAGGATAATGATATGGAGCGTATTCCCCATGTCATTGGTCTGCGGGAATCACAACTCATTCCGGTTCCGGGAAAAGACAGTCCGGCATGTTTAAATCATGATATTGCGTTTGCCCAGTTAGGTGGGAAGAATGGAGCCGTTCAGGATTTTATCGCGCTAGATAAACCCTTGAAATCCCTTGAGGTTTATGTTGCTAATTTCATCCCAGGCAATACGCTTATCACTGAAATTTTTGATTCCCAAGGCGCCAAACATGCTGTTGCAACGCGATATTTCGATAAAGAAGTTATCAATGGCTGGGTACGATTAGAGTTTGTTACGCCTGTTAAATTAGTGGTCAGTGAGAAATATCGAGTTACGTTTCATGCCGAAAATGAAGCCACAAATCCGATAATTTATGCCGGATTAACCCCCGAGGGTACGGGGCTGCTTCATGCGACTCAGATCGACAACGGCCGCGATGTCAGCAATTCTCTTTATAGTTTGGCGATGGTGTTTGATTATGGCGATGTGGATCATAAACAGGAGCCGTTCCACTATAAGATTATAAGCCAGATGGATCAAATTGACGGGCAGGCACATGTAATTATGGCGTGGGCGATGCTTGCTTTGCGTCGTGGGGAAACGGAATTCGAGAATAAAACCTATCCTGTAATGACCAAATTAATGAATCGCAGCGTGACGGAACCTTATTTGTTTCTAGTGCCCGGCCCACGCATCAAACCCGGTTTGGTATGCAATATTTCCCTGGAACATTCTCGTGATGGCCAATATTGGCACACATATGATTTTTTAACACAGTCGTTCATTTGTTCGGCTTTGGAAAATATGATTCTTGTTGCTGAACGCCGTCATGATAAGAACAACGCCGAAAGGTGGTCTTATTGTTTGAAAAACCTTACAAACAATATTGTCCAAAATATGACTCACGATTTTGAAGGAAAGAAAATATTTTATGAAATGATTCTGCCGACCGGCCGTAAGCCGGAGCCTTTTCCAGGCATAAGTTGGCTCGATTTGGCACCGATTCCCGCCGGCTGGAAAGGTGTTGATAAGGAGGTATTCAAGAATACTATTGATACCTGGCATCGGGTTGCTCGTATTGACTGGGACGGGCCGCAGATGACTTCCAGCGATTGGCTTCCGGAAGGGCAGGTTGATAGTTTTGGTCGGCAGATTTCTAACCAGGTTATCGGTAAGGTGCTTGGGTGGGATTTGGTGTATTGTCTCCGTGCCGGAGAATATGGCCGTGTTTGTGATATGTTGGATTTTATCGAAAAAATCAATTCCTCAGAGTTATATGCTGAAGCGTTTAGTTATGATTCCCAATCAAAAAAATGGATTTTACAGGATCCGGGTAACGGCGAACAGGCGTGTTGGTGGTGTTGGGCGATGATGGTCGTCCGCCGGGAGGCGGGATTAACACCGTTGCCGAATAATTAGGACCGGTGAGACCATATCCCTTAATGTACAAATCATGAATCGTCCATATGTTACAACTGAATTGTGGAGATAATATGGCTTTGAAGCAAGAAAAGATAAATCAGCTGATCGAAATTTATCGTGATGGATTGCTAAATGACACCATGCCTTTTTGGCTCAATCATTGCATGGACAAAGAGTGTGGAGGATATTTTTTTGCTCTGGACCGTGATGGATCAGTTTTGAGTACTGACAAATACGTTTGGCTCCATGGGCGATTGGTTTGGGTACTTTCTACCATGTTTTCGAAAGTTGAGCCGCGTCAGGAATGGCTCGATGCCGCGGAGCATGGCCTGCGTTTTTTACGCCAACATGCGTTTGATGCAAAAGGGAAAATGTATTTTTCGTTGGATCGGCAGGGCCGTCCCTTACGAATGAGACGTTATATTTTTTCGGAAGCTTTCATGGTAGCGGCTCTGGCGGCTTATGCTCAGGCCAAAAATGATAAGACCACTGCGCAGGAAGCCCTCGTGTTGTTCAAACAAATGATACATTATCACACTACACCTGGATTGCTTGAGCCCAAGTATAATCAGCAGACGCGACCGATGAAGGGCTTAGTAATGCCTATGATCTTTATCGTCACGGCCCAAATTCTGCGAGAAGTCGTCGATGATCCTATTTGCAATGACTGTATCGAACGTTCGATACTGGAAATTGAATCTGATTTTATGAAACCGGAGTTGCAAATGGTGTTGGAGGCGGTAACTCCCCGGGGCGAGTTAATCGACACTTTGGAGGGGCGCATGGTCACGCCGGGTCATGCCATCGAAGCGGCATGGTTTATTATGGTCGAGTCGGCCTATCGCAATCATGATGCCCGCTTACGCCGTGTGGGACTGACCATTCTGGATTGGATGTGGAATGCCGGTTGGGATAAAAAATATGGCGGTCTGTTGTATTATGTGGACGCCAAAGGGAAATCCTGCAGTGAATATTGGCATGATATGAAATTTTGGTGGCCGCACAATGAGACGATCATTGCGACGTTGATGGCATATCAGTTGACCCGTGATGAGAAGTATTGCCAAATGTTTGAACAGGTGCATGAGTGGGCTTATGACCATTTTCCTGATAAGGAGTATGGTGAATGGTTTGGTTATTTGCACCGCGACGGCAGCATATCGACTGAATTAAAAGGCAGCCAATACAAAGGAGCATTTCAT
Source organism: Planctomycetes bacterium GWF2_42_9 (assembly GCA_001825675.1). Classification (GTDB taxonomy): domain Bacteria; phylum Planctomycetota; class Phycisphaerae; order Sedimentisphaerales; family UBA12454; genus UBA12454. The sequence continues at coordinate 6,976 of MHYA01000168.1, read as the reverse complement.
CTGCCTCGTATGCAGTTAATTTGTGCGCAATTGCTGGAACAGCTCAAAGCTGATAACGCAAGGCACGGCGTTTAATTAATAAAAGGAATTACAATGATTGAAGAATCAGTATTAACTGCGAATAAATTTGCCCAAGAGTTTCGGGGCTCAAAAAAGTTTTTGACCCTGGCTTGTTTTGTAGCATCTTTAGGCGGTTTTCTGTTTGGTTTTGATACAGCTGTCATATCAGGAACGATTACTCAGGTGCAGCAGCAGTTTAATCTGACCAATTTGCAGGTCGGTGACTTTACCAGTTCGGCGCTGGTCGGCTGTATCGTAGGTGCAATTATTGCGGGCTGGCTGGGAGATAAATTTGGCCGCAGACCACCGCTCATTTGTGCCGCCGTATTGTTTTTTGTCTCTGCCTTGGGATGTACGATCCCACCTAATTATCGTGTGTTACTTCTTGCTCGTTTCGTCGGAGGAGTAGGAGTTGGGCTTGCCTCTGTGTTGTCTCCGATGTATATCTCAGAATTTTCACCTCCGCGTTTGCGCGGTCGTCTGGTAGCGCTTTATCAGTTATCGATCGTGGTTGGTATATTGGTTGCTTATTTTTCCAATTGGCAGATTCAGAATTTTGCGGAGCATAATTCTCAAGCTTTCAGTGGTGTAGGAATATGGCATTATATTCTGGTGGAGCAGGGGTGGCGAGGTATGTTTGGCGCCGGAATGATACCAGCAGGACTATTTTTCTTGCTGCTTTTCGTTGTTCCGGAAAGCCCCCGTTGGCTGGTGAAAGCTGGATATGAGAACCGTGCGAAGGTAATCATACATAAGTTAGTGGGCTCATCAGAAGTGGTGGCGGAGTTCAATGACATCAAAGCCTCCCTGGTACACAAACCCACAGCGTTAACGGAATTGTTTAAGCCAGGCTTGAGAATTGCCTTGATGGTGGGAGTGATGCTGTCTGTATTCGGTCAGATGTCTGGGGTTAATATCGTTGTATACTATGGGCCGGAAATTCTTAAACAGGCGGGCTTTGCTATTGGCAGCGCTTTACAATTTCAGGTTTTGTTTGGCGTGGTCAATCTGATTTTCACGATTCTCGCGTTATTTATTATCGATAGATTTGGACGGCGACCATTGCTGATTGGCGGAATGGCGATGGTCGCTGCGGCCATGCTTGCTGCCTCGGTAATCCAGGCTAGCATGGAAAAGCCTGGTATTATTATGGTTATTGTTTTAGGGATATATATAGCGAGTGTCGCCCTTTCAATTTGTGCGGTGATATGGGTCATTATTCCGGAAATCTACCCAACTAGGGTACGGGCCAGGGCTTGTTCTATTGCTACCTTTGCTAATTGGGGCGTCAATGCGTTTAGCGCGAAATTATTTCCATGGTATGTAGCAAAAATGGGGATGGCCGCGGGATATCTTACTTTTGGCATTATTTGTGTGATTGCAGTCTTATTTTTCTACAAGTTTGTTCCTGAAACAAAATGTAAAAAGCTGGAAGACATTGAAATGCTTTGGGACAACGAGGGTAACAGAAGGAGAGTCTCTTAATGCTGATCAAACCACTGACTGAATTTTATAGTTTGATTTTCCTGATCTCGCTGATTATCGAGATGGTAGTCGTTCCACAAGCGGGATAAAGCTTATTTAGAGGAAGATAAATTTTTTCTCACTAAAAGGAGATTTTATGATTATTGGTGTAGCTTGGACTTTTTTTGCGGCATTACTTCTAGGAACTTTTGCTTTGCCGAGCAAATATATTAAAAACTACGCTTGGGAAAATACTTGGGGTGTATTTTCTCTTGTAGGGATGCTAATTGTCCCCGTAGGGTTTTCGTCAATACTTATTAAAGGATTGTGGGCTACCTACGCTCAGGTTTCGCCATCTATAGTTTTTGGCGTTATTGCTTTGGGATTTCTATGGGGCTGTGGAATTTGCTGTTGGGGTCTCGGGTTGTCGATGGTAGGTTTGACACTCACATATTCGCTGGCGATGGGGACAATGGCACTAGTTGGTTCTATGCTGCCATTTTTCCTTGGCAATGCGGCAAATGCAGCAACCGCAGGAGGTATGACTATTATCGCAGGCGTGCTTATTTGTATTATAGGCGTTGCGATTAATGGCCGTGCCGGAATGTTGCGTGAGAAATCTCAAGCTAATAGCATAACCGGAAATGCCCCTGAAAAGAAAATTATGCTTAAAGGTCTCATTATATGTGTGCTTGCTGGCCTGCTTTCTTCCTGCTGTAATATCGCATATCATATCGGCGGTAATGTTGGCAAAATAGCAATTATCTCTGGTGAGAAATATGGCAACGCTCCATATCTGGCAGGACTTTCTGTTTGGACACTAATTTTCCTGGGTGGTTTCATATCGAGCCTTGGTTTTTGTATTATTCAGTTGTTCAAAAATGACACACGCGGAAGGTTTATAGGCAAAGGGGCTGCTCTTAATTTCTGTTTCGCCGCATTAATGGCAACTGGTCACTTCGCCAGTCTTTTCTTCTATGGCGTTGGCGCCTGGAAACTTGGTGCTTTGGGAACCACTGTTGGATTTGCTATTTTTCAATCTGGTTCATTGGTTGTAGGTAATGGTCTCGGTCTTTTTACAGGCGAGTGGCTTAGCTCAGATACTAAAAGTAAAAATTGGCTTGTTGCCGGCCTTTCGATACTGATTATAGGTATTGTAGTGGTCTCAATTGGAAATTCTATAAGTTAATAAGTCTATGGAGAATTCTTATGAAAGCAGTAATAGTTGTTGAAGCAAATAAAGTAGAAGTCGTTGACATAAAAGAACCAAAGGTCGGTCCATATCAGGCAAAGGTCAAAACAGAAGTTGCGACATTATGCAATGCGACAGACGGTAAGCTTATAGCCGGCCATTTTCCCGGCGTTACGAAATATCCATTAGTTCTTGGTCATGAATCTGCCGGCATCGTACAAGAGATCGGTGATAAAGTGCGTAACTTTAAAGTGGGTGATCGCGTAATTGGAGGGCTGGTCTTTGATTATGCCGAGCCGAATTACGCAAGCGGCTGGGGTGGTTTTTGTGAATATACATTAGCCAACGATCACGATGCTATGGTTGCTGACGGGGTTGCAGATGAAAAGCACGGATGGCATGAGGTTTATGAGATTCAGACTGCTGTCTCATCTGATGTTTCAGTTGAGGATGCGGTACTTTTATGTACCTGGCGTGAAGTCTACAGCGGATTTGAAGATTTTAATTTGAAGAAAGGGAATACGATTCTGGTCTTCGGTGCAGGTCCTGTTGGCCTGAGTTTCGTAAAAATTGGTAAGTTGCTTGGTTTAGATTATATAGGTGTTGTAGAACCGGTGGAGAGCAAAAGGAAAAAAGCTTTAGAGATGGGAGCTGATGCGGTATTTCGTCTCGAAGATGATTTTAGGAAAGAATTTCCGAGAACTCTTGATGCTGTTATTGATGCTGTTGGAAAACCATCTATTGTCAATACCTCACTAGAGTTGATAAAAATGGGTGGTTCGGTATGCGTATATGGTGTAATTGGTGAATCTTCATTCACAATAGATAAGTACAAAGGACCGTATGATTTTAATCTTTATGTGCACCAATGGCCAACCCGTTTTCGCGAACGGGCTGCACAGCAACCTCTTTGCCAATGTATATGTGCGGGTAAGTTAAGTGCTAAAGACCTTATAACCCACGAGTTTAATATTGAGCAAATTAATGAAGCTATTTATGCGGTACAAAGTAGTCAAACTATTAAAATTCTATTCCGGTATTAAGATTGTGCTTTCATATTGGCTATGAGCGATTAGCTTCTGGATCATTTCTTTAGGATTGGTGAAAAAACGATTTGAAGCCATTTCATAATCTCGGTTTTGAAAATTTGTGCTTACGCCTCGCCAATGCTGTTGCACGCCGCTACCGCGTTGTACGACAGAAATATTACTATGATTGAGCGGTTTTTTTTGTTAGCCTGTTTAATCATAACTCCTTTAGGCGTTATGAAATGAGTTGTACGATTCTCAAAAAAAAAAAAATAGCAGAAAAGATTGTAAAGATGCATATAAAAAAAAAGAGATTTGTTTTATGCCTATTATTGCTGGTGATTTTTATGGGTTGCGAACCGGAAAGAGATCGCAGCTTTTTTAATGGAGGCCAAAATATGCGTGAAGGTAATCAACTTTGCGACATTATAGGTTGTACCCATGTTAATGGCAGATATTATCTTACTGAGAAGGATTATCTCAACGAAGGCGCAGATCAGATTTTGCTGATCGGCTCAAGAGTTATAAAATTATGGTTTTATGGTAAACGCCATGAACACCCGGAAAATGTCTATAGTTTTAATTCGGAGTGGCCAAAAATTGAAAGTCTGGTTCAAGGCGCTCAGTTGTCATATTTTAAAACTCTATTTGATAAGCCATTTACAACATATATTCTTGTTCTTACTTCGCTAGGTCGGGCAGATGATTACTGGAGAGATGGAATAACAGAAGCTGATATGAGAGATGAGCAGAGGCAGTTTTATGAACTGACCAGGTATTTGCTTTCTACTTATAGCGGGACGGGCAAGACTTTTATTTTTCAACACTGGGAGGGCGACTGGATGGTGCGCGGACATACAAACGTTAATATTGATCCGACAGAGTCATCGCTGAAAAATATGATTAAATGGCTGAATGCAAGGCAGGACGGTGTTACGAGAGCAAGAGACGACGTGCCGCATAACAATGTAAATGTTTATAATGCGGCAGAGGTTAATCGTGTGGTTATGTCGATGAATGAGGGTAGGCCTAATATGGTGAATAAGGTACTTCCATTTACACATCTTGACTTGGTTTCGTACTCGGCGTGGGATGCTGCGGTGGATCAATGGAAGGATCCGAATGTTTTCCGAAAGGCCCTATCGTTTATTGCGAAAAATATGCCTGACAACAAAGCTTTTGGCGATAAGAATGTTTATCTTGGCGAGTTTGGTTGGCCTGAGAACCTTTATGGTAGGGAGAATCTAGTCACGGCTTTGTCGCAGGCGGTGAATACGGCTCTTGATTTTGGCTGCCCTTACATTGTTTACTGGCAATTGTATTGTAATGAACTCGTAGACACTAATACTCCGCTTCCGGTTAAGGATAATAAAGATGTAAGAGGTTTCTGGTTGCTGAGGCCGGACGGCAGCAAGAGTGTGGCGTGGGATTATTTCAACGATTTATTAAAAGAATGATTCGAGAGTTATGGTTATAACGCGGGTTTTAGTTGTGGGCTTTTTTAATGCGGTTGTTTTTGCGCAGAATATGCCGATGCTGGATTATACGCCGCTTTCGGGTGAAGCAAAAGCAAGGGGTCAGCTCGCAAAATATGAAAGCGCTGATGTTGCAAGCCAGACGATTAAAATTGATGATATAGTTCTTAGCATAAGTATACCGATTAAGGCGGGCGCTTATGAGGTGATACCTATCCATTACAGGCTCACCCATAATAGGGTCATATCGGGCAGGATCGCTGTGGAGGCAGTCGGGTTTGAAGATCCGGTCAAAGCAGCCAACAAACCGCTTTATGAATTAAATATCCCTGGCAATATGCAGGTGAAAATAGATTACCTGGGAAGCATTAGTGCGGATTATCAACAGGATAAGTATATACCTTTAACATCGGATCCAAACACACCGATCAGCCCTTTCCCTCCTTTTAAACGTGATGAGATGGTTTGCTCATCTACAGTTAGAGCGGCTGATATTATCTGGTTCAAATTTAGGATAAAGAATACCGGTGACACAATTCTCGATCCGGAAGGGCTTTCCAGCTGTTTTGTTGAGCCATTTTTGGTCAAATTTGATGAACATGGCAGGGAGGAATTCAAAGCCAGTCCGACCAATCTAGTCCTGCGTTTTCTTGAGTACTTATACCCAGGAGAATCGGTTGAATTATGGGCGAATTTTAATTGCGGTAAATTCGGACACGGCCGTCTTGGATTAGCGACCGGACAATATAAAATTGATTTCAGATTGGTTTGCCGTTTTTATGATCAATATGATTGGGCGGCCAACATTTGGTCGGGAACGGAATTTGCCCGCTTGGAAGTGCCTATAACAGTTCGTGAGCAACCGGAGATAACGCCGGTTAGATCGACTTTCACGATGACCGGCATTGGAAATCGTATGCCGGGTTATTTTGCAAAATTCGAAGAGTTTATGGCCAGCTTCAGTATTCATACGGATATGGCAGATAAGTCGATTGTTAAGGATACACTATATTTACAGGTCGCTCCCTGGACAAAAGTCGTCACCATCAAGCTTATTTCAGAGGCCCCGAAGAAAATTTCTGTTGTTCGCATTCCGATCGAGATTGACCGGGATAATCTTGCGATCAAGTATAATTCCAAGAATAAAATGGTGGTGCCTGCTGATGGCAAGCAAATTCCAGCGTTTATATCAATGTCTATGCCGGCGATGCGTACGGGGTACCAGTTGGGCCCATTTCCTGAAAAGCAAATGTACGATTTTTTAAAGGAACAAAAGGATCTGGGGATTAATGTGATTGCCAACACGGCGGGCGACTGGTGGATCCCAGAGATCGGGGGCAGAAAAGAAGTTCAGATGGAAAGCGCCTGTTATAAATATTTTTATGATGTGCTTGTCAGGAAGCTGGATATGAAGGTTCTGGGCTGGAGTGTTTATCCTCCTTCGGCTCCGCATTGGTACAACTATGCTGAAAGCCTTTTGGGCAAAAAGATAGAATTTGCTACTGTCGGCACAGGTTATACGTCAGGGGCTGCTTGCGTTACGGGCGTTGACATGGCTGATCCCGTTGTGGCTGAGGTCATTGCCGCTTGGGTGAATTATCAGTATAAGCGTTGGGGCGATACATGGTTTAAAACTATAGATGGACGTGTTCCTATTGATATCGAAGACACTTGGGGCTGGATGCGAGATGATATTAATATTCGATACAGTCTTGGCACTTTGGGGTTACAACGGATGCGGCGATGGCTCCAAGATA
>MHYA01000167.1:12915-19665 GCA_001825675.1 Planctomycetes bacterium GWF2_42_9 | reverse complement strand
ATTACAGCGTAGGGCGTTCCAAGACCATTGCTATAATTTTGAATTGCTTCTGTAAGCTGATTTTCTGTACCAGGCTGTCCTTTAATAAACAATGGAAATGGAGAAAGAGGTATAACTGTACGTCCATCACAATCCGTGGGATATTGAACTTCATTTTCCATAAGGTCAACAAAACTTACATTCAGATTGCTGAAATCGAATGTATATTTTGGCGATTCTTCCTCCCAGCGGTCAACTGCTTCTTTATATCCCCAAATTACAGCCATAGGAACATTTGTTAAATCATCCCTAAATAAGTACCCTTTGCAATATGGAGCGAATGCTATGTCATTTACGAAAGATGCGTTGCCGAGTATTCTGCCCAGAGTATTAGGGATTTTTTCATAAAATCTTGAAGTAAAATCAACGTCAGTATAGCGGCTTGGCGTCATAAAATCTTCCATACATGCTACTCGGTTCTGATACTTTAAACCAATGATCCAGTTTCTTGCGCTAAACGCTGCTGAGATTCTTTCGGACTTGCCGCTATGATAAGAGACCGGCCCCATATACCACGAATTCGCGGAATGCACTACATAAGGTGAAATACTTTCTTCGGGTATATTGAAAGGACAATAATTACCGCCTTCGTTAATGTATATTGGCCAGTTTGAGCAGCCATTCCTATCAAGCATCGCAATGAAGTAAGCAATATCGGCGTCCAAATCTGGCGTTTCAGGAAAATTACGATAATGATGCGCCGCCGCTCCATCGAATTGTACTGAAGGATTGATCCGCTTTGTATCCTGAATATAACGTTCGACCCAACCTGTGCTTTCAGCATCAAGTTTCCATGGCCCGCCTTCAATAAGCACTTTAGCTTGCGGATTACCTGCTTTACAGCCCTGATTTGTGGCTATTAGGAATTTTGCAAAAGCATCGGGATAACTTTCCAAGGGTTCACAACCGGGATTGCTTTCACCAGTGAACCACCAAATCGTATTCAATGACCTTCTTTGCGCTTTTATACTACAAATACTCGCAAAATCCGCCAGGGTCATTGCGCTAGGGTTGGTCCTGTTTTTAACGTTTGTCATCTTATACAAGCCGTTAGCTTCTGAAATTTCACCATTGTCGCCGTCGTGAAGTTTCAAAACAGGCCTTCCCATTGGAGCGAAACCATAATCAATTATTTTCTGGGTTCTGGCGGCATCCCAAATGTAACTATAATCATTAGCGAATTTTCCGAAATCGTATGTCATGGAACCAAAACCCAAAGCTCGTTCTCGCGTGAGGAATCTATCCATTTCAGCACCGCCCGACTGAAGCTGATAAACATACGTCAAGTTGAACATGTTTTTGTTTTTGTGTGTGTTGTTTAGGAAATTCATCACCGAAAAGCGGAAATAATCCGTATAAGGTCTTTCAATGCCATCAATATTGAAAATCCCGGTCACAATGTAAACACCACGCAGGTCATTGGCATAAATGGAATTGCTCAATTTATCCAGGGCAAATGTGCATTTACCATCCTGGTCTGTTGTAAATTCGCAGTCTTGCGAAAATACGTTATTAAAGAAGAAATCTTCGACCGAAAGCGATACAGTGCCAACAGTATTCGGTGTAGATTTTAAAGTCATATTAAAGTCCGGGTATTGTCCAAATTCAAGGAAATTGCCCCTTGCTGCACTTGTCAATTGCGCTGAAACAGGAGCTTGCATAAAGTCAGTTAATATTGCTCCAACTTCAAGCTGAACATCGTCAATCCACACATCTCCTGAAATTGATGGACTTATGCTTTGGGCATCAATATATAAGGAGATAAATCTTTCGGTCTGGCTAAACGGAATTGAAAAACGCTGCCATTGATCATTTACATTAAATGATGCGTTTTGCAGAAAATATACAGTCCTCCCTCGTCCCCATAAATTCACCTTTAAATTACTTGCCAGGCTGCCTTTAGCGTAGAAACTTAAAACATATTGAGTGCCGGGGTTCACCGGTATAGTGAACATGCCCAGGGGCAAAGGATTCCGCCAAGACACAGCTTTAAGGCGAAGACTTTGCGAACCGCTATGAGCTACGTTGGGATCAATCGCATTGAAAGTAGTCTGTTCGAGCGGAACCATGCTTTGAGCAAAACAAAGATAACCCCAATATCTGAATCCAGCTTCAAACGAAGGATTCAAAATCAAATTCGAACTTGCATTATAATCCGGCAAATGTACCTGATCGTTTGCCCAAAAATCGATTGCATTAAGGGCTGGTTCAACACCATCGAAATCAGAAGTAACAACTATATTATCATAATTACCTGATATATAATGGTCAGCATAAGGACCACCAATCGATACTTGAATATAATAGCCTGCAATACTTTCAGAAGCGGGTGAACTTGGTGTACCAACCACATTGAAAAGATTATAACCATCTGTTGACAGACCTACTCTGTGAATACTTGTTATTTCAACCTTATTACCTGTGCCATCTGAGTTTTGGGTTGCATAAACGCAGACCGTAGCATCAGTGCCGGAACCTCCGCCTAAATCTGCGCTTACTGTATACGTATGACCAGCACCAACTATTTCGCCTGTGTTGTTAACCGCATGACCAACTGAGCCCGCTTGTATCCATCCGAGTGCTGTTCTGTACATATCCGGTGTTACAAGAGTCCATTCATAAGGGATAGCATTGGGGGTACTGCTCCAGAATCCTGTACTCGATGCATTAAATCCACCATTATGATGGGTACCATCCATAATAACCGATGCCCATGTTTGTGAGCTAAAGATAATTAATGAAAAAAAGAACAAAGATAAAACAATGAATTTTATTTTTTTATTCACAACTTGCTCCCTATTGTTAAACCCGGTTGTGACCGATTAAGCCGATTCACGAACCACTAAAGATACGTCTGAATGCACATGAAGAACATGCCTGTTTTCACCACTTGTTTGAGCTAAAAGCAATTGTGCTCCAAGGCGGCCTAATTGGAAACTGTTTGTTTCTATCGTCGTCAAAGGAATTGCTACTTTATCACTAAACTCTTCATTATCAAAGCCGCTAACTCTTACATCATTGGGAACTCTTATTCCTGATGATATAAGCTGCTCAATAGCTCCGTGAGCTTGTAAATCAAACTGACATACTAAAGCATCAAATTCATAACCTCTTTCCAGGAGTTTCTTTACCCCTTGCCTTCCATTTTCAAGAGCGAAATCGCTTTCTACCGCAATTCCTTCCTGAGGCAGCATTATTCCTCGGCGAGTGAGAGCCATTTGCAATCCAGCCAATCTTTCCTGGGCATTCTGATGTTCCATGTTGCCGGTGATGGCAGCAAATTTTTTGGCACCCTTCGAGAGCAGATGCTCAACTATTAGGTCCATAGCCTTAATGTTATTGACATGAACACTGGAATATCTATCGATGTACTTATCACAATCCATCAAAACAATCGGAACGTCTAATTTCTGAAGCATATCTTTTACCGCAGGACTGATCCATGCACGGCAAAGAAATCCGTCAGCATGTCCACGTTCAAGTACAGCTGAAAGGTTTCCACCCTCTACCTGATTCCAATCCAAATGGGAGAACACGGTACTATACCCTTTTTCCTCGGCGAATGACGAACAACCTGCTATCATCTGACTGAAATAGTGCAATGGAAGCCTTCTATCCGGAGGTGGGTTATCTTTCGATATAATTACAAATCCTACCTGACCCCAATGTACTTTGCCTCGAGTCTGCCGCATGGGAAAAATCCTGTAATTCAGTTCCTTTGCTATGTCCATAACACGCTGGCGAGTTGTTTGCGAAATTCCGGTTTTGTTCCGGAAAACCATTGAAACTGTAGATTTAGTCACACCAGCTTTTGCAGCAATATCTTCTAATGTTATTCTTTGTTGTTTTAATGTATCTACCATTTTATTTACTTTCTATCCCAAAAATTATTTGCCAGACCATAATTTCCTAAAGCAGAGGCATCATAAATAGAAGAGTCACTTTTTTGGTTTGGTGCCTTAACACGCGTTACATGACCATCCACCCAAAGAACATTAGCTGCCCCCTGATGCCACAATGCAACATCGTCAATCCCGGCATTATAATATCCTCTGGTAAACCACGTTCCCGTAACAAGCGACTTTCCGCCAGCGAACGCCGGCATTAACGGGTCATTTTTATGCCATGCATCCGTCATCATTATCATATTGGCAGGCGTCTTTATTTCGGTGATCTTTGCCGGTTTAGTAGCCCCGCCGTCATCTGTCAACCGCGCATTCATACCATAAGCAATCCAACCTTGCCTTATTTGGTAATCTCTCAAGTTTGGATATCTCTTTTTATCCGCAGCGCTTTTATAACAATTAGGTGAAATCGTATAAGAGGGACAAAAGAAAACACCGTATCCGGAAACATATTCTATAATGTTATCTGAATAAAGTTTGCCATCCTTGACAAGTCTCGTGAACCATGCTTTTTCAGAAATACTTTCTCCATAGTATTTCATGAATGTATCATTGTTAGCCCTTGTATAAAGGTGCATGCCTAATCCTACTTGTTTCAAGTTTGTACAACAGACTACTGATTGGGCCTGTTTTCTAACCTTTGATAAAGCAGGCATCAAAATCGATAATAGTACGGCAATAATTGAGATCACAACCAGCAATTCTACAAGCGTGAAGCCTAATTTCCAATTTTTATTTCTTGATTGGGTATTTTTTTCCATATTAGTTTCCCATCAAATTTTAAAAAGGGAGAGCCTTATTGATACCTAATAACAAGGCTCTCTCTAAGATCGCCATTTACTTTTTTTACGGATTATAGCTGCAAGGCGGATTTGGATCAGTACAATCCATCCAAGTCTCCGCAAGAACAGCAAAATCATCAAACTTCACGTATGTGTCCTCGCTCAAATCAGCTCCGCCGCACCATCCCGGTATAACACATCCGGTCGCAAGCCATTGTTCAGAGAACAGCTTAACATCAACGTAATTAACATAGCAGTCGCTGTTCAAATCACCGTCTGGATACGGATGAGATGCATCGCCGCATGTTGCGCCTTCCACTATATGAGAAGTTACAACGATATCATCGTAATACCCGCCAAGGTTAACGTCGCCGACAGTCTTGCACATTACCTGTACATAGTAATTTGCCAACTCAGATATCGTAACAGGACCGGCATCGCCATTAACTGTATACAACGAATACCCATTTGCATCATTCCCAGGACGGCTGACCTGTGCGAGTAATACTTTATTTCCTGTGCCATCTGCATTTTGAGTTGCATAAGCGAGCACTTGAGCCAAAGCACCAGTTCTGCCGCCCAAACGTGCGCTTACCGTAAAGTATTGTCCTGCATAAACTTTTTCGCCTGTATTGTTTACTACACCTGCACGGGTCCCGTCAAAGATGATAAAACCTAAAGCAGCTGTCCAAATATGATTTGCATCTGGTGTATTAAGCGTTTTCCATTCATAAGGAATATAATTTGCATCATAATCGTGATCATTCCAGGAGCCGCTGACATCTAGCGATTCCATATCACCATTGTGCAGCATTGCATCCATATAGGTGATTGAGGTAATCGGTAAACCCTCTACAGAAGTGACAACGATATTATCATAGTTCCCTGATATGTAATGATCAACGTATGGTCCGCCAATTGCTACCTGAACAAAGTATCCTGCAAGGTTTGGCGGCACAGTTGCTCCAAGTTCACCTTCCACATTGAAAAGGTTGTAGCCGTCTGTAGCCTGACCAAGCCTATGAACACTGGCGACCTGAACTTTCGTGCCGGTTCCATCGGCATATTCCGTGGCAAATACTCTTACTGTAGCATCTACACCATCACCACCACCTAAATCTGCACTAACTTTGAATTGATGGCCGGCAATAATCAATTCACCGGTATTGCAAACTGCCTCAGCAGCTGATCCGCATTGTATCCAACGCATTGCAGTTGTGTAATTATAAGCTGTAATTTCCTGCCATCCTGTTGGTACAGCACTTTCCGTACTATGCCAGTAGCCTGCACCTACTAAGCCGTCTGGTCCATATGTGAATGACCCATTGTGAAGAGTTGAATTCATATATGTCATTGAAGTCGCAACTTCGGAAGTCACGATAATGTTATCATAATTTCCTGCTAAATAATGGTTAGCGTAGCTATAAGGCCCGGCAATTACTACCTGAACATAATAACCATCAAAACTTGAGGGCACTCCTGTACCTGTATTCGAAACGGTGAACAAATTGTAACCATCATCGGCTTGCCCAAGCCGATTTACTGATACAAGTAATTGCTTATCGCCTGTGCCGTCCGCATTTTGCGTAGCATATACTCGTACTGTTGCATCGGTTCCTGCCCCGCCGCCCAAATCTGCCTGCACAGTAAATTGATGATTTCCTATGACTCGCTCACCAGTATTACAAATCGCTTCGGCAGCCGAACCAGCCTGAATCCACATGCCGGTTGTTGTGTACATATATTGAGACATCTCTACCCAGCCTGTAGGAATAGCATTTGGCGTGTTGTACCAATACCCGTATGCCTGCGCTGTGAATGAACCATTGTGAAGAGTGGAGTTCATATAAGTCATTGAAGTTGCGATATCAGAAGCCACTTCGATATTATCATAATTACCTGCTATATAAGCATTATAATATGAATATGGTCCGCCAATAACTACCTGCAAATAATAACCTGCAAGCGTTGAGGATAACCCTGTGCTAGTATTAGAAACAGTAAATAAATTATAGCCATCTGTT
>MHYA01000167.1:7011-12841 GCA_001825675.1 Planctomycetes bacterium GWF2_42_9 | reverse complement strand
AGTCTAACTAACGCATGTACGCCTGTTCCACCGCCTAAATCTGCTTTCAATGTGTAGGCTTTGCCGATTTCAACTTGCACTCCTGTATTGTTTACACCCTCCGCTGCTGAACCTGCCTGTATAAATCCCATTGCAGTGGTATACATATTTGCCGAAGTCTCAATCCATCCTGTCGGTACTGAAGTAGGACTTGACCAGAACCCGGCGGCCGCAACGCCACCATCGCCAGAACCATAAGTAAATGCCCCATTATGGTGAGTGGCATCCATAATAATAGTTGGTGCCGCATTAGCAAATGACAAAAGCATTGAGCTGATGGCCACCGCAAATATGAAAACTAATCTGTTTTTCATCATATCCTCCTTATAGATAATGATTCAAAGGCAATGACTCAAGCAACACGCCTGAAATCAAATACGCTTTCATTGATTTTTGAATTTGAGCAGCCTTGATGCAAACCGAAGAGAATAAGGTTAATCGTGCACTTTTTGAACATACAGAACAACTTTTTAGTAAATGCTTTAACAATTTTTCCCTTAAAATCTTAAGCTAATCAAACTTGCTTTAAGGTACACCCTACTTTACTTGTATACTATACAACGTCAAAGTAGTTAAATCAAGGAATTTCCACGAAAGTTTTTAAATATTTAACAAATTGAAACTCTTAAATAATCAGGTTAAAGCAGTTTCTGTTATGCGACCCCTTCTATTTAATAAAAATAATGATAAATAGTTAAGGCATATCTACTTATGTGTATATTTATTCATTGAAGATGATATCCTAATACTAATTTTAAAAGGCCTAATTCCTGGCATAGGCCTGGGTAAACCAAAAAAGAATGAAAAAATAAAATAAACTTGACAAATACATTTGAAGTTGTACACTATACATGTAAAGTAGTTATTGCCTGAGGCAGGAACCTGGGCCGTCTTACTCAAGCAAATTTTCAAATCCAACCGTTTGGGTTTGAAAATAAAAAAAACAAATGGCTCATTTCTTTGGAGGAAGATTATGAAAACTTTAGTAACGGCTTTGATCTTATCATCTCTTTTGTTCGCAGGATCAATCTGCAATGCGGCCATCATTATGGATGAAACTCATCACAATGGCTCATTTAGTTATGGCCCAGCAGGCTCTGTCTCAGCGGGTTATTGGTACAATACTCCTAATGCTTTGCCAACTGGTTGGACTGAGATTAATCCTTATATGTACACTACTGCATTAAAATGGATTCAGGCTGGCTCAACTGCAGACGCAGTTAACAACACCGGTGAGGTAATATCTGCTTATGAAGCTTTTACAGTCAGTGCTGCATTAGGCGGCGGACAGGGTGTTGATGCATGGGTTAGAGTATACGCAACTCAAAACGCGGATGGAACAGGTGACAAAGTATTGCTTGCTTCTGTTAACAGACTAGGTCTGTCAACAGATGGTTATAATCTTTTCAATGTAACAGGTGCACAAGGCACACCAGCGGCGTCATCTTTAGTAGGATATTATGTTCAAGTAAGGATAGGTGGACCATATTCTGATTTTGGTCATTATATTTCAGGCAATTATGACAACATCGTTGTAACTTCCGAGATCGTTCCAGAACCGGCTACAATGACTATTCTCACACTTGGCGGATTACTTCTTAGAAGAAAAAAATAATCTCTTTATAAGTTAAAATTGAAATTTGGGAAGAGCGGATTACATGACCCTAAGTTCTTACTTGCAAACAGTAGGAACTTAGGGTTCATAAGTTTCTTTGTACACATATCACTTTAAATGGATGTTTCGTATTCATTTTTTTTAGCAAATGTAGTCTGTTTTATATCAGAGACAATAAAGGATTGAGCAATGCTTAAAGCTGGAATAATTGGTTTCGGAGTTATGGGCAAAAAACATTGCCAGTGTTATCAGATGATGCGCGATGTTAAAGTTGTTTCCATTTGCGAAACCAATCCAATTAAAAAAGATAATACTTCTCACGCGGCTGCGAATGTCGGAAAAAAAGATGTTGAGTTGGATCTCAGCAATGTTAATATCTACAAAGATTACCGTCAAATGCTAATGGAAGAAGAATTGGACTTGGTTTCCATAACCCTCCCTACGTTTATGCATGCTGATTTTACTGTTCAAGCCTTGGAAGCAGGATTGCATGTATTGTGTGAAAAACCTATGGCTCTTAGCCTTGAGGAATGCCGATTAATGATGAAAGAGGCTGAAAAATCAGGCAAAAAACTTCAGATAGGTCATTGCATACGATTCTGGCCGGAATATGTAAAAACAAAAGAAATAATCGATTCAGGCAGGTACGGCAAAGTAAAAGCTGCTGCTTTTCAACGGCTCAGCTCTTTTCCAACTTGGGGTTGGAAAAACTGGCAGCAGGATGGAGATAAAAATGGAGGTGCAATGATGGACCTTCACATACACGATACGGACATCATTCTGCACTGGTTTGGGTTGCCTACTTCTGTTTTCACATCCGCAACTAAGGGGCCAAGTGGAAATTTCGACCACATCAACACACATTACGCTTACACTGATGGAAAAACCGTTGTCGCCGAAGCAAGCTGGCTTATGGCTCCATCATTTGGTTTTAAAATGGCTTTTACACTTGTTCTCGAAAATGCTACTATCATCTATGATTCAACCTCTAAGTCTAAATTAAAAATCTATACTTTAGAAAATGAAACTTTCACGTTTCCAGCCCAGCAAAAAGATGCTTACTGGTACCAGATTGAACATTTCATAAATAACTTACGAGGCGAACAAACCCTTGAAATCATTTCGCCGCAACAGGCTTATGAAACTGTTAGAACTGCCTTAGCTGAAAAGCAATCCGCCACGGAACGCAAGGCCGTTGATCTGGAATCATCATTGGTCTTTAATAGTTATTGATTGTTTGCCAGGTTTCAATTTTTTTATGTTGTTCTGAAATCTGAACTCTCCATAAAGCCTGCGGGGTAGAATTATTTCAAAATGAATCTTTCCATTTGACTTAACGTATCTAAAATCAATCATTCCATCTGGATGAACACATTTAGCTTCTACCTTAGAAAGACTTGCCAGCATTGGCGATATAATCACTTTGTGAAAACCCATCCCAAAAGGCCTGATACCGCAAACATTAGCAATCAAATGATACAATGGGTGCGATCCCCATCCATGACAATCAGAGCGTTGATTAAATGTCTTATTTTCAAAGGTTTCAGGGACGGTTTTAAAACCATTATCAATAAAGCTATGCCATAGTTGCAGACCATCTATTATTTTTTCAGGAATATCTAATTTTCGGCAAGCCTCAAAGAAATAATGCTTATAGTAAATTGAACATTTGGCCAATCCATTTGCCATAAATAATGACGTTCTTAGCTTGGATAAATTTTTCATTGGCAATCGTTCGCTGAGAATAGCTAAAATCTGAGTGTGCTCTGAAAAACATTTTCCAGAATCATCATCTTTGAATAGTCCTTTATCAGAAACCCAGAATCTTTTCTGCAGCTTCTCCGCCAATTCCGCTGAAAGTTTCTCCCATCGTGAAGCCATTATAGCATCACCTGCATATTCCTCAATTTCCTTAGCCAATCCGAGTATATAAACAAAAAGCCAGTTATATGTAGCATTCACTCCTTTTTGAATACTTGGCGCATTGTGAGCACATTCCCCTTTAGCCCATTCATCAACCCAGTCAATAAAATTCCAGGCTGTGTCTACGCCTCGCAAAAACCCATTTGAATCTATTCGCGTCAATAAACAATCTAATAATGCCCGCATAGCCGGAATTAGGGAGGCAATCAGCTTTTTATCATTTCGCCACAAAGCATAATCATGCAGCATTCCTATCCAGGAAAGTGAAAATGATGGAATAACATTCCATACTTTGCGAGGCCAACTGGACATTGTAAAACCTTGTAAATCTCGGGATTCGGAGAAGATTATCAGCATCTTTCGAACAAGAGAATCATCTTTAAAGAATGCCAGATTAGCAAGTGCTTCAAGCCTGCCATCTCCTGTATAAGGAAGCTGCTCATAAAAAGGACAATCTACAAAGTTATCATGTGATGAAACCTGCAAAGTTCTAATACATAATGGAACAATTTCATTTAAAGTTTTTTGATCACATTGAAATTTCCCGGTAGGCTTCAAATCATAACGAGTCTCAATTATTTTGATTTCTTTGATCTCCAGTGGTTCATAAGAAGTTTTGATGTAAAGTTCGATATATCGCCCCGATCTCCATGCCAAAGGCAGCAATTCTCTCTTTGCCCCATCTAAAATAAATTCATCCCAAACACCACGAAAATACTTACCTGCAATCACATCTCGGTGGCTTTTGGTTGACTTTTGAGGATCCGTAAATCCTGCTTCAGCCCAAGTAATTTTTATTTTGGCACCGGAACCATTTTTAACACTTAGTTTTGTATAACCGCAATAATAATTATCCAGACTTAATATGACGCGTGTAGTTGTATTTGGCTTGAAAAACAAACTTTTTTTGTTCAGGTTAGAATTGATTCTATTTAGCTCATTTAAATTATTTATATCATTGTTTATATACCCTGCTTTATCTTCCGTTTCCGATACATGAACAGCTTTACCCGGCATAATTTCAGAACAATAAAGTTCTTTAATTAATGAAGGCACAAGACTATGAATGGTAGGTTCTTTTCTAAGAGTACCATTAATGCCTTTATCAAGAACCTGCGGTTCTAACCATGCTGATTTATTGACATGACTGAACTTTCGATAATCACGTATCTCGACTGGAGGAACTGATATATATACCCCAAGAGTTTTCAGCAAAGGATGAAAAGTTATTCCATGCAATTTTTTAACTTTCCACTTTGCTATCCCTGTACCAAGCAAGTCAATGTGTTTGGCGTCTGGAATGACAATAAAGCCTGGAAAAACACTCATCCTGTTATCTGGAGAAAGATCCCCATAATGCCATACTATTGCTTCTAAACTATGCTTCCCTTTATCAACCGAAATCTCATATGATTCAAAAAACCAGTTTTCAGGGGATTTCATTTCGCTTCCGCGCCCAATATATTCTCCATCAAGCCATAACATATAATTTTGGTCAGCACTGATATGCAATGTGAATGCATCAGTATTGGCGGTTTTAAAATTCAAATGATATTGAAGTACTGATGGTTCTTTTAAGTTGGCGTTTGGATAGGAAATCCAATTGCAGGCAAGTACAGGTATTTCTATGTAAAAGTTCTCCCAATTAATGGGGAATTGCTTATGTTCCTTGATTTTAAAATTCATTTATTTCTTTCCCAAAACGCTTTATTCTTACCGAAAATCCCTATGGAATCAAGTATTTTGTACAAACAATATAAAAATCGCAAATGATACATTATAGTCCCCATTAATCTTTTACATGGTCTGAATAATTTATTTTATACAATGTAAAATCGCTAGAAAGCTTTCTAGTTTATATAGAAACAGTCGAAAACAATTGGAGACTCCCAATGCAGTATTCAAAGAATAATAGAACTAATCTATCTTACTTCTGTTTAAAATAAGTTTCTGCAGTATTAAAAGGAAAGGCCGGCAATCCTTCCTTGTTTTTTAAATTTGGATTCGCAAGATGATTCCATGCAAATCGCACATCTATTGGTTTGGTTACTGAATTGCTGCTAACCTCAACTTCAGTTCCTTTGATCACAGCATGTGCAGGATAAAACCGTGCATCTTCTCCAGCAATCTCAAATGAATCTGGTTCATTGCCATCTCTTGTAGACAAACCAGAGCCGACATTGTCAAACAAAACAATAATCTTACTACCATTTACTTTCATTGATTTATAGCTCGGCCCGGAAGCTACAATGC
>MHYA01000167.1:0-6994 GCA_001825675.1 Planctomycetes bacterium GWF2_42_9 | reverse complement strand
TTTTTGAGAGCTAATAATGCGAGCCTCAAGCCGACATCGCGTTTGTTTATAGGATGTTGCCCCTGATTATCGCTGCTGATATCAATTGTTGATACTATCCCTGTATTCTTCGTTTTACTAGCCGCTATGTATTGTTGTATCCAAAATCGCGGTATGCAGCCTTCACCTCCAACATAAGGCGCGATTTGAACAGTATAGAAAGGCAATTGGCCTTGCCCCCATGACTTGCGCCAATCCTCAATCATTGCTTGCTGTTTTTCAGCATATTGATCATCGCGATAATTCGTCTCTCCCTGGTACCAAAGAATTCCCTTTATGCCAAAGCCAACAAGAGGACGAACAGCATGATTATAGATGCAAGCCGACTGTGTCACTCTCATGTGCCAGAAAATGCCGTCATATGCCTCTGTCGGAATCTCCCCATTCTTCATGAAGTTTTTGGCCCACCAGCCATAAGAAGTTTCGAAATATTCAGTAAAGATGCTTTCCTTTTCCTCATCAGTATAGTTTTTATAATTTATATAAATTTTTTGAATTCGTTCCATTTCTGCAATACTGCCATCTTTCCAATTTGGATGAGCAGCCAAGACATCCGGACTAAGCCATGCTTCTATAGAGGAACTCCCAATTGAAATATTAACAATTCCAATTGGAACCCCGAGCTCTTTCCACAATTTTAAGGCAAAATAATAGCCCAAACGACAGCATCCCTGCAGACTATTATCATCACAAACTACCCAGTTATTAAAAGGTTCTATAACATCCTGTTGGACTGGTATAATTACATTTCCAGCAGTCATAAAACGTATTTGCGACGAACGTTCAACACTAGTAGCTTCCTCTGGAACTTCTTTAAACGTAACTGTCATATTGGATTGACCAGTACAAAGCCAAACGTCACCTATAAGCACGTTTTTGATTTCTTGTTGAGAATTTTTAGCCGTGACTTTCAATATTTTCGGTTCGCATGATGCTTTAAATGGTCCAATATAAATCCTCCATTTCCCCTTTAGATCAGCATAAGATGTCTTTTTCTGACCTTCAAATTGAATCGTGATCTCTTCGTTAGGGTCACTAAATCCCCATATAGGAATTGAAGCATCTCTTTGCAAAACCATATTATTACTAAATATCTTTGATACTTTCAATTCTGATCCAAAACTGAACGAGACATTGGTTATTAAAAGAATTAATGTGGTTAAAAACCAATACAGATTCAATTTCAAAAGATTCATATACATCTCCATTTTGAACGAGTAAGAAATTATACTTACATTATATATTTTTTTAGGCAAAATACAGATTAATTTAAAAACCTGAATTACGACATATTAAATTTAGCATAAGGTAAAGCAACAGACCTGCTACGGAAACAAAGTGAATAATAATCCTAAGTAAAACTCACTTCCAGAAAGTTGAATTACTATTATTTATAAAAGAACTACTTAAAAATCATCACTCCTTTTTTGAAAAGAGAAGATATAAAATGGAGTACAATTTATTAGCTCTCATCATTTTTCCAAAGTTTTTCGGCTAATCCGCATCCATGTGCCCATATACTGCTGGCGATTATTAAGTCTGTGATGTGCCTCTTTTATTGCTATTTCAGCAGCTTTACCAAGGATTTCTTTTCCAAATTCTGCATTCGCATCCCATGGAGACATTTTTCCAAAAACAGAAACCAGCGGTGAATCTTTGGTCCCTAATTCTTCCATATTCACGCATTCAGGATTGATCGCCAACATATTGGAAGTTTCCCATCCCGCAGCATGGTCACCTGCACAATCATATTGATCCTGTATAAGCAAATAATCAGTACATGCCCAGGCAAGCATACCATGATAGCGACTGTACCTCCTTTTATTGAAATGCAGAACGGCAGCCCTTGCCTGATCTATCAATGGATAATGCCCAGCTATTAAAACCGCCACTCTAAAACCCAGAGATTCCACCTCTGCAAGAATATGGACCAGAAGTCTATTATAGTTATAAGTCTGCTCCATAGCAGAAAACGGCATTTTATCAGCTTTGAAATTTTCGGGGCTAAGCTCCATTAGCTCAGCAACTTTATCCTTATCATCCGCACATGATTCAATAAGCGATTCACTTCGATTCTCTCCATAGCACAGTGGAGGAAATGCAAGGCCACCTTTTTCAGCACACATAATAGCAAGTGCTTCAGCCTGTAAAGTATCGGCACCAACAGGATTATGCAAGCCGTGCCATTCTAGGGTTCCGATTGGAATATATGCAATTGGGCAAACCTTACGTCTTTCTACTATTTGACGTGTTCGTAGCATGTGATAACAAACTTCATTTTTCATATTACCTCATCAATATTTGGACAAAAATACAATTAATTTTTTAATAATGCAATAAAAATTACCTATCCTTATATTTTATTTATTTTTGGGCTACTTTCCTCCTTAAGAGCTGTTTACACAGATAGTATTTCGCCATGCTTTTAACATTGCATATTATTTATCATTGTATACACGGGATTGATTTTTGTTTTCTGCTGATTTGCCAAAAGCGGCGACAATAGGATTAAAATACGCGGATCCCACAACATCTGCACGAATACTCACAAATTGATATTCCTAGCCGGTTTGACCAAAGATGGAAATCTGGAATGTCAGTGTAAAAATAATGTACCGTGGCAAGGAGGGGTTCAAACTCAATATAAACTAAGTCTTTATGCGAAGAATTAATATGCCCAACACTGACAGCCTTGGGTCATTAAGCAAAGCAAAGAGCCTTTCGAACATATGAATACCGTATTAGTCCAGTCTTTTTTACTGCCTGAAGTAGCTATTTCGATTATGCCAATTTAAGCCATTTCAGTCTGCTGTTTGAAATATCTAAATCTTTTGTTGTAAGCGAAAGAGGCTTATCTATAAAATTCACAAGGCTGTAGGTTCCAGAATAAAGATAAATATCTTTCTTTGATTGCAGAGCTTTGCAACCTTTTTTTGAAACTATTACATAATTAATAAATTCCAGTTTTAATTTCAAAATCCTCGCAAGGCTGTGCTTGTCCTGCGCGTCAACCCTTCCCTTGGTAATCTTTTTAAAACTATATACTCTATTCCATGCTTTTTACAGTATTCGTGCTTAATATCTTTGTCACCATCTTCATTAACAATATATATGTCTGGTTTCAATTGTTGAATTTCCGGTTCAACATCGAGCCAGCCGCTTCCTGTTGAAATGAAAGTTTTTTTTACAAAACGAATTGAATTTACTATAAATTTGCGTTCAGCTTCTGGAAATTTCGGATGTCCCAGCCCTTTCAATAGCTCTATATTTTTATCATTTCCCACAACAACATAAAGCTCACCATATTCGCTTGCTTCTTCTAAAAATCGCACATGTCCCGAATGAAACCAATCAAAACTTCCTGATACAATTACTTTTTTTTGGAATGAAGATGGTATCATTGATGATTCTTCATTATCAGAAAACCCCTTAATCTGTTCATCCTTAATGCAATTTAAAGGGATATTTTGCGATTGTGAATATTCTTTGCATACCTTTATTTCTTCTGATGAATGTACATACCATTTATGTGCTAAATTTCCGATTATTTCTGAAATATGTTGTAGTTGTGTTACACTTTCTATCACATGCACCTTCTCCACGTAACGTACGGATTCAAGATAATACTTTCTTTCCAAAAGTGGCAATTTTGAAATGCTTCCTGTTAAGGACTTAATTAAGTCGTCGCTAAACAGCAGGACATCAACATTACCATATTTTGATAATTCAAAAAGAAAACGAATATGTTTTGAAGATAGATTATCAAAACAACCGGATGTTACTATTTTTTTTGTCATTTGCCCCCAGCCTTAATCTTCACGTGAAACGCTCCCGGAACTTGTCTGTCAGATACAACAAAAAGGTAACCGCCACCGCAGCCTGAATACATTGCACCAGCGTAATTCTCCTGATAGTATTGTAATAAAGAAAGAAGATCTGCACTTAGAGTTGAATGTTCAAAAATATCAGGCAAAAGTATATGCCAGCATTTCATGCATTCGTTCATCGAAGCACCTAGACCTTTTAGATCGTGATTGAGGATTGCAGTAAAACAATCCTTGCCTGATTGTCCAAGGCGAGTCACCCATTCAGGAACCAAGTTTTGCCGCCCTAACGGATTATAGCCTGCCGGCCTTGGACTTATAGGCAGAATATATAAATTACTTTCAAGCCATTTAATAGTTTTAGAATCATTATTGGATTCGATATGTTTCGGAAAATATCCCCCTTCATACGAATAATCATAATCAAGCCTATTTATCCCCTGGTAAACCACGCCTATCATATCCTGTGAACCGGATGGTTCAGATTTCTCCTTGTTTTCAACTTCATACAATTGTTGAACAAGTTTCATAGGCTCAACTTTTGGCATTTCGCTGCCCCATAATTTTAATGCAATCGACCGAGTGCTTCCACCAATGCCGGACCGGTCCATGAACCTAAATTCAGGTTCTACCGCTGCTACAACCATGGAACCAAAGGCTGATGAATTATGCTTGGATACAAATGGCTGATCGATCCATCCGCCGGCAAGTGCCAGACGATATTGAATAGGTCCTACTATATCTTTGATTTTTAGTGACTTCTTACTACTCATTGCTTTTACCATCGTTAGCATTTAATTCACATTAACTAATTGTACGCTTGCCTGCTTTGCGATCAGAATATTGTTGTTTTATCCAGTAATACGTTTTCTCCAAACCTGTTTGAAGCGTCGTAGAAGGTTCCCAATTCAGTATTTTCTTAATAAAAGTGTTATCGCTATTTCTTCCTGCAACTCCTTGTGGAGCGGCTAGATCATATTCTCTCTCAAGTTTAATCCCTGCGATTTTTTCAACAATTGATAAAAGTTCATTAATCGAAACAAGTTGATTTGAACCCAGATTTATTGGCGTGGCGATTAGTTTTTCACAATGTGTAATCTGGTCAATGCCGTCTACACAATCGTCGATATACATAAAACTTCGAGTTTGGTTGCCATCACCCCATATTGTAATATCTTGGATGCCTGTATCCTGGGCCTCGATCACCTTACGGCAAATTGCCGCCGGTGCTTTTTCTCTGCCGCCATCCCACGTTCCAAATGGGCCATAGACATTATGGAACCGTGCTATAGAAGTCATCATGCCTCGTTCTGCCCAGTATTCCTGGCAAAACATTTCCGAAATAAGTTTCTCCCATCCATATCCTCTTTCAGCCATGGCAGGATAGGCATCCGATTCTTTTAATGCCCCGACATCTGGACTTTTCTGGAGCTCGGTATTATAAGCACACGCTGAAGAAGAATAAAAGTATCGATTAGCACCAGCCCGATAAGCACATTCAATCATATGTGTATTTATTAAAATGCTTCTAAGGCATTCAATTCTGAACTTTTCAATAAAGCCCATTCCACCCATATCTGCTGCAAGGTTGTAAACTTCTATTGCATCTTCACAAGCCCTCTTGCAATTATCTTCATGAACTAAATCTATGCAAAGATTCTCTACGCCTGGCGTGATTTGGTACCATTTTGGAAGCGGTTTTTTATCGATTGCTCTTATTCTGGTAAAACCTTGTTCTTTAAAGTATCTGACGAGTGAACCTGCTATAAATCCACCAGCCCCAGCTATTACTATGAGGTCATTTTTATTAAGGACATCTTTTGCCCTGAGATTATCTTTCATTATACAACCTTTCCGTTTAAAACTGCCCATTTTTGATTTTGATTTTATTTCTGTACAGTAGTATAATTAACAAAACTACTATGCAAATGCCAATTATTGCCTATCGAATGCCATTTATTGACTTCTGAAATAGAAAATATGAAAAACCTAAAAGAACCTGATTTTTTTTCAACACAAGTCCAAAAAGCCAAAAGATTCTATATTGAAGGCGCAAAAAATAATAATTCTCGCCTTAAAGTAGTATGCGGAGGCTGTGAACATACCGCTCTAAATTTCATGATCAATAGATCAGATTTTCCATATTATTCGATTGAGTTTATAGCCAGAGGAAGAGGCACTGTTGTTTTAAAAGAGAAAACATACCATTTAATGCCGGGCACCATTTTTTCTTATGGTCCGAATGTTCGTCAAAAAATTACAGCCAATGAAAATGAAACAATGATAAAATATTTTGTCGATTTTACAGGGCTAAATGCTAAACAAATGTTAAAAAAATGCAGAGTTGGCATTGGTTCAGCAATACAGATTAATCAGCTTGACGAGATAATAGATATTCTAGACAAATTGATTGACCATGGCATTTCCGATAGTCCATACAAATCAATGCTTTGTACTGCATTGCTTGAATATTTGTTATATCGAATTTCCGAATTGATGATTACAAAAGATACAGAAAACATTCAAGGGATTGCAACATATCAAAAGTGCAGAAAGTACATCAGGAAAAATTTTAGAGAGTTGAACTCTCTTAGGGATATTGCTGAAAGCTGCTGTATTGACCATGCATATATTTGTAGGCTTTTCAAGCGATTTGATTCTCAAAGTCCTTATCAATATTTGACTCAATTAAAAATGGCATTTGCTGCAGAGTATCTTCATAAGCCGGGAACATTAGTAAAAGATATCTCTTATAAACTTGGTTTTGCTGATCCATTTCATTTTTCACGTACATTTAAAAAAGTATTCGGCACCTCGCCTCAATCTTTTAAAAATTTCCGATAACATAAAAATATCGCTATTACAAAAAAGACATTTAATGTTTTTATCACATAATTTAGATGTATTATGCTAGAATTTGCGGCATCTTACATGCCATTTCATTTTTTGAGTATTCGCAAAAACCTAAATAGAAAATTTAAATTCCAAGATTTACTTCGCATTTGCCTAAAAATAATCAAATCAAGTAGACGTACTATAGACTTCCTGCGCAGGCATCCTTTGTTTTCCCGAACTTGCGACCTCTTGCATGCCATGTGAAACGAACACCAAACTCTCATTTTTTAGCAGTT
>MHYA01000166.1 GCA_001825675.1 Planctomycetes bacterium GWF2_42_9 | reverse complement strand
GCTGCGGTTCCAAGCCTTCTTTTTTCAAAATGGTGGCTATGGTAGAATGGCAAATTTTGAAGCCAAGATACTGCAATACACCCTGGATGCGTATATAACCCCAACCCCGATTTTTTTTCGCGATATTTATTATTATATTCCGAAGTTTATCTGAAATTTGAGGTCTGCCATATTTTCGGTTCTTCGATCCATCATATTTTCTGGCGATAAGCTCTCGATGCCATCGTAGGATTGTTTCTGGCGAAAATATACAACATATTTCATGTAAACCTTTTCGCCCAATCTTCTTAGCCAATACTGCTAATGTTCTTCGCTGCTGGTCAGAAAGAATGATTCGCTTTTTTCCGAATTTATCTTTTAATATAGCATTTTCAGCTTTTAAATATTCAATCATTTCCTGCTGATGTCTGTTAATCCAGCCTGCAAGCATTGTTGCAACAATTGCCAAAGGTTTAATCTTCATAGGAGCCTTATATTAAAAGAGGCAGGACAAGCCTGCCTCTGAGAAATCATTTACGGATAAACTTTTAGTTCTTTCGTCTGCGAAGGAGCAAGCCGCCGAGAGCGATGTGAGCAAGTGATGCGGGTTCCGGGATGACATGAAAATCAATAGCTACCCCTGAACCGACCCCGCTTTGTTTAATCGGCATATTTTCCAATCCAAGTGATTGCCATATACAAAATTGATAAGTCTCTCCGACAGTAATTGGGATATGGAACGATTCAATATTTTCTTGTGTATAATGCGTGCACTCCAAAAGAGTGTAGTAATATTGGCTGAACAACATTAACCCTCTATCAATATAATAACTTGGCAGAACATCTCTTGTTATAGTTTGATAGTCAACTTGTAATTCAAGCAATGTACCTGTTGGATACTGAGAAGACGATTCAATACGCAGAATCCCTTCAACATAGCCACTCGCCCAACAGTCAGGAAATGTGCCTGCATAGTTTTTTAAAAACAGCGTAACGAGTTGCATTGCGTCTGCCGACATGCCACTTGGCTTATTAATTACCATACCGCCTGCGTAGGGAGTTCTAGGTGACCATGCTGCATCAACGGTGCCATTTACTGTTTCACCATGAAGCGAAACAATGCTTCCGTTAGTTCTAAAATATGAATCAACTACGCCGGTATATTCGATAGTCAGCGGGACAATATTGGCATAGGAATTAAAGGTTATAGAAAAAAGTATTACAAGCAGCATAGAATGTATTTTCTTCATTTTTTCCTCCAAAAGTAGTTACGATTTAATTTATTTCTTTCTTCTTAACGCTATTAAACCTAAGCCGAGAAGGGATAAGGTTGTGGGTTCGGGAACAAGGGCAAATGTAACTATAGTCCCGGTTGCGAATAAAGAAGGAGTATAAACAAGCTGATACTGCGAACCAATCGAATAATACAAGTAATAGTCCAACCTATCACCCCCATTAACGGGCAAAGAGAATGATGCGGAACCATAGGATGAACATTCAACAAGGATTGTTGAAAAATCATTCAGTCCTATTGCCATATAATAACTCGCATATGGATGTTGAATATTGAATGGTTTGTTAGTTTCGTATTGAATGTTTAATTGAGCATTACTAACTGAAGCGTCTACCGTAATTGTACCAATCATTTCTGCACAACTCCAAAATCCATCATTTTGGCTTGCTCTTGGATGAAATAAACCTATAACCCCAAATTGATTTGGCACTGATAGAGGGCTGGGATAAGCTCTTGAACCACCACGATAAGGTATATTGGGATTATAAGTGGATGCCCTGTATTGTGTTGTGTATCGGAAACTATTTGAGTTGTTTCACCAATCTCATAACCTGTTAATGAATATGCCATATAATCAAAAGACAAATTAGCAACTGAGGTATATGGCATCATAACAATAAACAATAAGAATAATGTTGTTCTTCTCACCTCTCAAACTCCTTAGAAAATAATTACAGAATTTCTCCGAACGAATAATTGGAAATTGAGAACTTTCCTCCGCCTCCCTAAAAGCAGTTAAAATCCTCAAACCTACTACAAAGATATATCCTACTATGTTTTGGGACTAATTCAAGTAAATAATGTCTTTTTTTAAAGTAATTTATGCGAACATTTCGTCTGAACCTTTGTGTATCATTAACTAAATGTCAAATTTCCAGACAATAAAAAAAGGCAGGACAAGCCCGCCTTTAAGAAATCTGCATAGGATGATAAATTAAATTAGTTCTTTCGTCTGCGAAGAGCGAATATCCTTCTATTTAACGAGACCCATTGTAATAAACTGCCATCGTTGTTTTATTTTTATCTATTACGATTACACTTTGAGCTTTAATTACATTGCCGGTGTCAAAACATAAAATTATACAATCTTCTTTAATCCAAAATGGAAAACCTTTCATTGTTAGGTTAACCACTTTCTTATCAAATTCAAATTCCTGAATTGCAGCATCTTCATTTTTATCCTCAAAATAAAAATCAATATCAGGAAGAACAAGATTTTGATTTTTATCAATTAGCCTTAATATGGTCTCTTTAGGCACTGCAATTTCTTCCGTGAAATGCCATTTATGTTTTTCTGCAAAATTTATGACGTTTTCTTTTTCAAAAGGTTTATTCTTATCAGCTACATAATATAATGAACCACCCGCACCCCCAAAAAGCCAATATTGGCTACATGCTTTTTTGGTGTCAAATGGACGATATAGAAGCCAAAAAGATGGTGCATTTAAGGAATATTTAAATACACTTAAAGGATACGGAACGCTTCCGGGTGGTGTCCATACGGACAAGAGAACAAATCCTAAAATGCAGAGGACTACTCCTGCTATAGATAACTTTCTATAGCTTTTACGTATAATGCCGACAATACACAAACCAAGAGCAGGAATCGATATTAAGCCACTTGATAATATTCCAAATAAACTCAAAATAAATCCTACAAGTCCTATTTTATTATTAAATTTTTCTTTCATTATTGCCAGTTTGACTAATTTCTCTTTTTATTGAATTTGCCCATCGCAAATCAGAAACAGTAAAAAAAACGTAATCTTTCTGCCAAACAAGATTACTGCCATCTTAGACGTATTCAGCGATAATATTTCTGTTCCATTTCACTTTATTTCGTTTGAATCTGATTGTAAAGATTTCATTCAAATAATTAATTATCTGTTTTTATTTGCTCCATTTCCAAAATTTGTTCTTTAGGCAAATTAATTTTAGGATAAATAGCCTTGAATAGCGGTACTATTTTTTCAGGATAATAAAGAGCACTAGCATTCTTGTCATATATATCGAGTTCTACCAAACATCCCGGAATTGGTGGGGTCTTTGAATAAATATGATACTCAAGATTATCTCCACATACGATTGACCATCTTTGCCATTCTTTGCGACTAAAATCTTTTCTAAATCGCGTGGGATATTCGTAAAGGGAGTTATCGAGCCGTCAGCCAACTCTCTATTGCCGTAATTGCAGCAGAAAATTTCTCTGATATAATTTTCAGGTTTCTTTAATCCCGTTATTCCCGTGAAAGGGTCTTTTATCAGAAGCATGTTCGGTTCAACACATAGAAAAATAAACCTGTTTTTATATATCAGAAATGAGATACCTAAATCTGCATAAGGTTGCGAATCAGCTATTTTCAGAGGTTTTGATTCTTTAACAATTTCACTTATAGGCGGTATGCGATTAGTTGATTCCATGTTTTTTTCGCGATAGTACGCAATTACATGGGTAGCCTTATCTGCATTTTGCCAAGGCGGTCTGGCTGGTCTCATTAAACCATAGCCCAAAGTATCTAGCATAGAGGCATGTATCCATATCCCAAAAAGGATTAAGAACAAAGAAATAGCTATGAATAAAATGATAATTTTATTTTTCTTCATCTTTTAGTTGGTGTTTTGCCTTTTCTATTTCATTTGTATCTGATTGATATTGGGCAGAACGATTTAATATGTCAAACAATTCTGCGGATGATTTTTCACATTCTTCTTGTAAATTTTCATCACCAAGCCACTCAATAATCAAAAATTTATTGTTTTTATCGTCATATAAATGACTATTCTCAATCCTTATCTTCTTCGGGTCATCCACATAGTTTATTTTTATTTTACTGAGATTAATAGTTGTCAAAAAATGAGATGGTTTATTAGCATTTATAATATTTTCATCCTTCGAATAGACATATACTCCATAATAGGAAGCATCATCCGTGTTAATTTTTTTTAAAAAACCATAATCAATCAGGTCATTAAAATCCTTCGGCAAAGATTTTGTCTTCAAAACAAATTGTGCTATTGCCTTTTTGGTCGATACAATATCTTCTTTGGGGGCAATGAGAACTTTCTGTTTTGCATTCCAAATCAAAAGCCAAACAAAAGAAACAAAAACAACCAATATGATTATATTACTTTTTTTATAGTATTTCATTTTTGACCTTATATATTTTATGGACATTCTTTTTTCATCGCCGAGTATATTCCGCTTGCAAAATTCATACAATTTCTACCAAAGTATTCATAATCCCAAGTACCACTTTGTAATATTTGATTCCAATTTTTTGCTTGTTTGCAACTAATAGTTATTGTCCCAAAAACATTTGCGGTTGTACCCAAAATATCTCCACTTCCTGGCAATGGCTCGTACTCAATTTGACGGTCTTCATATCTTCCAAAGGCATCCCTCAGGCCATTTGCATAGACACTTGCCGCAAAATTAACACCACCCAATCCACAGGCAACAACTATTTTTACGTGTCCTGGCTTGGATGGATATTCTTCCGCAGGATATAAAACTAAGAAAACAGCACATGAACAACATTCTTTTCCCTCAGCTTCGTAGACCTCAATATTTCGAGAATTTTTATAAAAGCATTTACAAGCGGCCATGGGGCTTGCGGTACCACGCCCGATATTCCATGTATGCTGCGAACAGGATGTAGTAGTTTCAAGACTTGGCGATGGCATTCCCATACCCGGCGGAATATAAACCATACGAGTATTGGTCTCCTTAATCTTACAACAAATCTTACGGTCTTTTTCTAATCCCCAAAAATCATTTTTATTCACAGGGTCAGATGCACAATAAACCTGTAATCCGAAACCATCATCATATTGGTCAAGAATATCAAAGTTGTTATTCCAATTCTCATCAGGATTTATGCCCCTTGGGTCTTCGGTTATAAACTTCCGCTCTAACGGCGAATAGTATCTATTCCTCAAATAGTAATTCTCTGTTTCAACATCATAGTAATAACCATTCCAAAGGATATTTAGGCCATCGAGACTGCCTGAGTAATTCGGCATACCCCAAGCATTATAACTTATTTCAATGAGGTTTTCATTTACATCCGTCATTGCTATTACAGAACCTTTGAAATCTGTCAGAATATATCTGCCGTTATCTTTAAACGCTCCGGCAAAATCATTAACATCGGCGGCAGCCCAATCGAGGAAATTAATCTGATTATCAGTATTAAAATCCCAATTCAGTTCATCTTGCGTACAGTCTGGATAACACAGCCACGCATAACAGAAGTTCATAAGATTATCCAATGCTATGCCTGCTTGAGTAGTTATAGGCAGCTTCATATAAATAAGCTCACCCATCGCACCATAAACGTAATCTTTCTGCCAGACAATATTACTGCCATCCTGCACATATTCTGCAATTATATTTCCAGCTTTATCGTAAGCAAAATAAGTTGTCGTGCCGTCAACGGTCTTGCTGATTCTACGGCCAAGTGTGTCATAGCTGTAACTT
Organism: Planctomycetes bacterium GWF2_42_9; assembly: GCA_001825675.1. GTDB lineage: Bacteria > Planctomycetota > Phycisphaerae > Sedimentisphaerales > UBA12454 > UBA12454. The sequence continues at coordinate 6,973 of MHYA01000166.1, read as the reverse complement.
GCGAAAATTCCGCTGCCATCATTTACATCTTTAACCCTATCTTCGTTGTCAAGCGCGTAAATGAAATTATCTTCCGCAGCGTTGGTGGGATTGCCTAAAATATCGCAGGTATAACTTGCAGCTTCTTCGCTGGTAACTCTGCCTAACGTGTCATAGCCGTAATCTATCGAACTTCGGGAAGTCAGTCGGCTTGTATGATTTAAATATCCGTAACTATCGCCAATTTGACCATAAGTCTCGTTCGTTAAGCGACCGAGAGAATCAATACTTGCAGAATATGTAAATTCTCCCATTTGTTTACCTATAATCTTGTCGCCAAGCCATTGGTAAGTCGCTATTATCTTGTCGCAATAGCTTACAGAAATAATCCTGCCCAGAGCATCCCTGTTATAAACGACAATTTTATCATCATCGGGATACGTTATCGAGGTTAAAAGACCTCGCTGGTCATAACCATAACTGATATTGCATTGAAAACCCTTATAATACTGGGTTGCCGATGTAATATTGCCAAGGCCATCATAAGTCAAGCCACTCAATCCTATATCATTGCCATCTTCAATCTCGGCCATTAGGACTTTATTTCCTGCCGCATCGTACATCATTTCGTCAAAAGGCCATACACTATTAGGCTCCTGCCAGTTAGGGTCATTGCTATACTGCTTATTGCGTATCCTGCCAAGGGCATCTCGACTGTAATACGTAGTAACGCTCTGCGAATTATTTGTTATTGTTCTGCTCGTTACATTACCTTTCACATCATAACCATATTCAATGGTTTTGTCGTCAGGATATTCGATTGCTTCAATTTTGCCAAGATAATTATAGCTATAAATGGTTGAACTGCCGCCAGAGCCGATGGATGTTCTGCGGCCATTGCGGTCATAGCCAAAGGATGTCGTTCTGGACATGCCAGTCGAATCCTCAACTGTCGAAACCAAATAACCCAAACGATTGTAATTGGATAGAGTTGTCATGCCGGCAGAATTGATTTCCTTAGACTTTCGGCCAAGTGAATCATAAAAATACTGTGCGAGTATTCCAACTTCATTATTGACCCGATTCATTCTGCCCTGACTGTCATAATAATAGTATGTCTTGAAATCAATGGTTTCATAATCGGCTGTATTTATATCCGTTACGGTTTCAATAATTTTTTCGCCTTTGAGATTATAATCATATTCAACATACTTTAGGGGTATCTTGTTTTCGTAAATCTGGCCAAAGATATCAATTTCCTGAAAATCAGCCATCTCTATAAGACTTATCCTGCCAAGTCCATCATAACTGTATTCCTTGAGAGCCTTACAATCCATATTATCTTGTCGCCCAAAAAATTCCTTTTCGCGATAAAGATGCCCATTTGCGTCATATACATAATATACAACCTTGTCAACCATCGTATTCACATCATTAATTCCGATATTAATATTTGGGTCGACAAGAACGGCTGTCTTTCGTATAAGACCTGCCGTATTGTAAGCGGTCAAAGACCTTTTTACAGGATAAGGCACAAAATTAGGGTCATAGCCATTACTGTCATTCATTCTCAAAAGCTGTTTACCCTGCCAAAGTGTTTGCGATATGGGCATATTTCGGCTGTCATATTCAGTTGTTGTAAAATTGTCATCGGCATCAAATAATTTTGTCCTTCTGCCTGCTTTATCATATTCAAAAGCAGAGATGGTTTGCCAGATTAGACCTTCTGTTGGATAATCGTAATTCTCAAAATAAGGATTAGCCTCGTTGAAGTCCGCCAGAACTTCCTGACTTTCAAGCTGACCGGCAAGGTAATTATATCGTGTTATGGAAATATCCTTAATTTCTTTTGCGTAACGATATAAATCATTAACATCAGCAAAAGGCAAAGGAATATAACAACTGTAGGGATAATAAATATCACACATTTCCTGACAATCAAACTTTACATTATATAAAAGCTCTCCTGTAACCTCATAGAGGTTCTGCTCGATATGGTCGCCAACCTGATAATTTACCTGCGTCTTATTTTCATCTGTATATATCTGGCCGGCATCATCAGTTTTAATAACTGTTTCGGCGACATTTCCAAGATAGTCATAGCTGTAAAGAATTACCTTGTCAGTAAAATCGTTGGGTACACTCATTTGACATGGGTCATTATTGGGACTTGCTAAAACACGCTGTTCGATTTTTTCACCGCGTTTGTTGTAGCGATAATCTGTTTGCTGTATGACTGTCTCAATACCTGCCGAGCTTACATCAACAGATTTTTGGCTGATTATGTCGCCTGCATAATTTCTTTCATATTGAGTATAGTTACAGTATTCAGTTTCGCAGTCGCCTTGATAATGTCTGTAAATATTGCCGATTTCATCATATAGGTAGCTGTCTGTAACTGTGCCGCCAACGGTTTTCTTAACTGGCTGCCCATCGCCATTATAAACGGTCTGCGTAACAATAAAATCGTTCGGGTCTGTATATTCTGAACCATATCCTTCGATGGTTCTGTAAACAAGTCCTCTGCCGTTATAACATTGCTTGAGCCAATGTCCGTCAGGATACGTTGTTTTAATAATCCTGTCCTGATTATCATAATTGTATGATGTGGTAAGATTTTGTCCGCCATAATCAGCTATTTGCTGGATTTTCCTGCCGTAGGCATCGTAAATAGATTTAGTACAATTCCAGCTTGTTGGATAATTATAAGAAAATTCGGAATCATCAACCGCTATATATGTATAAGTAATTCGGCCTTGAGCATCATATTCATATTTTGTCTGACTTATACAATCAACATTTGAATAAACGCTCGATATGTCGCCGTATGAGGCATTGGCAAATAAACTTACATCGTTGGGATTGGCAAATGTAAATTCAGATATAATCTTGCCTCCATCGTCATATTGTCTGCCCGTAACAACACCTGTTTTGCTGATACTATAAATCTCATCGCCAAGACCTGTAGATTTTGAGTTGGTCTGATAAAGCAGGTTGCCAAAAAAATCTTCGACTATCGTTCCAGCAGGCTGATTGATATTATCATAAATATGAGTTGTAATGGTTTGTGCATCAGAGTAGTTATCTCCCTTTGTTTCAGTATCGACTCTGCCATCTAAATGATAGGTATAGTCATATGCAAGCTGCGTACCATTGCCGTTTAACTGCGTAACTGAAGCTCCATATTGGTGGCTTAAACGACCATTGTCGTAATAATAAAAGGTACCGGTATTGTCTTGGATACCGTACCAGTCATATTCGGCACTTATCATATTATTGCTATATGTACGTCTACTGAGGATTATTTCAGATGGGTTGTTATCATCGATAGTAAGTATATCTTCTTCATAATCATCAGGTGAATTATGTAATTTATATTTTCTATAGGTGTCGGTTGAATGGGCATTGAATTCAGGCGATTTGGTAGTTATATTATCGAGACTGCCGCCGGAGTATCCGTACTCATACGTTGTAACGCAACCTCCATTAGCGATTATTGTATTTGGGTCGCTTGAAATATTAGCTGGGTTTATATTTAACTGGTCAAATTGAATTTTAGTTATTACTTGGCCTAATGAGTCTAAGATATTCCTTGTAAGCTGATAATTGCTTCCAACGGTATAATCATAAACATCCTGAATTTCAGAACCACCATACGCCGCCGCATCAGGAATATTAAAATCTACTATTTGAATTGGAACCGCAGAAGTTTTAGCTCCGAGCCATTTGGCGATTGCTCGGTTTTTGCTATCATACTCATATTCGTAAATGACGTTGCCAAGAGTATCGGATTCTGTAAGAACATAGCCATAATTATTAAAGGTATAAAGTCTGTTTGTATCTGCCGAACAGCAACTGCTGCAGCCAGAACCGCTGCCGCCAACTATACCCGAAACTTTGCCTGTATTTTCATCGTAAACAATGGTATATGTTCTCGAAATATTACCGGCGTAGTCTGCGTAGGATGTTATACGACTTGGGTTGCTTGAATCTTCATAATAAAACTGTCTGTAAAGATTCGTCGGGTCAGCCGCTTGTGCTATGGTGCTTATTCTGCCGTTGGCATCTAAACCTGCTATAGATATGGTATTACCGTTATCATCTATTTCCCTGTCGAAAACAGCATTTTCCGACATTCCCTGCGTTTCCCAGTTTGCACCTACATTGTAAACAAATCTTCTGCCATTTTCGAATGAAAGCACGATGCTGTTGTAAGTGCTTATATCCATATCAAGAAAAGCACAAGTTTGCGTATATCCAAAGAATGGGAACTGCCAACCGTAGTTACCCCATATATAGGATTGGCCAACATCCTGAAAATATATCTCAATATCACCGTTTTCATGTTCGGTAATTTGGGGCGGAATTTCTACTATGCCTGTGGCTTTGCGGGTACAGCATTCATAACCATTTGTCTTTATCTGAAAACTTACACCTTCCCCATTATTGCGATAGGTCAGCATCTTGTCCGATTCATTGGGGTCTGTAGCATCTTCACCTAACGGTTTACTATAAGCGGTAGCTGTCGAAAAGCTGATTTTATCTTCTCCAACATACGCTGTTATACTGAATGGCACATACCATTCTCCGGTGCAGGGGTCTTCTGTGAAACCGAAGCAATATACTGCATTGGAAATATTGCCGTTAATAGAATCGCCATCTATTGTAAGACTTGCGATACTGTTGGAAAATGTATTATTGAGTTTAACTTCTAATGATATGCCAAGATTAGGGTCGTAATCACTTATTACTATCCGTCCGCTTACAGTCTCGCCAGAATCATAACCGCAGCCTTCGGCAGCAGAATAAACAATATTTTTGTCTTTGTCCTTATAAATAGTTAGACTTGTGCCGGGACAACTACTGGCCGGGCTGCTTTCACTTGGAAAGACAGGGTCTACCACAAGGGCAATGCCAGTTAAACTCCAAGCCTTCTCGGCTTCATAACTTTCATTACAGTCAAATGGCCAGCACCAATCGGTTTGTCTTGACGGCGATGGTATCGTTGGAGCTGTACCGGAGTCGAAAATATATTCAGATGTCCATTCAGACCCCGTAGTCGGACTTCCCCATGAATGATATTTTTCGTCCGCCGAAACAGGATTTAAAGGGGCAACCCCATCAATATCATTATAATCCCCGCAGTCATAAACATAGTTGCGTGGTGAAACTTTGAGATAGCTGTATGCGGAACCATTATGCTTTCTAAGGTCGCTGTATAATTTTTCATTTACGCTTTCTACGAACGCACTATAAGAGTTAGCAGAATAATTTTGCTCACAATAATCCCATTCCATATAACATCGATGCGACCAAACAACCACACCAGTTTGCATACAAGGCGTATAATATCCCTCTTCCCACTCTGATTCAGCCATTGAGCGGGCATCATTAAAACTGCCATCTTGCTCTATTTGCAAATCGCATCCGCTGCCCGTTATATTAGGGTCAGAATAGCCATAGCCTTCTTTTCGAATAGCATCGATAGAAGACGCTCCTTGATTATAATGCACTAATTTAGCAATGTCGGTATTAAGCTGACTTAATTTATTCTGCCAACTGTCATTTGAATTAGGTTCGGTTACAGTTACGGTTGTAATTGTTTCCTGATTAGCAGGGCTTTCAATAAAGTTGCCGTATATAGCACTACTACCATGATAAAAACTGCCAACAATACTATTTACAAGGTCATTGGCCTTATCTTCTGTAATATCTCCGTAAAATCCCGAAGGATAACTTGGTGCGGCTACACAGTTATTACCTGGCCATCCAATATATTTGTTGGGTAAGCCATTCAGCACTGCTATATAATGGTACTTGCTCTGATAATTCCTCATTGCAGCTTCAATACCGCTCGAATCTACAGCAAATGCAGAACCGCTGTATAAAATAATAATCAGCAGTTGAAGCCATAATATAGCTTGGTATTTTTTAAGGATTGATTTGTTGTTTGGTGACAAGTTTCTTTTGAACTGATTCAGAACAAGATCCATGGCCATTTGTCTTTCTTTTTAAGAAATCTTATTATTTTAAATTTGTTTTGATAGAGATCATGAATTAATCTATAACCACACACTTGCCTCTAAAACATGTCTCGCAATGGAATGCAAAAAGGAAGAAAAAAAGAATTGATTTGTTTTGCCTTATCATCCTACGAATCCTTTCAGAAAACTCTTTGGCACCTCTAACAATTCGAAAAATCGAGATCGCTTTGTCGTTTTTGGGTCAAAACGCCACAAAAACTCATCCCACAAGGAGATTGATGTAGCAATGGCAATTTTCGAGAAAGCCTTATATTTTACAAATTATTTGCATGTTCGATGGAACAAAATTTGTCCCCACCCGAACCCTTTAGAAAAATTAAAACTCCTTGCAAAAGTTCTGTCAATAAAAAAACTAAATATTTTCTATCTTTAATCTATTTGCGTACCTTCAAATACTTTTCTTCTTGGTTAAATTGCAACGATTATGCAAGATGGGTTGTCCGAATAAAAAAACGGAACACCCAGCTCACGTTCACAGGTGGCCAGGTCAGGCCAGCAAAGAAACGCAAGGAGAGGTGTCCCGTTCTTTCACGCTGCGCGTGAACATCGAGGACACCAATCCAATTACGTAACACTTCTTTGCTTAAGAAATTGACCTGTTTCCTGTGAAGTATTCTAAAAGGATTAGTGTTTTACAAAATCATATTCAATTGTTCTGAATCTATTTTACTTGTTATAGGAGAATTGCAAGAGAAAAATACAAATTTGTTTTTGGCAATCGCGTTAGTATACGAATTCCCATCGGATAGATGTACCCGAGTGGATTGACCTGTTTCGATTACACCTGAACTTGCGTCTTACGTGCCAAATTCTACCAAATGCCCACCGGACACTGCTCATCCTTACTATGTACCTTTGCCAAAATATTGCATTTGCACTTTACACAATACCTTCGCGTCAAAGCCCTATGCGGCTTTTTTGGCAGATCGCTTAATTTTTCTAATGATTCT